>NYUD01000062.1 GCA_002683825.1 Planctomycetota bacterium
CGGCGTCCTCGAGGCCCAGGTGGCGCAGGATCGTTCGCACCTGACGCCGATCGGTGATCGTGGCGATCACCCGACGGCGAGCGCCGCACTCGCAGTGCAGCACGTCGGCATCGAAGACACGTCGAATCAACTCCGCCCAGCGCAGACGACGGTCGTGCGAGGTCCGTCCGTGGGTCGGGAAGTGCTCGCCGGGACGCTTTCGGAAGCGCCGCGGGGGATGATCTCGGGCCGCCATGAAGACGCCGGCGTCAGGACGCCGTGATAGGTCAACAGGTGTTTGCACGGCCGGGGAGTCAGGGCGCACAACCGCTCCAGGAAATTCGTCGGCGTGAACACGATGTGCGTCGTGCCGTCCCGATAGGGATGGCGGAGCCGATAGAGGATCCGACCGTGCCGTCCCGAGCACCAACGGCACGGAGAAGGACCGCGATGTCAGCTTTCCGTGTCGGCCTCGCTCGGACGCAGCTCGTCCAGGAGTCGAGAATCCAGAAGAGCACGACCGAAATGAGATGCAGCCAAGGCAGATTGGAAAGCTCGACTGCAAGATCCTTCAGCAGTTTGAGCTTGGAGCCGTCGACGACCCGTTGCATCAACTCGATGGCGACTTGTCGTGTGGTTTCGGAGTCGGCGTTGAAAGGACTGAGGGGGCTCTTGGGGTCGGCGCTTGACCGGCGTGGAGTTACGTCTTCGGTCGCGAAGATTACGGCATAGTGGTGCCGCCGAAACCGCTTACCTTCGGCGATTGGGACTCCCCCTGGAGTGGGTCGGGTTCTTCCAGCAGAATGGAAGCGATGAGAGCCTTTCTTCTCGGCCTTTCTTTTTGCTGCGGCTGCTCTAGCCTGAACTTAGGGTCCGATACGCGGGAAAGTCGCCCGCCCAATGTGGTCATCGTCTTCGCTGATGATCTCGGTTGGGGAGACGTGGGCGTGCAGGGAGCCACGGGGTACGCCACTCCCAACATCGATCGGCTCTCTCGCGAGGGTGTAAGACTGACGGATTTCTACGCGGCCCAGCCCGTGTGCTCGGCCTCGCGTGCAGCGCTTCTCACCGGGTGTTATCCCAACCGCATCGGTATTCATGGGGCCCTGGGCCCGGGAGCCAAGCACGGGTTGGGCGCACAAGAGCTGACCCTGGCCGAGATGTTGCGTGCCAAGGGGTATGCCACCGCCTGCTTCGGCAAGTGGCATCTGGGCCATCGCGCACCTTTTCTGCCCATGCAACACGGCTTCGACGAGTACTACGGCATCCCATACTCCAACGACATGTGGCCCTTCCATCCGGAGAATCCAGAGGCCTGGGGAGACCTGCCTACGATCGAGGGAGCGCAGGTCGTCGGCTATAACACCGACCAGACGAAGTTCACCGGCGACTTCACGCATAGAGCGGTCGACTTCATCGAGCGCAACAAAGACGGTCCTTTCTTCGTCTATGTTGCCCACCCGATGCCACACGTTCCCTTGCATGCGGGAAAGGCCTATCGCGGTACGACCGAACGTGGTCTCTTCGGCGATGTGATTTCAGAGATCGACGGATCGGTCGGCGCGATCCTGGAAGTGCTCGAACGTACGGGGAACGATCGGCGCACCCTGTTCATCTTCACCTCCGACAACGGCCCTTGGCTTTCCTATGGAGACCACGCAGGCTCGGCTGGCCCGCTCCGAGAGGGCAAGGGGACGACGTTCGAGGGTGGTGTACGTGTGCCCTTCGTGGCGCGCTACCCCGAGAAGATTCCGGCCAATCACGTCTCGTCCGAGCCAGCAATGACCATCGACATACTGCCGACGATCGCCAAGCTGGTCGGTGCTGAATTACCAGAGCACCCCATCGACGGCCTGGACATCTGGCCCTTGCTCGATGGCTCGCCGAACGCCGTTTCACCCCACGCAGCTCTCTACTTCTGGTACCACCATGGGGACCTCGAGGCCATGCGCAGTGGGCCCTGGAAGCTGCACTTTCCGCATGGCTACCGGACCATGTCGGGACGCCAAGCAGGCAAAGGGGGGATCCCTGGAAAGTATGACTATTCCGCGAAGACCGATGTGGAACTCTACGATCTCGAACAAGACATCGCCGAGCAGGTCGACGTGGCCCAGACCCACCCGCAAGTGGTCAGGAAGCTCTCCGAGATGGCCGATCGCATGCGCAACCGACTCGGCGATCGGTTGCAAGAGGTAAAGGGCAGCCAGGTACGTGATGCCGGTCTCGATGCTCCAACCCAGTCTTCCCAGAGCGGGAAGCACTAGCGTAATGTGGGATCTTGAAAGAACGTGGGCAACCGATCTGCCGCCTATCGTGCGCGGGGTATGCCCCAATCCTTGGAGCGCTACAGAGAGTTCGTGGACATCAACAGAGAACCCAGCGATCAAATGAAATTGCTTTCGCTCGAAGACATCAAAGCAGCCCTGGATCTGGAACGGCCTGACAACCTGGAGCGCGTCATCGCTGGGCAGGAGGAAGGCTTCGTGGCCTACAGCAAGAGACAAGTCGTGGTTCCCGAGGTCATCTACATGCCCTTTGACGAAACTCGCCCGGGCGGCCTCCACGTCAAGGGAGCACGGATGCAGAAAGGATCCGTGTACGTCGTCAAGCTCGCAGGTGGCTGCAGCGACAACCAGGTTCAATACGGTGTCTCTACATCCCAGGGCTTGATGATCGTCGGCAGCGCTATGACGGGTCAGCCCTTGGTGCTCCTGCAAGACGAAGGGTACCTGACCGATCTCCGTACTGCGCTCGCAGGGCACATCGCGGCCAAGTACCTCGCCCCACGGGAGATCACCGGGATTGGGATCCTAGGAAGCGGCGGACAGGCCCGCTTTCAGGCCCGCTATCTCCGGAGCCTCACACCCTGTAGAGAGCTCCATCTCTGGGGAAGGAATAGGAAGAGGGTCCAGGCATGCGCAGATGACCTCGAACGGGATGGCTACACCGTCGAGATCGCCAGCTCTCCGGCCGAGATCGCGCAGCGCGCTAACCTCATCGTCACCACCACCGCAGCCACTACGGCCTTGCTGGAACCAGAGCATCTCCGCCCTGGAACCCATGTCACGGCCATGGGAGCAGACGCGCCAGGCAAACAGGAGCTGGCCGCAGACGTCTTCGGTCGCGCCGCACGCTGCGTCGTCGATTCCAGATCCCAGTGTGTCCATCATGGTGATAGTCACTTCGCGGTAGCCCTCGGGACCATCGCAGAAAGCGATCTGGTCGAGCTCGGTCAGGTGATCGATAACCCAAGCTTACGACGGCCTGATGAAGACGCTATCACCGTGGCGGACCTCACGGGTGTCGGCGTACAGGATCTCCAAATCGCGGCTGCGGTTGCGGAGCCGCTGCTGTGCAGCCCGGAAATGCCGTAGGCACACTTGCTACAACACGTGGAAGTCCTACCGCCCGTATGGTCTCAATCGTCACCGCTGTAGCCGGGCTCAAAACACCCCTTTGGAACACCTATTACTCTTGCAAAGAACGCACGCGGGGGTTGTACGGTCGGCGTGGCGGCGCACCACGTTCGCCATCCCTCTTCCCGGAGTCAGCCCTCGTTCGAGAGCCCGAGCGACGTCACGCGGCTGCCGGCCTTCTGCACCTCGTCCGGCTCGGCGGAAGCCCCGTCCGCCAGGGCGTTCTCGTAGAGGGTGCTGCCCTCGATGCGGGGAATGTCTTGATGGCTCAGGAAGCAGCGCATCTTCTTCGCTCGAAGGGGCTCGTCGGGCTTGCCGTCGATGACCGCCCCCCGGCCAACAACCCTCCCCTCGCGTGCCTTCTGGGGCCCGACCTCCGCGCGGCACCGCTTCTCCCCTGGCTGGCGACCTCGACTCTGGTCCTCCCACACATCGAACACAGACTTCCCCCACTCGGCCACTCCAGCAAGAGCCGTTGAGCCGTTCCCCTCACTACACTTCCGGTCTATACCCCGAAATCCAGAACCGGCGGAGCACGCGATGGAGTCGAGGTCGGTGGCTCTGAGGGCAGACCCAGGTGCTTCAGGATCTTCTGCGCAACTCCGCGATCGAAGATGCAGGCGATGACCTCGCGTTCGGCACCGCATTCACAACGCGGGGCTCCACACCGCCACCTCTCTGCCCGACGTCGGGTCCGGAGGCGGGAGGGGGTTCAAGTACCTGAAGAGACCTCGCCAAGCGCCGGGGTCGCCCCAGCACCGGCCGGCTCCCGGCCAGGCCCCTCGAAACGTGCGCAGCTATCCCCCTGGCTCAGGTGGGGTTCAAACCGAGAGCACGCTCGACGAGATGGCGCAACTCGCTCATGCGGAACGGCTTGGTCACGAACCCCTGTGCCCCCAGTTGCATGCCGATTTCGCGAGCATTCGGCGTCGCTTCCGACGAAACGAGCAGCACCGGAAGACCACGGGTCACTGAGAGTGCCTGCATGCATCGCAAGAGGTCGAATCCACTCAGCCCGGGCATGTGGATGTCGAGCAACACGAGATCCGGAGGCTGCTCCATGACGTGCCGAAGGGCCCCGTACCCGTTGTCGGCCTCACAAACCACGTAGCCTTCGTGCTCGAAGTAGTCGGCGACGTGTCGCCGGTTTTCTTCCACGTCGTCGACGAACAGGAGAACGGGGGCGCCCTCGACGGCCTTTCCCGCGCCCGCTCGAGCTTCGCCCACCCCCGTGTTGTCGGAGGCAATCTGTTCTCTGGCGCCGGGAACAGTTTCAGTCAGGCCTCCGCCCGAGCGAGGCAGCGACGAAGGCGAGGCCTGGAGCGGCAGAAACACCGTGAAGTCGCTGCCTCGACCGAGTCGACTCTCCAGTTCGATCCGGCCGCCGTGCAGCTGCACCGCACGGCGGGTGATGGCCAGGCCGAGGCCTGTTCCGGAGTACTTTCGAGCGAGTCCGTGGTGTACCTGGAAGAAAGGCTGAAACAACAACTCCTGGTCTTCTTCAGAGATGCCCATACCTGTGTCCTTCACTCGAAGGCACACCTCTCTTGCTTCGTCGACAAGGTCGACCTCGACCGTGATCGATCCCGATTCCGTGAACTTGAGAGCGTTGCTGAGCAAATTCAAGAGGATCTGGCGCACGCGGCGCGCGTCGAGATCGACGGACTCCAGTTCGCATCGATAGTACAAGTGAAGGGCCAATCCCTTTGCTTGTGCTTGCTGGCGGACCAGCTGGATGGTGGAGCGGCACAGCCGTTCCAGATTGCAGGACTGGCGCCGCAACTCCGATTGGCCGGCTTCGATCTTGCTCAAGTCCAGAATGGAGTTGATGAGAGAGAGCAGGTGGTCACCGCTCTTTTCGACGGTGCCCAGCATCTCGCTCTGCTTCTCGCTGATCCTGCCGTAAACCCCCTCTCGCAACACCTCGGTGATCCCCAGAATGGCGTTCAGCGGCGTTCGCAGCTCGTGGCTCACGTTGGCCAGGAACCGTTCCCGAAACTCAAGCGCGTTTTGAAGCCTCTCGATGAGGAGTCCGGCCGCTTCGGCCCGCTGCCCGCTGGCGGACACGGGCGCACCGTCCACGCCCAGGCTCCTCAGGACCTTGTCGGGGACGAACCGGCTCAGCGCCAGATTGACGGAGCGCAACTCCTCGTTGGCCTCGGCCAGCTGCTGGCTGCGCGCCTTGGCCGCACGTACTGCCGTCCGGGCCTCTTCGACAAGCCGGTACTGAATCTGCGACGTCAACTCGTCGCTGGTGCCGTCCCTATTCGCCTCTTCCGACTCCGAGTTCTCCAGGCCGATCGGGTCACGGTCGGGGGGGGGATCGTTCGTCATTCTTTACTTCGGATTCCTCGCAAGAAGTCATCCGCGGTCAGAACCTCAGCGTATAGCGGGAAAATATTCTCGCAGTAGAACGACTGTTCGAAGGGCGTACGCGAGGCAGTACAGTCGGAGAGGACGGACACGCGGTAGCCGCGTTCGTGTGCCGCGCGTCCCGTCGAATCGATGCAGATCGATGTTACGGCCCCGGCCAATACGACGCGCTCGATGGCCTTGTCACGAAGCACGGTGTCGAGTTCCGTGTTCGAAAAAGCATTGAGCCCGCGCTTTCCCTCGACAGTGATGATCCGCTCTCCATACGCGGCGAATTCGGGAAGCAGGTCGGCACCGGGCGCCCCGGAACGAAACGCCTTGACATCGACTATCGTCTTCAGGATGCCGACAGGGTCGTTCAACTCGCTGTAGTCCTCGGTGAAGATGATCGGCGTTTGAATCAGGACTGCGTTCGTGTCGCTCAAGCGTTCCAAAAGCTGCAGCGAATTCTCGAGGATATTGTTCGTTCGATCAGCCTCCTCGATCACGCCGCGGAGAATGCCGTCCACAGCAAAGTAGTCTTTCTGATAGCCGACAAAGACGATGGCGGTGTTGTCCAAGCGCATGATTCTCCCTCCAGTCCGTTTACGTACGCCTCTGAAATGCCGCTCCAGCCTCGTATCCTACTCGAATCCGGGCAACAGGATAGTGTGCTCCGAACTCCCTGCTGCTTTCGCTTGCCAAGGGGAGCCGGGACCGGGCGAAGGGCATGTCCAGGAGCTGGAAACGATGATCGCCGAGACAGGTGCCGAACGATAGGCGTCAGACACTACGTTGCCTGGTTACGGGGTACTTGCCGAGAGGGGGCTCAAGAACGTGAAGAACGTGACGGAAGAGCCGGGCAAGAAACACCCCTTTGGAATGCCTATGCTCCGGATGGACCCCTCGCCTAATCGTGATCCGAGTCTTCTGCCTGCAGCAGCAGGTACAACCCGGTTTCTCCCATCACGAAGATGCCCTCTTCCGTGATGACGAAATTCGCGGCCCCACCCGGAACCGCGACCGCGCCGAGCACTTCGTCCACCGGGCTCAAGGCATGCAGACCGGCACCGGTCGAATACCACACGTTCCCCGCAACATCGACCTTTACCCCATCGGCGATTCCGACTTCTGCCGTCGCAAGGAGCTGCCGATCGGAGAGGAACACCCGACCATTTGTACGATTGATCCGATATCGATAGACGTTGCGCGGTCCATCGGGATCGATCGTTCCATCGCCCACTGCCCAGCCCGAATCGGTTACGTAGAGGCAGCTCTCGTCATTCGACAGTGTGATCCCATTCGGTCGGCTGAGGTCGTCAGCGAGGAGCGTGAAGATCTCTGTAGATGGATCGTAGAGCCAAACCCAGTTGCCAAGCTGCGGAGGCGGCCGAAATCCCTGCTCGAATCCGTATTGAGGATCCGTGAACAAGAGCTCGCCGCGCCTCGATTCTACGACGTCGTTGGGACTGTTGAACTCCAACCCCCCTACGCTGGACACGATGTCGGTCACTCGCCCCGTGTGCGGGTCGTAGCGCGAGAGGCCAGCGGAGGCCGTCAAGTTGCCTTGGCGGTCGAAGATGATGTGGCCATCCCGGGCCAGTGTGGCGCCATTCGCCATCGGGATCGATTCGCTGAGTCTCAGGTCGGTGGTCTTTCCCGAATCGGTGTCGTAGGACGAAACGACCACGTATGGCTGGCCTGTGCTATCGGTCAAACGGTTCGAAGTAAATACGAGTTCTTCGCTGTCCTCCAGATGAACCGGTCCTTCATGTGCGAGTGGGTCGTTGTAGAGCGCGAGGATCCGCAAGTTGCCATAGTCGGGAAAATCTCTCGCGAACTCGATGACCGCCTCGCGCAGGAGTTTTCGCTCGCTCACGCCGCGGAACGTAATTTCGAGTTCCTCCATGCCGCGTGACAAGACGAGCGTCGTTCCCGCCTGACTACTCCGGAGACTGCTCCTTCCCAACGCATCGAGACCCCCGTCTCCGATGAGCAGCGTGTCCTCCTCCACATCGAAATCCTGGATCTTGACGTGGCGGGAGCCACCGAGCGCGATGTAGAAGGTGTCTTCATCTCGACCTCCTATGAGAACGTCGTGGCCACTGCTCGATTCAAGCCGATCGTCCCCGCGACCCCCTTTCAACGTGTCGTCTCCCTCACCACTCTGCAGGAGGTCATCTCCTCTCCTGCCGATGATCAGATCATCGCCGGAGGTTCCCGTGAGTACATCGTCTTCTCGCGTTCCAACGATGCGGTTGGGATCAACAAACAGGACGGACGATGGCGCGCTGACTGCACTCGGTTCCGGACTGGATCCCGGAGTCTCGTTGCTCGCCCATGCATGGGCGCCCGTAGTACAGGCAACACCGATCAGGACCAAAAAATAAAACACTTGCCGCATGTTCAAACTCCTCTATTCAACGTCTTATGCGCATCGGCATCGTTACGGCTGGGCCGAGAACCGTTCAGTTACCAGGTGAAAACCCGTGCACGACACAGCCAATCACCGGATTATGCCACGAAACGGAGAAAATGCGACAAACTACCTGGGGGTGCGGCGGCGTGCTCGGGGGACGAGCCGTTGGGTTTCGAGCTCCTGTACATGGAGCTGTCGCTACGTGTTGCGGCAGTCGCCGTAGTGCCAGGAGTGGGGCACCCCGGGACTGAAGGCCGGACCGGGCCATCCCTCTGCTCGGGTGCTCCTGGCCTCAACCGCCGTGGCTTCGTCGTATTTCTCGACCAAGCCGGCGATGCGTCTTTTTTCGCGTGCCTTCCAGGCCTCCTTCGTACCCTTCCAGTAGCCGGGCTTCTTCTGGTGACGCTGAGCCGCGAGCTTCTTGCGCTGCTTCTTGCGCGCATCCAGCGTCCTCTCGAATGCTCGGACCGCGTCCAGCACATGCTCCAGCGCGGGTCGGGTTCCATAACCAAACAGTGCGTCGATGACGGCGTCCGCGTCCTGGCCGACCGCCAGTGCTTCGAGGATGTCGCCGAGTCCCTCCACGCAGCGGTCATCACGCCGCGCGGACAGGGCGGCGATGAGTGCTGCCCGACAGGAGAGCCAGTTCTGGATGCGTTCGAGGTGCACCTCCATGGTCGCGGTCTGGGCCTCCAGATCCTCTTGAGGATCTCGTCCTTCCCGAGTTCGGGCATTTTCGGCAGACGTCTCATCCCTTCGAACGCGGACTTTTGGTCGCGTTTGAAGCGACGGGCTGCTCGCACGAGGGCGGTGTTCGCTGAATCCTTGTCCAGGCCTCCGCCGGGAAGTTCCAAGGCGCGTGTCCGGACAAGGAGCGCGTCGTCGTCGAGGGCCTCGAGTCGCTGGGAGGCGGACTTCGAGCGCGACAGGATCTTCTCCAGTGCGGGCAGGTCCTGCGCCAGGGCCGGCGCGGTGCTGGCCGCGAGGACCAGAATTGCTTGGATCATGCTTGTCTCTTGGGTCTAGGGCAGCTTGCAAGCGCTACAGCCGGATCGTGGGAGTACAGGTGTTCCAAAGGGTTGTTTTGAGCCCGGCTCATCCTCACGTGGGCTGCCCGACGTCGGGTCCGGAGGCGGGAGGGGGCCCAAGTACTTGAAGAACGTGACGGAAGAGCGTCAAAGTGGCGTCGGGGTGTGCCGTAGCCGTGATCGGGGGCCGGTGGGGGCAGAGGGGTGGCGGAACGCGAGTGTTTGCGC
>NYUD01000063.1 GCA_002683825.1 Planctomycetota bacterium
CTCGAGCAGGTCGCGCAGCTCGACCGGGCTGAGCTCCGTCAGGTCCACCGGCTGCTCGTTGCTGTCGAGCACGAGGGGGTAGGCCTGCTCTCCCGCGCGCCACTGGATGGCGAGCTGCACCTCGTCCGACTCGTCGTCGCGGACCGTGAAGCGGATCGGGATGTTGCCGCGGTCCTTGATTCCGTTGACGAATGCACCTGCGTCGAGGACGGTGAAGGGGGGCTCGTTGTTGTCGATGCGGACCCCCCCCAGCGTGACCGTATGAACGCCCTCAACAAACCCGTCTTTCGCCGTGATACGCACACCGACGCCCTTGATTTCCTGACCGGCCAGGTCGGAAACAGAGTCCCAGGAGAAGGACTTTTGCTCGGCAACGGGCTGTGACGGGAGTTCATCGAATACGTTGGGATCGAGGGTGGGTTGTGATGGCGTATTCCCCGCCGGGCGCATGAGGTCCCAGTTCACGTTGTCCGTGGTGAACTCCGCCGTGACGTCGAGCGGATCTCCCGCGCTGTCGCTGACGTAGAACGTCAGCCCGACGTTTCCGCCGTATTCGTCGGAGTCAGGAGGATCGAGACCCACGTCCGAGACCACCGGAGCGTCGTTCCCCACCTCCGCAGGCACCGGGTCCGGCGAGATGCCTCCCACAACCTCCATGCGGATCGTCAGCCTGTCCTCGTACTGATGACCCAGGACCGAGCCGAAGTTCCATTCCAGGACTTGATCGCTCCCGTCGGTCGCCAACCCCGTCAACTCCGTCGAATCGATCTCCTCCTCGATCCTGCTATCCGGGTCGTTCGGGTCGTTCGGGTCGTTCGGGTCGGGAAGGGAGTAGAACATCCTCACCGTCGCCAAGTCCCCTTCCTGGTCGGTGAGACGGAAGCGGATCGCCGCAGGCGAAGTCACCGCCCGCTGAGCCAGGTCGTTCGGGTCGGTGACGCTCAGGTCACTCCCCACCGTCGCGGCGTTCCCTCCGCCGTCGTCGTCGGCGCTCGCCACGACGCCCGCCGTGAAGGCGCCGCAGGAGGCGAGCAGGGCGGTGGAAGCGAGGAGCGTGCAGACGCGAAGAGAGCGAAGCAGGGGATCGTCCGCGTACGCAGCCACGCCCCGATCGCCGGGCCGGGCCGTCCTTCGAGATGCGGTGGTTCGCCGGGACGTCACGTTCTTCTACGGAGAAGGGCCCCCGTGGTCGAGACGACGAGCGCCAGGACGACCAGCGGCACGAGGTGCAGCGCCGGCACGGGAGCCGGCGTCGAGACGAGCGAGACGTTGTCGATGCCCACGTCCCAGTCCTGAAAGATGGCGAAGAAGGAAGGGTTCAACCACCAGAGCTCGACGCGATCGACGCTCGTGATCACGTCGTTCCAGTCGATCCCCGGACGGAAGTTCTCGAGGTCGCCGGCCCATCCGCCCGACCAGCCGGGGGGAACGGGGTCCGTCGACAGGCTCGGAACGGGAAACTGGAAGCTCTTCCAGCCTGCACCGGGCTGGGGCACCTCGGAGCCGACGTAGTACGCGTAGTCGTCGTCCGTCACGGCGAGGGTGCCCTTGGTGTCGCGCAGGAGAAGCGAGAACTCCCGCCCCCCGGCACCGAAGCTGGCCGAGTTCGTGATCGCATCCACGCTGAGGGCGGTGATGCCGAGCGCGCGCAAGTCGCCCAAAAAACCCGAAGCCGTGCCGTCGTCGGTGGTCGGGATCGGCGCGAACGAAGACACCGATGTGTTGTGCAGAAAACCGCCCGGGTTGCCGCCCGTCGTCTCCAGGATGTCGGGCACCGCTACGTTGAAGGACCAGCCCCCGTCGTTGTCACCACCCTCGAAGTCGTCCGTCTCCTGGGCACGGGAGAGCGGAGTCAACAGCAACAGCAGAGCCAGGGTGCCTGGGTTCATCGCGGTGACGGTGGGCGTAAGCGTTACGCGGCAGCGCCGGATGTGATTGTAAGGGAAATGGGGGAATCGGGCGCAAAGCGCAGATACGTCCACCCCCGATCTCCTCGCCGCGCGGCCCGATGGCCGTGGGACGTTCGAATGGACGCGCTCCCCCGCGGCCTGGAGCGTACGGCGACTTGCGAGGGGCCGCTTCGCCCGCCAAGGCGAAGCCGTTTTCCGCGGGGATCTCCCACACGCCCGCCCCGCCCCCTCCCGTTCCACAAGTAAAACGAGGAAACCCGAGCCAAAATCCCCATCTTCTCGCCCAATGGAGGTACATGTCTCCCGAGACCCGCATCACCCCCGAGGTGCGTTATCACCTGGACCTGAAGGGCTACCACGTCCAGCGACGGGCCTTCCCCGAGTCCACGCTCGAGACCCTCGAGCGTTCCCTTCTGGATCTCGAGGCCGGGGCTCCTTCCGGCCTCCCGCCCACCTGTCCGTCCACCTGGACGCCCGCGGTCAACGAGATGCGCTTGTTCAACCTCGTCGATTGCGGCGAGCCGTTCGAGGAATTGATCGACCATCCCGCGATCCTCGACTGGGTGAGGGAGTTCGTGCCCGGCCCGCAGCGCCTGACCGAGGCGTACAGCATCACCCGCGGTCGGGGGATCGGTTTGCCCCTGCATCGGATTCAGTCGGCTCGCTACTACCTCACCGGCGAAGGTCCCCGGTGTGACCACCTCACCGCGGTGGTGTTTCTGTCGGATTGCGGCCCCGAGGATGGGCCGATGGTCGTCTTCGAGGGGACGCACAAGCTGATGGCTCCCTTTCCCTACAACCGCGTGCATCCCGACTGGGATCCTCCCGCCCACGATCGGGGTTTCATCGATTCGTTCATGGAGCGGGGGGAAGGGCGCGGCGATGCGGTCGCATGGGAGGACATTCCCGGTTATCGCGAGCTTCACGTTCGACGGGGGGACTTGATCGTATTCGTCCAGAGTCTGTGGCACGGGGCGAAGGACCTGCGCTCGGATCGAGTGCGACGGTCGCTGTACTACTCCTACAGTCCGTATCACTTCGCGAACTGGCACGGGGTCACCTTCTCGGACGAACTGAAGGCCAGGGTCACTCCCCTTCGACGCAGGCTCCTGTCGGGACCGTTCATCGGATCCCGCTACGCGGGTATAGACACGCGGGACATTCCCGACTGCGACGAATTTCCCGTGCAACCCGAATCGGAGCTGGGACCGCGGCCGATCGTTGCGCCGCACGAAGAGGAGATCCCCTCCTTCGACCGGTTCCTCGAGGCCGCATCGATGCGTTATTCCACGGGTGCCCGTGAGGCCGCCGGCCGGGACGGGCGCTGTCACTTGCGACTCCACGGTGAGCGGGGCGGCGACTGGTCCGTCGAGTTCCAGAACGGTTCGATGTCCGTCGAGCGCCGGGTCCGGCCCGGTGCGGACACCTGGATCGAAACGTCGGTCGAGGATCTCGTGCGTCTGGTTCAGGGGCAGGCCGACGTGGCCCAGGTGTTCTACAACGGTCGCGTGACCGTCCGCGGCGACATGGGCCTGGCGATGCGGCTCGCGTCCCTTTTGGTCTCCGGTTCCCGATGACGCGCGAACCGGGCGGCGCGCGAGGCCCGCTGCGAATCGCGCTCGTCAACTTGCGCTCGCAGAACGACGACTGGCATCAGATCGTGATGGTGCCCCTGGGAGTGATGTACATCTCCTCCGCCCTGAAGCGAGCCTTCGGTTCCGAGGTCGATGTCGCCCTGTTCGACATGACCCTGTGTCCGGCGCGCGGCGACACCGCGCCCCTGGTCCGCGCGTTTCTGCAACGCCACCGACCCGACGTCGTGGGTTTGCGCGGGTTCAGCTCGCACGCCGATCAGTTTCCCGTCGTGGCGGGGCTGGCCAAGAAGCTGAATCCCGAGTGCCTCGTCATCGCCGGCGGACCCCATGCCAGCACCGGATCACGCGGGCTGCATGCCGAGGAATCGATCGATGCGGTTGTCGCCGGGGAGGGCGAGGAGACGATCGTCGAGCTGGTCGGCAACCTGCTTGCGAAGCGTCCGTTTCGAGAGACGCCCGGGCTTTCCTGGTTCGAAGGCAACGAGGTGCGCAAGAGTCCGTCGCGACCCATGATCCAGGATCTCGATGACATCGCGCTTCCGGACTACTCGCTTCTGGATCTGAACGCCTATCAACGACAGATGACGATGTGTGGGTTCCTGCCCGAGGGGAAGTTCACGTCGATCTTCACGTCGCGCGGGTGCCACTACCGTTGCACGTACTGCCACGACAACTTCGGCAAGCGCGTGCGCTATCGCTCCGTGGACAGCGTCATCGACGAGATCGGCTACCTGATCGAGGAGCACGGCGTCGATGAGTTTCACGTGATCGACGACATCTTCAACGCGGATCGCAAGCGCGCGATCGGGATATTCAACGAGGTCGTGCGACGTGGCTGGAAGATCCGGTTCGCCTTTCCCAACGGACTGCGGGGCGACATCATGACCGAGGAGTTCGTCGCAGCCGCGCGCGAAGCCGGAGCGTATCACTGGGCGATCGCCGTCGAAACCGCCACGCCCCGCATCCAGAAGCTCGTCAAGAAGCACAACCAGCTGGACAAGGTCGTCGAGGCGATCGAGATGTCGGACCGCCACGGGGTCTTCACGTGTACGTTCAACATGCTGGGATTCCCCGGCGAAACGGAAGCGGAGATGCAGGCGACGATCGACCTGAACCTCGAATCCAGGGCCCACATGATGGCGGTCTTCGCCGTGACACCGTACGAGGGGACGACTCTCTTCGATGAGAGCGGTTCCGCCGAAGACGGCGAGCTGGGGTCGGGAGGCTACCACCGTTTCTCGGAGGAGGTCGCGGACCCCGGTCTCTCGGACGTTCCGCGCTCGCGTATTCAGGAGCTGATCGTCGATGCGTATGCGCGCTTCTACTTCAGCGGCGATCGTCTCCAGCGAATGATGGAACTCTCCTCCAGCTGCCACAGCCTCGTGCACCTCGCCCTGAACCTGGAGGAGCGACGCTGGGCGGCGAACTATTCCTTTGACACGCTGCCGGACGCTCGGGCCGCGCGTTCGCTCGCGGATCTGAATCGACGCGCGCGCGAGCTAGCACCCGAGTTGTGCTCGCACCTGCCCGTCCCCGGGGTCGAGCTTGCGGGGAATGGACCCGCGATCAACCGGCCGGTTTCTTGAGGTGCAGCGCGCCGAAGGAATAGGCGACCGACAGGTAGTCCATCCCGTCGACCGTCGGCACCACGGTCTTCACCGGCGGACCGATCTCGGGGTCGAACACCGGTTCGTCGGGTGGTTCGCCGACCAGTTCCATTTCCGAAGCGGCGACGATCTCGGTCATGATCTCCTCGATCGTCGTCGGCGGGTCGCCCACGTACCGGCCATCGACGCCGTAGTCGAAGGTCATCAAGAGCGAAGCTCCCGGTTTCAGAACGCGCCGCACCTCCGACCAGAAGAGCGCTCGTTCCCCCCGCAACAACCCTTCGAAGACGGAGATGCACGAGACGGCATCGATCGAATCGTCGGCGATGGGCCAGCGACCCTCGGCGGGCAGCAAGGCGTCCAGCTCGCCCCCGGGCGGAAACGCGTTTGCATTGGCCGTGATCTCCTCCACGACCACGGGGTCCGCATCGACGACGACGACCTGATAACCCTGTTCCGCCAGGTAGTAGGAGACGGGGCTGTTGCCGCCCCCGAGGTCGAGGATGCGCTGAATCCTCCCCGCAGCCGCCAGCCGGCGCAGCTCGATCAGGACGTGCGTGTTCTCCCAGACGCGCGCGAAATCGTGCCGCAACGGCCGCCCCAGCTCGCGATAGCGGCGCGATATCTCCTTCAACGCCCGTTCGAGTTCCTGGACCTCGGGTCGTGCGAGGTCATCGCGAAACAGGCGCAGGATGCGATTGAAAGGAGGCCCCCCGCCGGCGTTCATGGAGCCGCCTCCACCGGGGTGTATTTCCACGTACCGATTTCCACCGGAGTCTCGTTCGACAGGTCGACCACCCGCATCCAGCTTTCGCGCAGCTCGGAGCGGATCCACTCGTTCGGCATCCAGCGGTCGCCTTGCCCGAAGGTGGCCGCCGCGAGGAAGAGAAAGGGTTCGTAAGCGATCTCGACCACGAAACGCTCGCAGGTCCGGGGCAAGCGCAATACGGGTCGGCCGTCGTCCCACTCGAAAGATCGCACTTTGCGCGCAGCGACCTTCGCCGCTCGCTTCCGGGCCCAAGCGGTGTTCAAGAAACGCGAGCACATCGCGTTACCCAGGGTACCCACGGGGCCGTACCACTTCCCGAAGTATCGCGCCCGGCTGATTCGATACCGGCGCTGCGCCTCCTCGCGGTCGGTATTGGACGAGCGGTCGTACAAGTGGACCACGCTCGCCGATCCGACGCGGACGATGCGGCGCCCGGCCCGCCGGATACGCCGGCCGAGATCCGTGTCCTCGTAGTAGAGGGGATAGCGTTCGTCGAAGAAGCCGATCTCCGCGATCAGATCGCGCGGAAAGAGGACGCAAGAACCTCCGAACATCTCTTCCTCGATCGGTTCATCCCTGCCCCATACCGAAAGCGCCGCTCGGGTGCGCCGTTTCGAATACCGCTCGTTCCAGTGTCGGCTGACCGTCCCCAGGGTCGTGCGCACCAGGTCGACGACGGTCGGAAGGATGTGGACCGGCAGATGGACCTCGAGGTCCGGATCCGCATAGACGGCCGGCGCGACCGCGCCGACCGAGGGATCGCCGTCCAGAAACGAAACCAGGTTCGTGACGGCACCCGGCGTGAAGAGGATGTCGGGATTGCAGACCAGGATCCGCCGGCCGCGCGCATGGCCGTAGGCCAGATTCATCCCCTTGGCATAGCCTCCGTTCTCGTCGTGCAGGATCAGCTTGCCGCCGATCTCGTCGACCAGCCGCTCGACCTGCGCTCGCTGCTGGGGAGTGCTGTCGCGGGAGGCGTTGTCGACGACGACGACCTCGTACTCCAGTTCCTCTCCGTCCTGCGCGCAGGGCGGGTGCGCTACGAGCGTGGACAACGCCTGGATCAGGTAGGGCCAGGAGTTGTAATTGACGAAGAGAGCGGAGAGATCCACGTACCCCCCAGGATAAGGCACGCAACGGCTCTGCCACCGCAATCACGAGTTCAACTTCCGCCGCGTCTCGTCCGCGACCACCCGCTCGACGGGCCCGGCACCGCACCCGTCCCGGGCGACGGCCGTGACCGTGTCGCGCCCCGGGGCGAGCGGGCCGGAGGGTCACCACGGCGGGTCCCCCAGCGGCGCAGATCCCGCACCGTGCGTAGCTCGTACGCCCACATGTCGATGATCGGGCCCATGCCCGATCCTCCCGGGCCTAATCGTGGCTGAAGATCGCGACCACGAATTCCCGGGCCGCCTGGCCGATTCCGGGGGCGGAACTTTCACGCGGACCGGCGACGTTCAAGACCCCGATTCCCTTTTTGACCAGCCACCGCCGTACCGCCCCCACGTCCGCGTCGGCCGCCAGATCCACGAGCAGGTGCGGCCTTTCGTGGCGAACGGCCATCTCACGAGTGAACCGGGTGCCCCCCTCGATCCGGCCCGAATGCAGGATCAGTGTGGCGTCCGAATCGATCACGTTGCGTTCCGTGCGTACCCGGTATCGGGGTGATCGCGTCTCCTCCAGGTGGTAGCTCTCCGGTATCTCGCCGTCTTCGGCCAGACGCCCTCGCGGACACCAGCCGCCGTGTTCCATGCCCACAGCCTGGGCTGCATCCAGGGCTCCCCGATCCACTCCGGTTTGCCCGCCCGAGACGATCCGTTGCAAGCGAAGGTGAGCGCCGGTGGGTTCCATGGAGGCCGGGTGGCAGGAGGGGACGGCCGGGCACCCAGGAGGATCGTCCGCCAACTCGACCTGTCGATCTCACGACGATTCTCGGGAAAAGGCGAGGGAATGCCAGGACGCGGGCCGGTGAAGCCCCCTGCCGGGCACGGTCAGCTCCCGGGGGGACGTCGGGTCTTGCTCGTTCGGTCTTCGGGACCGGCCGGGGGAGGAGAGAGCGACGCGGCTTGTTCCCGCGCGGCAACCCGGAGTAGGCTTGCGGCCCGCGGAGAACGTGACCATGGAAGTGACCGTTGGAGTAGAAGACGCAGAGACGGGTGGACATGTCAAACATGTGCTTTCAGCCGAGCGCTGCGTGCTGGTGATTTTCGGTATCACCGGGGACCTGTCGCATAGAAAGCTGGTCCCCGCGCTGTACCACCTGCTGCGCGCGGAGGCCCTTCCGGAGAACTTTGCGGTGGTCGGCGTGAGCCGAAGCTGCGCGGACGTCGATGCACTGCGCGAAAAGCTGAGAGAGAGTGCCGCACGGTTCTCCCGCACCAGGGAACTCGATCCCGAAGTCTGGGACCGGTTCGCCGAGCGGATTCACTGCGTTCCGGGCAGCGTCGACGATCCGGAAACCTTCCGACGTCTCGACGAGGTCTGTCGTGAGGTGTCGGCATCCCAGAACATCGGGGGAAACAGGCTCTACTACATGGCGGTCGCGCCCTCCCACTTCGGCCCCATCCTGCAGGGACTGCAAGCGGCGGGACTGGTGCTGGAGACGAGGGGCGAGGGGCCGTGGTCACGGGTCATCGTGGAGAAGCCGTTCGGCTTCGATCTGAAGACGGCCGTCCAGCTGAACGACCTCGTAGCCGAAGTCCTCCAGGAGGAGCAGACCTACCGGATCGACCACTACCTGGGAAAGGAGACGGTCCAGAACATCCTCGTCTTCCGCTTCGCGAACTCCATCTTCGAGCCACTGTGGAATCGGGCCCACATCGACAGCGTGCAGGTGACCGCAGCGGAGGATCTGCTCGTGACCGGCCGCGGCGCGTTCTACGATCAGACCGGGGTGGTTCGGGACATCGTTCAGAACCACCTCCTGCAGATCCTGGCCCTCGTCGCCATGGAGCCGCCCGTATCCCTCGATGCCGACGCCATCCGGGACGCCAAGGTGAACGTCATCCGCAGCCTGCGCCCGGTGAACCTCCGCGAAGACGTCGCGCTCGGCCAGTACGAGGGCTACCGGGCGGTCGAGGGGGTGGCGGCAGACTCCCGTACCCCGACGTACGTGGCGATGAAGGCCTATATCGACAGCTGGCGCTGGCACGGTGTGCCCTTCTACCTGCGGGCGGGCAAGGCCCTGGCATCGGGCGACACCGAGGTCGCCATCACCTTCCGGCCCGGGCCGGGCGTCCTCTTCGGCGCCGACGACTCTCTTCATGAAAACCAGCTGGTGATGCAGATCCAGCCCGACGAGGGCATCGATCTGAGGTTCGCCTCCAAGGTGCCGGGCGAAGACATGCACATCGGCCGCGTCACCATGCGCATGAGCTATGCCGCAGCCTTCAGTGTGCAACCCGGAGACGCCTACGAACGATTGCTGCTCGACGGAATGCGAGGAGATGCGACCCTGTTCGCACGACGTGACGAGGTCGAGGAGGCCTGGGCCTTCGTCGATCCCATCATCTCCAGCTACGAGGACGTAACCGCGACCGTGCAGACCTACGCGCCGAAATCCTGCGGGCCCGAGGCCGCCGAGGCGATGATGTGCAGGGACGGTCGCACCTGGAGACCTTTCGGAACGTGATCGTCGCCTCCTCCGAGGACTGGGCGGGGGTCGCGGCGACTCACATCGCCGCACGGATGCGACTCGCCATCGAGGCTCGCGGAGTCTGTCACCTCGCCTCGGCGGGCGGCAACACGCCTGCGGCGGTCTACCGGGCGCTCCGGGCGGACTGGAGCCGGGTCGAGATCTGGTTTGGAGACGAGCGATGTGTTCCGCCCGATCACCCTGACAGCAACTACGGGATGGTGGCCGAGAGCATCGCCGGCACCCCGACGCTTCACCGGATGGAAGGCGAGCGTGCAGATCGCCAGGCCGCGGCCGACGACTACGCGGAGCTGCTCCCCGAACGCCTCGACATCGCCCTGCTCGGAATGGGCGGAGATGGTCACACCGCGTCGCTCTTTCCCGGGCAGTGCCCGACGGGTCGCGTCGCGGTGGTCAGGAGTCCCAGGCCCCCTCCCTGGCGGCTGACGCTGACGGCGGAAGAGCTTCTGCGTGCTCGGGAACGGATCGTCCTCGTCACCGGCTCGGGCAAGGCGGACACGGTTCGCCGCGCCCTCTGCGAGCCGGGTGCAAACCTACCGATCCAGGTGGCTGCCGACGACACCTGGATCCTCGATGAAGCCGCTGCAGCGGCAGTCCGGGAGTAATCATGTCCGAAATCGGTCTCGTAGGTCTCGCCGTCATGGGTCAGAACCTGGCCCTGAACATCGCCGAGAAGGGATTCTCGATCTCGGTGTGGAATCGCACCGCGCAGCGCGTTCGAGACACTCTCGCCCGTGCGCAGGCGGAGGGCGATCTCCCCGTCACGGGCTTCGAGGATCTCGCGGGCTTCGTGGCCTCCCTCGAGCGGCCCCGGCGCATCATCCTGCTGGTGAAGGCGGGTGCTCCGGTCGACGCGACCATCGAGGCGCTCTTTCCCCTGCTGGAGCCCGGCGACGTCCTCATCGACGGGGGAAACGAGTGGTTTCCCAACACCGAGCGCCGTGCAAAAAAGGCGGAGGAAATGGGGATCCGCTACATCGGCATGGGAGTCTCCGGCGGGGAAGAGGGCGCGCGCCACGGCCCCTCGATGATGCCCGGCGGTTCGCGGGATGCCTACGAGTTGATCGCCCCCGTCCTCGAGAAAGTCGCCGCCCAGGTGGGGGGGCCCTGCGTGACCTACATCGGTCCGGGCGGATCGGGGAACTACGTGAAGATGGTCCACAACGGGATCGAATACGGGGACATGCAGTTGATCGCCGAGGCCTACGACGTGCTCCGGATCGCGGGGGGCTTGAGCAACGATCGGCTCGCGGAGGTCTTCGCCGACTGGAACGCGGGGGAACTCGAGAGCTTCCTCATCGAGATCACAGCCCGGATCTTTCGCAAGCGGGACGGCGACGGCTACCTGGTGGACGCGATTCTCGACAAGACCGGGATGAAGGGAACCGGACGCTGGACCGTGCAGGAGGCCGCAGAAAAATCGGTTCCTGCCGCCACCATCGCTGCTGCCCTCGACGGTCGCTATCTGTCGGGGCTCAAGAACGAGCGCGTCCGCGCCTCGCGCATCCTCACCGGCCCGCAGGCTTCGGCGGCGGCCGATCCGGACCTGGTCGATGACGTCCGCAACGCACTCTATGCGGCCAAGATCTGCAGCTACGCCCAGGGAATGAACCTGATCCGGGCCGCCTCGGACGAGTATGGCTGGAACCTGGAGCTCGGTTCGATCGCCCGGATCTGGAAGGGCGGATGCATCATCCGCGCCGCGTTCTTGGACAGGATCAAGGATGCCTTCGACGCGGATCCGAAGCTGAAGAGCCTGTTGGTCGACCCCGGCTTTGCGGCGGAGCTCAGCGCACGCCAGGCGTCGTGGCGAAAGATCGTCGGGCTCGCGGTATCGAACGGGATTGCCGTCCCGGGGTTGTCGGGGAGCCTGGCTTACTTCGATGCCTACCGGAGGGAGCGCTTGCCCGCGAACCTGTTGCAAGCGCAGCGGGACCTCTTCGGGGCGCACACCTTCGAGCGCGTCGATCGGCAAGGGAGCTTCCACGCGGACTGGGACGAACTCGCCGACGGCGTCTGAAGAGACGAAGCGAACCCCGGGCTCTGTCCGTGGCCAGCGCGCTGCGGGCGTTTTCACCGTGTGCGAAGTGTTTCTTCGAGGGCTGCGGGGGCCGGCTATTCGAAGCGCCACTCGGTCTCGAGATCGGGGTCGATCTCGAGACCCAGGGCCATCAGCCGTTCGCCCTCGTCCGCTTTCTCCTGTCCCATGTTCACGATGGCCGAACCCATGCGGTAATGGAAGGTCCCGGTGAGTGGATCGAGCTCGATCGCCTGCCGCCAGCGCTTGATGGCTTCACCCTTCTCGCCCTCGATGTACAAGAGCTCGGCGTAGCGATGATAGGTCATGGCGTTCTTCGTGCCGGCCGCGACCGCCTCCTCGTACAAGCGCCGGGCACGCAGCGGCCGGTTCGAGCGCTTGGCGTCGTCGGCGGCTTTCTCGAGGCCACGCGGTGTGACGAAGTCGAGTTGATCGTCGATGTAGGCGTGCCATTCCTTCTGCATCTCGTCGAGGGCCTGGTCGTGCTTGACGCCGAGGTACTTCATGAAGGCGGAGAGGAGTTCCTCGGGCTCGACGGTGCGCAGCCCGGCCGGGCCCGTCGAGGATCGCTTGACGCCGCCATCCTTCGCCAGGCCGAGGAAGAACTTGCGGAAGCGCCGGTCGTAGCGCTTGTCGTTCATCAAGAAGTGAACCAGCGACCAGCCCCAGCTGTAGTGCTCGAAGGCACGTCTGTCGAGGAGCAGTTCGCGGATGCCCCAGCGCTTGCCACCGGCGATGTCGCGTTGGATCTGGATCAGCCGGCCCTCCTGGATCAGCCCCGTCGTCAGCTTCTTGCGTTCGGGGTCCCAGTCACTGGCCCCGTAGTACTCCGCCAGGGCCTCGCCCGGCCAGTGGGGGTACTTGAAGCCCACATCCACGAGCTGCTGCAGGTAGTGGTTGGCCTCGTGATACATGACGTCCTCGGTCAAACCTGGATCGAGGCGGTCATAGAAGATGTTCAACTCGAAATCGGGGAAGTACTTGAAGTAGCCGATCACACCGCCGCGGGCGCCTGAGGTGCGCTTCCACTCCTTCGGGCTGCCATAGAAAGCCACCGTCAGCTTTCCGATCTTGCGCGAACTCTTGACCTTCCAGTCCTTCTTGAAGAGCTCGAAGTAGGCCTCCATCTGGTCCCTGTAGCTCTCGAAGATGTTCTTCGGGACCGTGTACTCGAAGTTGAAGTTGGAGGTCTCGTCGCGGCGGCGGTTGGCCCACTCCCGGTGGGCGCGCATGTTCTCGATGTCCTCGCGTACGTGCTTCAGGCGCTTCCGGATCCGGTCATTGCGCTTCCTGACGCTGACCCACTTGCCTTCGAAGGGAACCAGTCCCTTTTCGTACTTCTCACGTTCCTCGTCGGTGCGCGGAACAAAGTCCGCCTCGCCCTCGATCAAGGCTTCGAGGATCAGGGACTCGGGCACGGAAACATCGCCGTTCTCGTAGGCGATCGTCACGCCCCCCTCATCGCGGCTCATGCTCAGGCCCTCGAGAATGCGTCCATCCTTCAGGCAGAGAACGTCCGTCCCCTCGGAGTGCGCCACGATGGCGCAGCACAGTGCCACGCTCGCGAGACCCATGGCTCAGTCGATGGTGTCGAAGTAGGCCTTCTCGAAGGTCTTCCAGTCCTGGGCCGACCATCTGCCGAAGGTGCGAAAGAAACTCTTCTCCAGGAGCTCGCTCTCTTTCAACTTCCAGCCCTCGCGCCGTTTCTTGTAGAGCTCCTCTTCCTCGGCCTCCGTCGTGGGCTTCGCGGACGGCATCTCCTGCGCGCCGTCCACCTCGCCGATCTCGTCGATGATCTGCGCGAGGTTCTTCATGTAGTCCGCCAAGGCGTTCCGCGTCTGCTTCTTCTTGCGCGCCTGAGGGGACATGAGGAAACGAACGAGGGCACCTGCCTCCTCCTTCCTGCCCCACATGTTCGATCCCTCCGTGAAGGCCTCGGCGCTCATGTTCATCAGGTTGCGGGGCGAGGAGGCCGTGCCTTCGCGCACCATGTCGCGCAGCCTTCCCTTGTCCCAGGAGTCGGGCTTCGCCTCGAGCTTTCTGCCCTTGAGGTGGAGGTCGGCGACGTATTCGTTGAGACCGTAGCTCAGCCACCTGGGAAGGGCCCAGTAGAGGTCGCGGTCGCGGTCCTGGAACCAGGTCTGTAGCAGCCGCTTGTTGACCCACTCGTTCTCGAAGTCGAACCAGTCGCTCGTGCCAGGATTGGTCGTGATCTCGATACCGATCGTGAACCAATTTCCACCCCGACGGTAGGCAGACTCCTCTTCTTGATCCTTGCAGATCCGGATGATCGGGTCGCGAACGTATTCCTCCGGACCGACGAAGGGGAAGGTGTCTTCCAGCCATTTCAGGACCGCATTGGCCTGGTCCGCTATGCGCCCGCTGTACTTCTTCTTCACGTGGGAGAGGACGAAAACGCGCCCCACCTGTTGGGCGGTCCAGCCCTCGGGCAACTTGTCCAGCGCCTTCTGGCGAAGCTGCATGGCCGACTCCTGCCGCGTGTGCCGGCGCTGGTCGGGCGTGCCCTCGTCCATGTCGAAGATGGCGGTCCACCCCCCGGGGGCCCCGGCCTCGGTCGGCAGCGCTCCCTCCGTCCGTTCGGTCAGTTTGAAAGAGCGCAGGGAACTGGCGATGGTTCGCTTGAGCTTCTTGTAGCTGTTCTCGAGGACCTCGATCTGAACGGCGAAGTCGACCTCCGGCGCGTGATAGATCCACGTCGTGATGCGTTTGGGCCCGCCGCGGGCGAGCTTCTCGACCTTGATCTCCAGCTTGGTGACCTCGATGTCTCCGACCTCGGTCTTCTCGCGCTTTGAGATGAAGAAGCCGCCGCCCCGGTAGGTGCGGTCGAGGTAGTCCTCGTAGTTCTTGTAAGGATTGTCGTACCTGAAGGTGACGCGCGAGTCTCCATCCACCTTCGACACTTCCTTGCCTTTCTTCTTGGTGAGCTCCTCGACGAATGCGATCACCATCAGCTCGGGCTGGTGCTCGTAGGTCCAACCGCCCTTTTCGGTCCAGAAGTGCTTTCGCTTGGACAGGTACTTGGCGACGAGCCACTCTTCTTCGGCTTGGATCGGGATCTGTTCCCAGTCGCGCGGCGGCTTCAGCTTGAACCCGAAGCGCTTGTCCGTGTGAAAGCCCTGCCCCTGGGGCGAGGCCTGAGCACCGACGGCCAAGGTGGCTGAAGCGAGTACAACCAGAGCAAACTGCGGCACTAGGCGGGAAGAACGCATGACCGACTTCCTATTTCAAACAACCGGACCGTTCGTAAGGGCGAGGAGACCATCTTATCGTTCGACGCCGAGGGCGTGGATGAGAATCCAGCTCGGGTCGGTTCTGTGGATAGGTGGGCCGAAGGGGCGTCCTTGGCCTGCCCGACATCGGGGACTCTCTTTGCATTTGACATGGTTGCGGGGCACGCCTTCCTGGAACCCGCCACCCTGCGCTCCCGAGTTTCCTGCCGCATGCGTAGACCCGACGCGGAGCCTGAGTTTTCTCTCTTCATCTGAGGGGGGTTGGTACGGGCGCAACGCAGAAAATTCAGAGAAATCCAGGCCCTACCCGAGGGGGCACCCAGACCCTGCGAGAGATCGCTCCCTTGGAATTCCTGTAAGGGGCTCCTCGCCCGCAAGTGCGCGGTCTTTTTGAGTTAAATCCACGCGGAATCCGTCCGGCCCCGTCGTATCCACTCATCCGGCCCCGCCCCTGTGGTCCGAATCGTCAGCAGTCGCCCAACCGATTGCTGGACAAGCACTTAGAGATCGACGACTCCGGGGCATGACAGCCGACAGGGGAAGGGTGGCCCGGATGCGTGTTTTCGCCCGGCTCGACCTCTGAAGACCTTCCCGACATCGGCCCTCGCGGCGGGAGGAAAAGAACCGTCTGTTTTTCCTATCCTCTCGGAGGTACAAGCGCCGCCAACGTCCGACAACCGGAACCGAAGAGAAGGGGAGCATGGATGGGATCTCTCAGGACTCTGATCGCTAACTGTGTCCGCGCGATCGCCCTCACCGCCGCCGCAGCTGCATGTAGCACGTCCTCGGGCGACTCTGGTGTCTCGCGCACTTCCGGGTCCCCGGACCGACCCGCAACGGCACAGGCTGCATTCGCGCGACTGGTAGAAGGAAACCAGCGTTTTGCATCCAGATCGCCGGCCATCGTCACGACCGCCGAAGTCGGAGAGATGTTCACGCGCAACGAGGCAGGCCAGTCACCTTACGCAACGATCCTCACCTGCGCCGATTCTCGCCTGAGCCCGGCCATGCTATTCGACGAACTTCTCGGTGAGCTGTTCGTCGTTCGTGAAGCCGGGAACATCGCTGTGTCCCCAACTTGCCTGGGCAGCCTCGAATACGCCCGGGTCGCCCTCGATACGCCGCTTCTCGTCGTCATGGGCCACCAGAACTGCGGCGCCGTCGACGCTGCATTCAAGAACATCGAAGTGTCCGGCAACATCAAGTCGTTCGTCGACGTCATAAAACCGGGCATTGCCGAGGCAAACAGTCTGGACGAGGCGATCGTCGGAAACGTGGGCGCGGTGATCGCATCGATCCGAGCGAACAGTCCGGTATTGAGGGACGCAGACATCGTTGGGGCCGTCTACGACATAAGCACCGGGAAGGTACGCTTCCTCGGCCAACCCTGACGCTCTATACGGAGTCGCACACCGGTCAGAGCTTCTTGGACAGGAAAGCACCGCACAACCCTCGCATTCTGGCAGCCCGAAAACAGCGGACCGCCACCTCTAGCAGGTCTTCCCTCTCGGTGGGGCATCACCTCGAGCAACGGGGCATGGCTGCCGACGTATTACTGCGGCGTCCGCCCCAGGCTTTCGTCCCAGGCCTTCTCGTTCTCCATCTGCACTCGATCCGACGACCCGTCGAGCGCGGGCTTCTGCGGCGCTCCGCGCGCGATGACCTTGGCGTAGATCTCCAGCGACCGTTCGACGTGCCGAAGAACGCTCGTCAAGAACGCGGCCGGCGCGGGCAGGTGTTCGCGAACCGTGTCGAGTCGCCCGGGCTCTTCCAGCAGTAGATCGAAGAGCATGGCCAGGGCCGCGATGCCGGCCTCCTCGCCCTCGCCGGCGTGAGCGTCGTAGAAGAGGGCGCCCTTCCCCTCTCGCATGCGCTCGGCAAAGGCTCCCGTGTTCGGCAGGATCATGGGCACCTCCAGGGCTACCGCCTCGTCGAGCACGAGCCCCCAGGACTCGTGGGCTCGGGTTCCACTGACCATGGCGTGGACCGCGGTCACGGGGTGTTCGTCGAGCCGATCCGCCTCGTACGGACCGTGGAAGTGAACGTCGAGACCGGCCGCGTCACGGTGCACCCTTTCCGCGAAAGGTGCGTGGGGCTCGCCGCCGGCGATGTGCAGCTGGATCCTCTCCGGCGTGCGGGAGCGACGCATGGCGGCCAGGATGCGGTCCTGTCCCTTCAGTGGATGGATGTGGCCCCAGGCGCCGAGGACGAGCTTTTCGTGTTCGGCCGGCGGGGCGAGGGCCGAACGCGGTCGTAACTCCAGTTCGCGACCGTGGGGCACGACCTCGAGTTCGAGCCGGTCCCGGCCCAGCCCGAGAAAGCGCGCCACGAGGGCGCCGTGCCCCGCGCTGGGCACGATGACCGCGCCGGCCATCGAGAGCTCGCGCACGAGGTCCCCTTTGTGCTGGGCCAGCGCCGTGACGAGGCTTTCGGTGGAGACCCAGGGAGTGCGCGGCGGAACCAGCGCCGCACAGTCGAGACACGGATGGGGGCCCAGCTCGGCTTCACAGAAGCGACCGGTGTCGGGGCGGATGCGGAACGTGATGAGACAGCTCGTCCAGAGATCGTGCAGGGTGACGACCGCGGGTATGCCCTCGAGAGCCGCCCGATAGACGAGATCGCGCGTGAGACGGATCCACTGGTGGACGTGAACGAGGTCCGGTTTCTCCTCGCGCAGGATGCGCTGGAACTCGTTCGCCACGCGTGCCGACGCACTCTTCTGCCAGTGGTCGAAGAAGAGATCGGTGCGATGGATGCGCACGATGCGGATCGGCTTCGCGCCGGGAACGTCCTCGGTCGCCTCGGAGGTGCGGAAGCCCTGTTCGTGCTGCATCGAACCCGCGACGACGACGACTTCGTGGCCCTGTGAGACAAGGCTGCGCGCGAGGTGTTGACATACCTTCTCGGTTCCACCGACGAGTTCGGGAGGATATCCGTGTAGCGCCAGGATGACCTTCATGCCCGACCCCTTTTCGGATCCATTCCCCGGCTTGACAGGGTCCGTTCATGGCGCGCTTCCAACTCCTCCGCGCTCCGGCGCACGCTCCTCAGCGGTTCCCGATCGAATTCGAAGGAAGCCCGGAGTTCGAGTTCGCCGAGAAAGCGGGTGAGCCGGACGGCCATCCCATCCGGGTCTGAAACGAAAAGCGGCGCGCGCGTCGCGAGGGCTTCGTGGATCGTCAAGGGAGAGTTCTCGTACCAGATGCCGCTGGGTACAGGTGGTCCAAAGGGGATTTTTTGCCCGGCTCGACCTCTGAAGACCCCCCCCCAACCGACGACGAGCTCCGCACTCGCATTGGAGCACGTCGGCATCGAAGATACGTCGAATCAACTCCGCCCGGCGTAGATGGTGGTCGAGCGGGGTCCGTGTCGGAGATCGAGAGGAGCTTGGGGGGGGGACGCTTTCGGGCCGCCAGGAAGACGCCGGCGTCAGGACGCCGTGATACTTCCACATGTGTTTGTGCGGCCGGGGAATCAGGGCGCACAGCCTCTTCAGGAAACTCGTCTGCGTGAACACGACATGCGTCGTGCCGTCCCTGTAGGGATGGCGTAGCCGGTAGGGGATCCGACCGCGCTCGTCGCGCCTCAGCCGGTCGTTGGAGATCGTCGGGCGGGGGATGTAGATCACAATTCCCGCCCCTGGAGGCGCCTTACCGGACGCCGGAAGCCCGTAGGAATTCGGCGACTTCGCGCGCCGCCAGGTCATGGCCAGCCGTGTTGAAGTGAATGTCGCCTCCGGGCAGATACAGCTTTCGGTCATCTGCGCTCCTGCGGAACGCCTCCAGAAGGTCGCAGCATAGGATCTCGTTGGCCTCGCAGAACGCTGTCAAGCGCCGGTTGTAAGCCGCGAGATCGAAGTCGCCTTCGTCGAGGTTCCAGAAGTCGCGGATAAACTCCCAATCCTCGCGATGGACCTGGTAACGCTGGGGAAAGATGATGAGCACGAAGCGTTGTCCCCGAGCCTTCGCCTTGCGGTCGTAGGCCTTGAGCAACTCAAAGAACTTCGCATAGATGCCCTCGGAGTAGCTGTTTTCTCGCTTGTAAAAGTAGCCGAGGTTGGCCGTTCCGTCGAAGAGCCTCATCCGCCCGTCCTTACGCTCGGTTTCCCAGACGAAACTGTGCATCCTCACCGGGCCCGTTTCCATGACCCAGCGCACCGGCAGCGCGTGGTAGAAGACCCGAAAACGACAGAACTTCCCGAACCATTGGAACGCGCCGTATTGGATCCGCACCAAGAAGCGAGACGTCCGCCAGAATCTTGTGGGCCGCGCTGCCTCGAAGGCCGAAGGTGAAACCTCGGGGTAGGCATAGGCGAGATAGCGATCGAGCGGACTCGGGCCATGCTCGTAGTCGGGATCGGCTCGCAGCCGATCTTCTTCATCGAGCTGGAAAAGCCCGCCCCCTCCAAAGGCGGCGTCGGTCTGAAGCAGATCGTTGCCGCAGATGCCCAGCAAGACAACTTCCGCGTCGTACTTCGGCGCGTGCTCCTGGAGGAAGTAGAAGCCGTAGACCGGGTCCGATACCTCCGCGTTAACGACAGTGACCTCTCCTGAGCGTTGCAGCTCGAGGTTGGCTTCAAGTTGGGCTCCGAAGAAGCTTTCCTGGCCGACCTGCATCCCGATGGAGAAGGAATCTCCAAGGCTAAGGATCCTCAGTTCGCCCGGGGCCACCTCATCGGGAATCTCCGTCGCATTACGTAGTCCCTGAGAGTTGGTCTTCATCCGCACTCCCTGGGGTAGTTCCCTGGAGCGTATATACACGTCGAGATTCGGGCGCAGGCGACCTCCTGGCCCGATGAACGGCGGTTCTTTGGGAAGACTCGTCGTGAAAGTCTCGTCCCTACCCCAGACGACCGGCCGAACGCCGGAGTTCGAACCGAAAAGCTCGACCACGAATGCTGCGATCACAAACACGAGCAAGGGAAACGCGACGATGCGTGCTCTATCCCTACCGCTGGACATGGCCCACAGCTGGACTGCGGTCAAAGGCCACAAGCAGGCGATCAACACGGACACGAAGGCGTCCTCGATCCGGGTACCAATCACATATGCGCCGCCGATAAGCAGAAGGGCGAGTGCGATGCGCCCCGGCCGGCGCCGCGCCCAAGCACTGCTGAAGAGCCATGGATGGACAACCAGAAGAAGCGGAAGAAGAGCGACGTAGACAGGTTGCTGCGACGCTGCGGGGGGTACCCCTTGACTCCCAAAGCGAACCCCGCCGGCGAGGAGTGCGCCGGCGCCCCACAAAAGGAGCAACCCGAGCGAAAAACTCTTCGCTGCCGGAGAGAAGTCCGGTTTGCTTTGTGTTCTTGCTTCCTCCAAGTTCCCAGGCAGCTCGTCTCAGCACAACCGATCTCGGTCGTGGGTCTCGGAGTCTGGAAATCACAGTCTAGCAACCGACAGCGCACCGTTCTTCGGAATCATTTTGGAGGCTGTTTTCGTATGTGTGATCCTCGCTGAAACCAGCGGTGAGTCCGAATTGATCGACAACCATGCAAGACGGCGCCATCTGCGCTGGGGAAACCCTGGACCGGGCCGCCGCTGTAACCGACGAGCCGGCTGCGTGCGTAACGCTACAGGCGTGAGCGAGGTGCCCATGGAAACCGATGTCGTGGCGTCTACCGGCCGCGCTTTGCCTTCTTGATTTCCGCCAGCGTCACGTACAGGCCGTCTCCGGCAGGAAACAGCGGGAGGGCTGGCGTGTACATGCCGAAAACGTGGTGGAACGTGCCGTCCTCCATGAACGGGAAGACGAATGTCTGCAAAAAGGGGTCGGATTGCGGCCGAGACCAGGCCTGGAGAAACGAGGGTGCCAGGATCCGCCCTGCCCCTGCCCGGAAGTTAGAGTCTTGCCATGCAGGCCCCGACAACGATCCGAAACCAATTCGGTGAGCGTCTCGATCACGTTTTTACGCCCGGCCGCGAAGGAGGCCGTGATCTCGTCGTGATCGGACACGGTGTGACCTCGCATCACGATCGGCCGTACTTCGCCGAGTTGTGTGCGGGATTTGCCCGGGCCGCAACCGCGTCGCTGCGTTTCTCCTTTGCGGGCAACGGGAATTCGGAAGGCCGCTTCGAGGATTGCACGATCACGAAGGAAGTCGGGGATCTGGGGAGCGTGCTCGATGCTTTCGACGGCTGGAACGTCACCTACGTCGGACACAGCATGGGCGGCGCGGTCGGCATGCTGCGTGCCTCGATGGACGAGCGCCTGGCGGCGCTCGTCTCCATGGCTGGAATGGTGCAGGTTCAGGCCTTCATGGAGCGGGTCTTCGGCCACCTCGAGCCGGACCGCGAGGACATGTTGGACCGGGAGGGATGTCCGTTGACGCGCACGTTCCTTGACGATGCAAAGAGAATCGGCACGGTGCTGCCCCAGGCGGCTGCACTCGAGCTGCCGTTTCTGATCGTCCACGGCAGTGCGGATGAGCTTGTTCCCATCGAGGAGTCGTACGAGCTTCACGAGGCGAACGCCACATCCGAGCTCGCGGTCCTCGAGGGTGTGGACCACCGTTTCACCGATCATCTGGACGAGCTCGTGCGGACGGTCGTTTCGTGGACGACAGCGCAGCTATCCTCTCCACGCAAGTCCTAGGATCCGGTCTTCATCCGCTCCGAAAGCTACGGTCGGTGGGGCTTGCGTGCAGGCCGTCCCCCGGCGGCCTTCATCGTGGCTTGGACCACGCGGTTTGAAGCTCGTGTGCCGTTGGAATTGCAAGTACGTGCGGTGGGGGAGGTGCGCTGTGGAGAGAAGCTGCGCTCTTGCGGGGTTTCGCCAGCGAGGTTATCCTCGGTTAAGGATCTCACTAGGGCGGGAACGACGTTTTCGGGGGAGACAGTGGGGTGTACTGGTGCAGGAGCCGCGACTACTGGATGTCTGAGACCGTTCCCCAACCCCGACGCCCGGACCCGGCTTCGACCGAGAGTTGCGTTGCACGGGCATACCCCAGGCCGCTGGCGTTCGTTTCCAGATACGAGTTCAAGTACCTCGTGCCGCACGAACTGCTCCCTGAATTACGCCGGGAGATCCAGGCTTTCGTCGATCCGGATCCGTACGCCGCCCGGATGCCCGGCTATCGTTACCCGACCTGCTCTCTCTATCTCGACTCGCTGGACCTGCGTCTGTATCAGATGACCATGCGCGCTGAGAAGTCGCGCCAGAAGTTGCGCATCCGCTGCTACACCGACGATGGCGACAAGCCGGTGTTCTTCGAGATCAAGAAGCGTCAGGACGGGATCGTGCGCAAGCACAGGGTCTCCGCTCGTCGCAGTCAGGCCGTACGCTTTCTCACCGGGGGCGACCGGGCCGCCAATCCGAGGGACCCCCTGCCCGACATCGCCGAGTTTCAGTACCTGGCTCGTATGATCGACGCGGGTCCGACCTTCCGGGTTCGCTACGAACGCGAAGCCTACGAGGCGCGCGGCGGCGAGCCGACCCGCATCACTTTCGATACGGATCTCGCCTACAACCTCACCACCGGAGCAGACCTGTCCATCGGCGGCGCGTGCTGGCGCCGGATCATGACCGACATGGCCATCGTCGAGATCAAGTTCACGGATCGCTTTCCCACCTGGGTGAACAAAATCGCCCAGCGGTACAATATGGAACGTCGCTCCGTGCCGAAGTACTGCCTTTCGGTGGAGGACGCACTGGACCGCGGTGAGTGCCTGATTCCGTTCTTGGGCCACCGGCCATTGGCGTTCACGCTGTAGAATGGCCCCATCGACGACCATGGAGCGCTTTTTCCAGATGCTGCAGCCGTCGCCCGGCGCCCAAGGTGAGCCGACCTTGGAGTCGACGGGGCTGGCCCTCCTGTTGGCTTTCTCGCTCGGCCAGCTCTTCGCCTGGTTCTACAGTCGCACGCACGCGGGCATTTCGTATTCGCGGACGTTCACACAATCGTTGGTGCTGATCATGATGGTGGTTGCGCTCGCGCTGCACGTGATCGGCAACAACATCGTCACGGCCTTCGGTTTGATCGGCGCGTTGGCGATCATTCGCTTTCGGAACGTTCTGAAGGACACGCGGGATACGGCGTTCGTCTTCTTCTCGCTCATCATCGGAATGGCGATCGGTGTCGGACGATACAACGCTGCTCTCGTCGGGACGGCGGGACTTCTCCTGGCAGTGTTGGTCATGGAAGCGACACGTTTCGGTTCCCGCGGCCACTTCGACGGGCATTTGTCCCTGCAGGTTGTTGCGAACAGCGACGAGAAGTCGAGGCGACGGGTTCTCGATCGGTTCTGTCGTAAGTTCCGCGAGGTCTCCGTGCGCATGGCCGGTGGAGGCGATGAATCGGAGGTCATTTTGCGTGTCCGCTTGCGCGACCGTCGGCGGGGCCCGGAGCTCCTGGAGGCTTTGAACGAACTGGCAGCAGTGCGGCGCGCCGACCTGATCCTGCGTGACGAACTGGCGGAGATCTGAAGTTGGTCCGGTCCCAGAAAATTCGGATCCCGTTGAGCGAGCGCCTGCACGATTTTCGGCGGGGACCGCTGCAAGTCTTGATCTGGGCCGGCGCGGCCGTGACCGCATTCGTTCTCATCGAGCGCAAGCAGGCGAGGTTCGAGTTTCAAGGCGTGGTGCGCGCTCTGCAAGCGGAGATTTCCGCCGATGTCGACGGGAGGATCGCCGAGTTGCTGGTGGTTCCTTTCGATGATGTCGCTGCCGGCGAAACGATCGCTCGGCTCGACGACGCGTTGCTGCTGGCCGAGATCGAGACCTCGCTCGCATCGATCGAGGAGTTGAGACAACAGATCGAGATCGAGCGTATGCGGGTGCAGGCCGATCTGGATGCACAGAACGAACGGCGCCTGGACCGCCTCCGCCGCGAGCGGAACGAAGAGGCTCGCGATTATGATACCGAACTGCGCCGCTATCACTCCGAGCTACGTCGCTATCGCATCGACGAGGAAGAACAGCGCCTGGCACGCCTGGCCGTCGAGGTTCAGATCGAAGCCGACCTGGTCGAACGCGAACGCCGCGATCTCAAGGTGCAGCGAACACGCGAACTCGTGGCTGCCGGAGACACTGCGATCGAAAAACTCGACGACGCCGAGCTGAAGCGAGACCAGGTCGATGCGACCATCAAGGAGAACCGCAAGCTGGTGGAAGCACTGGTCGAGGTCTACCACGCCGCCGTGGCACGCCGTCGGGACTTCGAGGCCAGGAAACCGCTCTCCATCCGGGAAACGCCGATCCCCGCCGCGCCGGACATGTTGCCCGTCTTCGCCTCGGTCCGCGCCGAGACGCTGCGCGTCGAGGAGATTCGCGTCCGCCGGAGGGCCCTGACCCTGACCGCACCCTTCGCGGGTCGTGTCAGCAGCGTCCTCGCCGCACGCGGCCAGGCGTTGCTCGCGGGCGAGCCCGTGGCGATGCTCACCAGTCCGTATGCGGATGAGATACTGGCCTATGTTCCCGAGGAGGCGATCGAAGCCTTTCGCCTGGGGACCCGGGTGCTCGTTTCGCGTCGTGCCGACACGAAGTTGACGGCCGAAGCCACGGTGACCCGGCTCGGTCCGGCGGTGGAGGAGTTGCCGGCCCGGTTGTGGCGTAGCGCTGCGCAACCCGAGTACGGAAGGGCCGTCCTCTGTGCCGGAGTCAGCGGGCTCGACCTGACGCCCGGTGAATCGACGGTGGTCAGGCTGGTCAATTGAGGCGGCGCCGGAGCCGGTTGGCGTTCCAGATCAGAAGGCCGAAGGTGCAGAGGAAGATCGCGAGCAGGGCGGGATCCGCGGACCGGGCGGCTCCCACGGAGAGGCTGCAGCCGGCGCCGTCTCCCGCGACGGGCGGTGGATTGCCCCCGATGTTGACGTTCCGGGTCTGGCCGGTCTGAGACCCCTCGTCGTCGGTTACGAGCACCGTGACCGCATACGAGCCCGGGAAGGTGTAGGTGTGCGTCGGCGAAACCTCCTGCGAGGTGTTCGCGGCGCCACTCGCCGGATCGTCGAAGTTCCAGTGGATTGACACGTCGCCGCCGTCGGGGTCGTGGCTGCCGGTCGCGTCGAAGGCCACCGGAGCGCCCGTTTCGGGGGCCTCCGTGTTGACGTTGAGAATCGCCGTCGGTGGAAGGCCCGTCGCGTGGACGTACACGCCTTGTTCTGCAACCGATTGTAGGCCCTGGTCGTCGGTGACGATCAACGTGGCGGTGTATAGCCCCGGATCGTTGTAGGTGTGGGCGACCACCGCGTTCGAGGAGGGCAGCGTCGTGTCACCGAAGAGCAAGAGCGTGTTCTGAATCGTCCCGTCGGGGTCGATCGAAGAGGTGGTGTCGAAGGTGACGTTGGCGGGGGCATTGGCCGACTGTACATCGGATGCCAGGACCGCCGTCGGGGCCTGTTGGCCCGCTGGATCCTGGCCCACGATCTCGAGGACCGGGTGCAGGCTGAAGTCGTTGGAGGTGTAGTTGTGCCCCTCGACCGCGAGCACGTTGTTGCCGTCGCCAAGCAATCCGAGATATCCGGAGATGTCGTACAGCTCGAAACCTTCGGCACCGTGCGACCCGTCGGCGGGAGTGTTCTCGTTCTGCCCGACCGAAACATTTCCGCGTGCGACTTCCACGCCGTTGATGAAAGCCACGAACCCGTCGTCGTAGCTCATGCGTAGCGCCAGGTTGGTGGCCGAGCCGGCGTCGGGGAGGTTGAAGACGCGCCGTGCATACACCGTCAGGTAGTTGCCCTGCATGTCGTTCAGAAGCGTGTTGTTATTGCCGTTGCCGTAACCGATGCCGGTCTGCCCGACGAACCAGGAAGCATCGTCGTAACCCACGGTGTTCCACGTGGCCCCGGGAAAGCTGGTGCCTTTGAAGTAACGCCACGTGTCGTTCTCGGGCACGCCGGTCGTGGGCGGAAGGTCGAACGACAGGGTCGTTCCAGCGACGGTATTGGGCGTGGAGGCGAGATCGGTGATGTTTCTGACGAAGAGGATGTATGCGCTGCCGACCGTGAAGGCCGAGGTCTGCAGTACGACGGTCCGCGCCTCCGATTGGAGCGTCGCGGAATTGACCGTGGTTCCGCCGGCGAAGATGTAGTTACTCACGTTCTCCGCGCCCGAGGTTCCGGCACCGCCTTGCATGGGCTCCGAGAAGGTGACGTGCAGCTGGTCGTTGTTGGATCCTTCGACCGTCACCGACGTCACGCGTGGTGCGATCGTATCGGGTGCCTTCCTCAGCACGAAGAGGTCGCGCGCGTTGTAGTCGGGCTCCATGAAGTAGCCGTGGATCTCGTTGTACGTGACGTCGAAGACGGACACTCCGGTGGTCTGCCCGACGGAATACGCCATCAACGGGTGACCGAAGGGCCCCATGCCCGACTTGCCGCCGCAACCGGAAACGACGTAGATCGTTCCGATGGTACCGACCTTGGTGTAGTCGGAGGGATGAGACTGAAGAACGCTGCCGCCGGCGGCGAGATAGCTGCGCTCATAGTTGTGCGAATGTCCTGAGAGGAAGAGATCGACCCCCTTGGACTCGGTCAACGGCACGAGGTTCGCCTGGAGTGCGATCAGATCATTCTCCACGTCCGAATCGTGCGTGCCCTTCGTGTACGGAGGCTTGTGCGTATAGACGATCTTCCAGCGCATTCCACGCGCGGTCGCATCGTCGAGATCGTCGGAGATCCAGTTGTACTGCTCGTCTCCGACGGTGATGTTGTCGACCGAGTCGATGCACACGAAGTGCGTCAGTCCATGGTCGAACGAATAGTAGCGCTCCGACCCGGACGGGTGGCCCGGGGCGCCGGTGTCCGTGGGGAGGTAGAAATTGGCGAGGTACGGCGCCGCGCTTCCCGTTCCCACGTCGTGATTGCCAATCGCAGTCCACAAGAGCGACTGGCGCATGAGGCTAACGTAGGGCTTGAAGAAGTTCGGGTCGTAGTCCTCCAGCTCACCGGACGGGTAGACGAGATCCCCCAACCCCAGATACAGGTCGGCCGGTGTCGAGAGCTGGCTCAGTGATGTGGAGACATTCAGCTGGAGCCCATCGCCCGTACCCGAATCGCCCCAGGCTATGAAGCGAAAGGGCTTCGTGCTGTTGGTGGGCGGATACGTTCGAAAGCTGTCGAGGCCCGAAAGTGCCGCGCCGTCGGCGGTCAGTTGATACGAATAGCCCGCGTCCGGAACGAGGTTCTGCAGACGAAACACATGCAGGTTGGACGGTGTGGGATTCGTCGCGTTGAAGTCCCACGGCGGACCGGGCGTTCGTCCATAGCGCACACCGCCGGCAACCGCGACGCTTGTCTGCCACACGATCGTGATGTCCACGACGCCTACGTCCTGCAGGTAGGGACCGCGAATGACGGAGACCTGCCCGCCCGCGAAGCCCGGCCGAAAGGGGTTGGTCGACAGCAGCGCGACGGCGGCCAGACAGAGGACGGGGGGCCAGAGCGATTTCTTGATGAGCGTCATGGAGCAGTTCCCCTACGCGCTGGACCCACCTGTGGCCCTGCCCCGGAGGTCCTTGACCGGAAGATCGACCTTTTCGGCCCGAACCCTTAGGGGGGGAATAGCGGGAGCGTTTCCGGCTCCCTGCAGGCACCTTCAGGGGCCGATCGTCAGCACGACCCCGTTGCTGAACTCGCCCGTCAGCCAGCCCTGCACGTAGCCCGTCATGCCTATCAGGCCTGGCGTGTTGGGAACCGGCAACAGGACGCTGCCGGAGCCGGAGCCGTCGGCCGGAAATAAGGTCCAGAGGCTCTGGAAACCCGGCACGAGAATGACCCAGCTCTGCGCCGAGAAAGACAGGCGGAGGGTCGTCGAGCCCAGGATCTGCACACCCACGCCGCCGGGCGTCCCACCGGAGTAGTCGAACATCATGGTCTGTCCGAGCACCGGGTTGCCGGTGATGGTGAGGTCGCGCGGGTTGAGCGTCGGCGGTGACATGTCATAGCGCAGGCTCGTGCCCTGCACCGGGATGTTCGACGCATCCGGCGTCGGATCCAGCAGTGCCAGGAGGTTGTTGGAGCCATCGGGGATCCGCGCGAGGCCGACGTCGGTCGTTTGCGGTCCGAACGCGACGTAGTCGATCTGCAGGTTGGAAGCCGCGTCGGTGTGGTAGAGGCCGATCTGCTCGCCGTCCTTGTTCAGCTTGAAGTTTGCGTGCAGCGGTCCGTCCGTTGCGTCCTCGTCACACCAGATCAAGATCGTCCCGCCTGCGGGGATCGTCGTTCCATTGGGGAACGGCCACTTGGCCGGGAAGGCCGGATTGTCCGAGAGGTACATTCCCGAGAGCTCGACCGGCGTCGGCGAATCGTTGTACAACTCGACGTAGTCCTCGAACTGTCCCACTTCGTCGGTCACCGTTGTCGCGTTCGAGGCCATGATCTCGTTGATCCGCAGCGGAAGCCCGACCGAGAAGGTCGCTTCGTTCAGAGCGCTCCACTCGATGCCGTCGTAAGCTCGAGCCTTGGCGGTCGTGAGATCCAGGATGGGAATGGCCGTGGAATAGACGGATGCGGTCGGGTTGATCGCTCCTCCGGGAAGGCGTGGGTCCGATTCGTCCAGCGTGTAGTAGATCGTTCCCGCCGGGGCGGACATGGTGAGATTGAAGCCCAGGGGGATCTCACCTCCGTGCTGGTTGAAGGTCGGCGCGACGATGTTCGGGTAGAGCCCCTTGTTCCGGAGCTGATCCAACAACACGTTCGAGCGCACGGAGAAGTAGTCGTTCAAGATGCGGTCACGTTCGATGAACCAGTCGGCCGGTGTGAGGGTGCCCGGGGCCAGGAAGTAGTTCACCCAACGAGCGAAGGCCATGGGGATGGTTCCCTCGATCTTGGCGGCGAGCTGGTGATAGTGGGCCGCGGGGCGGTTGCGCTCGGGAAAGGCGGGGTCGAAGACCGTGCCCGGCGCGGAGTAGGCCGGATCGACGTACAGGGGGCCGTTATTGAACAGAATGCGATGCGCGCGGTCCGCGTGGAAGAGTGCGTATTCCGAGTTGGCCTGGAGCTCGGTGTAGTAGTAGGCGATGTTCGTTCCGTTCGATCCGACGACCTGCGTGCGATCGTAGAAGCCCCCCACACTGGTCACGCCTTCCCAGCCGAGGCAGTTTTCCGCATCCCATGAGTGGAAGAGAAATTCCTGATCCGGGTTGAGGTTGCCGAAAGCGGGAGACAACCGGCTGTGGGACGTGGCCATCCAGTTGCGGTGTGGCCAGTCCGTGTTCCCGCCGTAGAAGTTCAGGTTCATGTAGTCGACGTAGTTCGCCAGGTTGACCCGGTCCTGGAAGGCTTCGTACGCCGGCTGGCCCATGTACATCACTCCGTCTCCCATCCCTGTGCCCGTGATCTCGTTGATGACGGCCAGAACTCCCGGTGCTGACGGGTGGTTGGCCGGATTCGAGTTGCCCGCAACGATCCCGCCCTCCTTGACCCAGTCGTACTCGAGGTCGTCGCCGCCGAAGTACTCCGAAGCCCAGCGCGTGTCGGGCCGCTCGTGCAGGTTGCAAAGGCCCCAATAGAGTCCGTTGATGTAGGTGTGCACGTAGGTCCCGTGGGAGGTGAGCCCTCCCATCATGCGTTGCAGGTCGGCCGTGAACTGGTCGCGCAGGGACTGGGTGTGCCGTTTGTACGAGATGTTGCCCGGAGAGCTGATCGAGTTCTGGTTACCCCCATCGAGGATCAGGTACTCGAAGTCGTCGTTCAGGGTGTCGTCGAACAGCGGGAATTCGAGCTTGGAAGGGCCGAATGCCGTGCGGATCTTCAGCGCGATCGAAAGCTGTGCGCGCAAGCCGCTCCCCGTGCTCGAGCCACCCTGGATAGCCAGCCCACAGTTGAGTTGAAACTGATTGCCCCCGTTCGGATCGAGGTATTCCACCGAACCCGCGCGATCCCAGGCGGGCCCCTGGTCCTCGGAGTTGACGTAGATTCCCATCAAGCCGTCCGGCGGGTTGTAGCCGAACCAATCGTCGATCGACATCGAGAGCGACATCGTGGGAATTGCTTTCAGACTGTCGATGAGCTGTTGCGTTGTGTACTGGGCCAGGATGGTGCTGTCGAGGCCATAGGTTGCTCCAGGGCGCGAACCGCCGAAGTCCCAGTCGATTCCGTTCCTCGATATCCAGTCGGCCGGAAAACCCTGGGCCACTGCACCGGCATCCGACTGGTTCAGCACATCGTTCAAGTAGATGTAAGAGCTCGTCGTCGAGCGCGTGATCGATTCTTCACCGATCACGAAGGCCGCCGCACGCACGATCGTCGTCGTCGTGACAGGAATCAGTGCGGTGTACAACGTCTTGGTCTCGTCCGGCTCGGTTCCGTCGAGCGTGTAGTACATCAAGACGTTGGGTGTCGTGCAGGAGAGCCCGACCGAGATCGGAGCGTCGTAGAAGCCGCGCACGGAGGTGTATTCGACGGGAGCGACCGCCTGGGCGACCTGGCCGTTGGTGGCTCCCGGTGTCGGCACGAGAAAGTGCCCTTCGGCGGGCTGGGACTGTCCGTTGAGCCCCAGGCCATATGAAATGCCGGAGAACTGCTCCGGGTATTGCGGTGCATACTCGTCCGCGATCGTGAGGCCGTCGGGAAAGACGAGCGCCAGATACTCGCCGTTCGAACTCAGGGAGAAGTTCGTGTGGAGCTCGGGAGCCGTGAGATCCATGCCCGAGGCGCGGACGAGCAGGAACCCACCGGCCGGGATCGTGGTCGTGGGCAGGGCCCAGAGCGTGAGAACGGCCGAATTGTCGGTCAGATACCACCCGCCCAGATCGACGGTCGAGGGACCGGTATTCTCGATTTCGATCCAGTCACTGAGGTTGCCCTGGGAGTCGGGCAGGGTCAGGTTGAGTGTGTGGAATTCGCTGATCCGAACCTGAGCGTGCGTGGTCGTGGCGCAGAGCAGACCGAAAAGCAGGGCGCAGCTGGTTTTCATGACGCGATGGACACTATTGCGGCCGAGCGGGACTCGATTACTCCAGTGTAACTGCCCCCGTGCGATCCGGAGGGTTTGTGCGCGTTCTTCTGGCCGGACTACCGGGCGTTGATCTGCAGGAACGCCAGGAGTGCGCAATCGTTGAAGATGTTGTTCAGGCCCTGCGACATCGCAGCGCCGAGGAAGTCCGTGGTGCCCGAATAGCTCACCAGCGAATCGACCATCTCGGCCGTGAGCGGTCTTTCCTCGACCAGCCAATAGGTCAGTCCCAGCCCGGTGCGATAGGAGTCCAGCGCGAGACCGGGTTCCCACATCTGCGGAGGCAGGTGGGTATGGTTGCGGGCCATGAGGGGGTTGGCGCCGATCTGCCCGACAGCGACGCGATCCCACAAGCCGTTTCCGTTCGGGCCCGAGAGGTCCTCGTTCCAGCGCCACAGCATGCGCCACATCGCTCGCCCGCCCAGCTTGATCATCTGCCTGGCCCGTGCATGGCGGGGCGGATCGGCGTCTTCGCCGAACACGGTTTCCTGGATGCCGCGCAACGCGTGCATGGCGTAAACGTGTTCATTCGGCCGCATCGAGCGGAAATAGGCCACGTTGCCGTCCCCCAGGGGGTCGGAAGTGGCGACCTTGCCATGGGTCAAGGCCATCCATATTCCCCCCGGCGATTGGATGTGGTCCATGGAATCGGCGTAGGCATCGAACCAGGGCTTCCAGCGCGCACGCCACTGTGTCCGTCCCATGGCGTAGGCTGCGGCAGCGAAGTCGCCCGCCGCTGCGTGCTCGCGACCGAAGCCGCCACCGATCTCACCAGGTCCGTTGAGGAAGCCCCGCAGACGTCCCCCCGGACCGTCGTAGTACGTCGCCCTCAAGAGTTCGCATGCGGCTTCCATTCGGCGCCGGGCCAGCGGATCGTTGTCGAGATACACCAGCATCTTGATCATGCGCGAATATCGCCACATGTGCTGGGTGTCGATCGGAGCGAAGTTGACGAGCGGGTTGCGATAGGCGGGAACTAAGTTATTGGCCTCGACGTACTGTTCGTGGAACGGGTCCTGGCTGTGCCAGTTCCAGGGCGCGTCGTGAACCATGTTGGGGTACGACGTCGAGAAGACGTTGCTGTAGAGTCGGTAGGGCTGGGTCCCGTCCTTGTCCAGGTAGGCCGGGTCGGTCGGATCGAAAGAGCTACCGTTGTCCTCGTACATCGCTCCCGGCTGGCGGTCGTTGTAGCAGCGCATGACCGCGTAAGCGTGAAGCAGGCCTTCTCGTTGGCCGCTCCAGAGCGTTTTCATCCCCTGGTAGGGGTTGATGTTCACTCCGCCGGTCATTCCACCGTAGGTGACCCCGTACGGATTGCGGAACCCGTCTTCGAGGAGGATGGCTTCTCCCGGACCCACGGAATACGTGTTCGAGATCTGGTTGTAGAGCGCGTTCTTGGTGTCGATCAACCCCTTTCGCAGTCCATCGATGTGGGACAGATCCGGCATCGGCAGGCCCTGGGGGAAGTAGCCCGGCGTGCCGACGTTGTGGAAGCTCCAGGTGCGTTCGCCCGTGGTCGGATTGACGACCTGATCGATGGCATGCGCCCAACCCTTGCGCCCGCTGAGCTCCAGCGCCTTCGCGCGGCGACCTTGCGGGTGGAGCCAGTAGCGGAAGCCGCGTTCGTGCCGTTGCTCCATGAAGTGCATCTGCGGTCCGGGCATGCGCTTGATGAGAGGAAGGACGCGAATGTCGCCGTTGAAGGTGAAGACTTCGCCGGCTTGCGGTTCGGGCCACATCGAGACCGCGCCCCACAGTTCGGGAATGGTCAGTTGTAGCCGTTCGAAGTAGAGGTGCCAGCCGGGGTGCTGTGAACTGGCGTTGTGGAAGTTCAAGGCTACCTCGATGATGTTGCTGTCTCTGCGGAAGGACAACCACATCTGTGCGGCACCGAGCTGTTCGAGGTTCGTGGGGGAGTCAACGTCGGTGGGCAAGAGCCGCATCGACCATTCGCCGGTGACCTGCACGGCTCCGTAACGGTGCACGCGTACAAACTCCGGATCACCGCGATACTCGTTTCCAAAAGCGTCCACCGCACGAAGGTGAACGTTCGAGAAGACCGGATGATCCAGGTCGAGGTTCAACGGAGGATAGGAGCTTGGAACCTCGCGAACGAGGAAGCGTTGGATCGACCCCGGCTCCATCGAACCGCGCACGGCTTGAGCCAGGATCTCGACCGTCATCAGTGTGCCGTCGGCACGGTAGGCAATGGGCTCCCACTGGGTGACGAGCGGGTTGTCGTCGCGGTCGAAAACGGTGAAGGGGCAAGGCGTACGCCTGAAAGTGAATCCTTCAGGCAGGGGCATCGACCCGTGGACCACGAAGCGGTTCAGCTCGGGGACTTCACATTCGAGAATCGCAACCGGAGCGAAGGTCGGCTCGGTCGCCTGACTGAAGCCGGGTAAAGCGAGAGCAAACGCAAGACATGGAAGTGAATACACGGGAAACATAAGAGTTCGTCCAGGGGGGTAGGGGGGTTGGGGATCTTCTGGGCGAGCAGCCAAGGGATCCCACGACCCTGTTCACGAGTTTCCTGAAACCACGTTGGTACAGAAGCCTCCTTTCGTGGCCCAGAATTCGGGGAAAACTCACGCGCCCGATCCGGGCTCCGTGGGCCGAAACTCGACTACAAATTGGGAATTCCTAACGACCTCCGGGGACGACGGATCAGCGTGGGGAAAAAAGCGAACTCTCTGCATCCTGCCACGTGAAAACGTGAATTGCCGTCCGCTTCGTACCGGCGAACCAAACGTTATTTGAGCCCGTGGCTGCGACCCGACCATTTTCCGATCCCCTTCGAAATCTGGCGTTCTTTTCCCCGTTGGATACTCGACCGCAAGAGGCTCAAAGGAGTTTTCATTCAAGAAAGGCGGACGGAAGGGCTGGAAACAGGAAGGGGTCGAGGCCGTTACAAGGAACCCTCCGGGCTTTCTATCTTCAGGGGTTGCGACCCGGCTTCTGTAGCGTCTTCCCGGGTGATCTTCGGCGCCTTCAGGCGGAAGAAACGCGCCAGGTCCATGCGCTCCATGTCGCGGAAGGCGCGGGCCATCGCCGGGTAGTTGCGGCCGACGGGAAAGAGGCGCGTGCCGCGTAGCAGTTGGCGGTTCCCGGAACCCGCGTCGTTTGCAGTTGTCGCCCGGCGAGATCGGTTGGCATCGCGTAGCACGCGATCGACGTCCACAGGCCCGAGATACAGCGCGCAAAGCTGTCCCGCTTCATCGACGAGCAGGCTCATCGGAAGCGGAATCAACTCCGAGGAACCGATCACCTCATCGAGAACCACCTCGATCGCTTCGAGCAGAGGCTTGTCGGCATAGCCGGCGTTCTCCAGCAACCCGAAGCGTTCCAGTTGATCGCGGGCCCGTTCGACTCCCTTTGCATCAGGATCTTGATCCGTGCAGAGCGGAACGATGCGCAGTTTCTTCGCGGCGAAGTCCTCGCGTCGCCGTTTGAAATCACCCAGTTCCTTGATGCAAGGTGCACAGTCGGTGCCCCACAGGTTCAAGAGCGCGGGTGTGCCGGCGAGGCTGGCGATCTTTCGTTGCGGGTCGGAATAGGACGGTATCGTCAAGCCTTCCAGCGCCAGGCGATCGACCAGGGGAACGCGGCGCCGTGCGCGTCCCGAGGGCACCTCCGGAGTTGCCGCGAGACTTGCGAATGGGGAGGGCACGGGCGTCGCGGCCGACGCGCGGGTTTCGAGTTGCTTCTCTCCCTGTCGCAGGTGATAGCGACGGTTCGCCAACAAGTCAGAGAAGGCATCCTGCGTGCCGTCGGGCCATGTCACCGTCAGAAGTGAGATCCGGTCGGACTCACCCAGACCGAAATACAGCAGCTTCGGAGACTGGCCCAGGTATCCGGATCCGGCCTGGAGTGTTTGCAGCACCGTCCGCCCATCGACCCTCATTTCGACGCGGGCTCCGATCGCGTCCCGATTGCAGGTAACACCTTCCAGCGTGAGGGCCATGAAGTTCCCGCGCTCGGGGCTGCGGTTGTGAAACAGCTGTAGACGCGGCCCGGTCCGGTTCTTGAGCAGGAGATCCAGCGCTCCGTCCCCGTCCCAGTCGATCGGGATCAGGGTGCGCCCGTCACCGATGCAGTTGGCGGCGCTGATGGCGGAGATGTCGACGAAGCGAGCGTCGCCGATGTTCAAGAAGACGCAGTTGCGCTCGCGGCCGCTCCACGAGGCTCCCTTCAACAGCATTGCCCGCGTGCCCATCCAGGCGTTCATGTACTCGGGCGTCGGCAGTCCCGATTTCGCCGGCGATTGCGACGTCACGCGCCGCCAGAAGAAGCTTCATATGTCCTCCGGATCGCGGTTGGTCAGGAAACCGTTGGGTGCGTAGATGTCCTGCAACCCGTCGTTGTTGATGTCCAACCACGAAGCCCCCCAGCCCCAACCTCCGACTGCGACACCGGCGTGATCCGTGATGTCCTTGAAGCGGCCGCCGCCCTGATTCTCCAGCAGCGTGTTGCCGCGCGCGTGACGTTCATAGTGGCGGTGAACGTCGCGGTTCGTTCCGTCCATGAAGCGATCGGCCTGTGGCACGATGCGCAGGCCCGCGGAGGAGAACATGTTCGTGATGTAGAGGTCGACGTCCCCGTCCGCGTCGAAATCTGCCGCGGAAACACCCATTCCGGCGGCCATGTCCTCGGCTTGAAACTCGCCGGCGACGTCGCGGAACCTCTCACCCTCGTTCCGGTAGAGATTGTTGCGACCGAAGTCGTTCGCCACGTACAGGTCGAGCCTGCCGTCGGCATCGAAATCATCCCAGACCGACGCCAGGCTGAAGCGCTGGTTGTTCTCGGCGAAACCCAGCTCCTCGGTCTTCTCGATGAAACGTCCCTCGTCGTTCTCCAGGTAGATGTTGCGCGCTCCGTTGTTGGCGTCGTGGTAGGGCGTCGGAAAGGCTCCGAGGATGCCGCCGCTGCCGTAGCGGCTGGGATAGACGTCGAGGTCCCCGTCGAGGTCCGGGTCGGCCGCGCTCAGCGAATAAATCTCTCCGACGGTGCTCGGCGGAAACACCCTGGGCGGACCGAAGGCGGCGCCGCCGCGGTTGCGCGCCAGTCCCACGCCTCGATCCGTGCCGAACGCGAGGTCTTGATCGCCATCGTTGTCCAGGTCGATCAGCAGGGCACTGGGTGTGTTTTCGAGATAATCGATGCGCGAGCGTCGGCTGGCGTCGGCGATCGTGCCGTCCGGCTTGCGCAGGAAGAGCCGGTTGGCAACACCGGCATGGAAGGGGACGTAGACATCGTCGATGCCGTCCCCGTTCGCATCCCCCAGTGCGAGTCCCTGCATGCCCAGAAAGGGTGAACCCAACAGGCGATCGACGCGGTTGCGGTGATCCCCGGCGCCCTCCAGGAAATCATCGCGGTAAGAAGCGACCTTGCCGAAAACGTGATTCGTCAGCTCCACAAAGAGCGGATTGGCTAGCACGATCTCTTCGAAGCGGCGCGAACGCATGTTTCGAATCCGAACCTGCTCGTCGTCGGGCGCGGCGCTCCACTCGACGGTCCAGCGCATGTTCTGCTGGACGAGCCCTTGGCCGTTCTTTCCGTCGATGTGAACCAGCACGGTCGTCTCGAAGCGTTCGGCGTCCGCGATATCGACGCTTACGATCTTGAAGTGGGCATGGGCCGTCGCCTCATCGAACGGAGTGAAGGCGGACGAGAGCAGCCGTTGCAGTTGTTTGCGCGAACCCGCTTCACCCTCGCCTTCGAAGCTGTGCACGGTGATGCCTTCTCCCGTGTAAAGGCTCTCGAGTGAATCCGGACGCAACAACGTCGCCGTTTCGAAGTCGGCCGCAAGAAGGTCGTCGGAATCCAGCGCTTCGCCGGAGCTGAGCCGCTCGAAGAGGAGCGCCAGCACCTTTTTGGCGCGTTCGTGAAGGGTCTCGCTGCGCCAGTCGTCGGCCAGCGGATCCAGCAGTTTCAGATTCTCGTCGACGCCTTCGGGGAAGGCGACCGTGTCTTCGAAGAGCAGGGTCTCTTCGTCCGCTACCGCGGTCTCCGGTTCGGTAACCGGCGCCGCCTTGTCGCCGCAACCGGCGGCGATCGTGACCACGAAGGGAAGGAGGCGGAACGGGAAACGGACCGAAAGATCTCCGAGGGGTCGGGATGGGTTCCCGGGCGTTGGCTGCAATGGGCTTCGCTCTTTGGTGAATTGCCTGAGAAAGGGCGCACGAGCCCATTCTCGCCAAAGGTACCACTCGTCGATGGGACGCGCAATCGAAGCGATGTGGGCGTTGCGGTGGGGGACCTTCCCGGCCTGGAATCCATCAGCTTGCGATCGAACCCAGCGCCGGGACTGCTCAGCGCTCGGAGATCGTTCTCCGATGTCGCGATCGAAACGACGTTGACACCACGGTTCGTACTCGGGTCATCGCTTCGCCGAGCTCGTGGCCTTCGGCGCAACCGTGCACGAAATCGCACGACGCGAGGTACGGGTGAGCCGGAAGGGTGCTCGGGTTTCGAAAACTCGCCCGACCTCCGGCCTGCTTTCGACGCCTTCTCGCTAGGGAAGGATCTCGAAGCCCAGGGCCGGCGAGGCCTCCGGCCCCCGGGGGCCCACGATGACGGCCGTCCAGTCCATGCGTTGTCCGACCAACGCAAGGTTGCGGTCCGGAGCGATCAAGAAGGCTCCTTCTGCGCGACCCCTTTCGTCCAGAACGCCCATGCCCGAGCGTAGCCACGACGATCGGCCTTCGAGCCGTAACAACGAGGAGGTCATGGCGTCGGGATTGAGCGGTATCCGCAGGGAGCCCAGACGCATGCCCGGCTGCGTGCCCGACAGGCCGCCCAGGAGGAAGTAGGGTGATCCCGCGGCGTGCGGAGCGGAAACGACGAAGGGGACGTCCGCGCCCGCGGCGGCGGAGACGGAGGTCGCATCCGCGGTCAGCAGCGCGTGCGACCCGTTCTCTGCCTTGGCCAGAAGGGACGGTTCCAGCTGAACTTCGAGATACGGGTAGAGCGTTGCCTTTACCAGGTCATCCTCGGCGGTAATGACAAGCGTTTCCGTTCCCACGGCGCGGCCCGCCCTGATCGAGAAGCTGTAGGTCCCATCGCCCTGATCGATCACCTCTCCGATTCCGACCAGCGAGCGATCGTCATCGAGTCGGCCCACGCGAACGTCGGCGCCTCCGCTCGTCAGGGGTGTGCCGTCGATGTCACGCAAGCGAACCGTCACGCGCCGTTTCGTGAACCCGTCCGCAGGGAGCGGGGTGACGGGATCGATCTCCGAGAGGATTGCGTCCGGGCGGCCTGCGCGTGCAGAACGCCACAGGTCGTAGCGCATCTGGAGCTGTTCGACGGGATCCGGAGACGAGGCCTGGGCATTGGCGCCGGCGATGTTCAGGGTCAGGTGGTAGTTTCCGCTGGCGCAGCCGTTCGACGTACAGGCTCCGTTCTGGTCTCCATAGCGCGCGACGATCACGTATCCGCAGTGGGCGCATTTTTCGAAGTCCGGAGGCGGCACGCCACAGGAGGTCGGGTCATTGAACGAACAGGAACAACGTCCGTCTCCGCCCAGCGCCCTGCCCGCCTGGAGTCCCGCCATGAAGCGTTGGCCCATGTCGCCGTTCGTATTGCGGAAGGCCTCGGCGGAGGCGGTGACGACGGCCTCTCCCGTCAGCCCCGAGCCGACGACCGCGTAGACGTAATCCCCCACGGTCCCCGAGACCATGCCCAGGCCTTCCGTGAACACGTTGCCGATGAACATGCCCGGTGTTCCGATGAACGAGACGATGTTGTAGACCCGGCTTTCGTGCGACGGGTCATTCTCATCGAGGGCGACCAGGATTTCATCCGGAGTCAGGACCGCGTCCCGCAGGGCGTTGCGGATGACCGGACGATTGGTGCCGAATGAATCGACGAAACCCTGCGCCGAAGCGGCGCCCCTGCCGACGTAAATAACCGGCGTAAAACGTCGCAAGTTGAAATCTTCGAGGCAGGTGGCCGAGGCGACGCCCACCTCGCCGGTACGCATGTTGACCGCGACGATCGACCAGGTTGCGTTCGCGGGAACCGAAAGGAGGGCCAGAACCGTCGTGAAGTACGAACGCCGAAGCCAGGAGACCTTCATACTCCAGAGTATACATCGGGCCGCTCCGGCACGGTCCCTGTCCTTGGAGTCGTAGCCTCGCCGGCGCATTCCCCCCGGGACAGTGCCGCACTGCCTGGAGCCGCCCGCCATCCGGTGCGGTCGAGGTCGGTCGCCACGGACGATCGGCTCAGACGGTGGCGGGCTCGCTACGAGGTCGTCTCCGGAGTCCGTCGCTTTTCGGAGAGTCGGGCGACTCGTACTCCGGTCCATCGGTCATAGGGCGTCTCGCCCGTGAGAAACAAGGCGCCGAGCCACCATAGCGATCCTGCCGCCGCGATGGCTGCAGGCACCCAGAGCCACACAGGGAAATCACCGACGCCTTCAAAGGCTGCATGATGGGCCAGCGTGTGCCCGAACTCCCACGGAACGAACTTGATCGCGTTGCGAAGAAGTGCGTGCCCAAGGGAGAGCTGCTGCCCCGAGCGCCCGGTCACGCCTAGACGTAGGACGCGCTTTCCTATCGATGCATGCCACCCGGAGCTCTCGCAGAAGGCGAAGTAGAGAGTGAACGGCAGGGTCATCGTCAGGAAGCCGAGCATCTGCGCCGTCCACGGACCGCCGGGCCGAGGAGGATCGTCGCCGGTCGCGAACATCACGAATCCGAAGAGCACACCACCCCATAGCGCGAGGATGAGCCAGTCGATGGCGAACGCCAGGAGTCGCAGTACGGCGGTTCTTTCCCTCGTGGCTTTTTCCCGGAAAGCTGTCACTGCCCGCCCGCCGGAGAAACCGAAGCACCCTTTCCTACAGGCCAGCGACACGTGCTCGCAACCGCGGAGAGCCCGTGGGATGTGTCCCGGCGCCGCGTTGAAGAAGGGCTTCTTCCACCCGGCCGAAGCCTTGCAGCCGGGCGGCATTTCCGCAGAGCTACCCCCGGGCGGCGCCGGGCCGGAAGAAATTCCATCGGTCCTCCAAGACCGCCGGCGCAAGGGCCGGCCTTTCGATGGGTGTGCGACTCAGTCCGTTGCGGGCAGGGTGAGCGACTCGGCGGGGATCAGGGTCCAGGTATCGTCCGGGTCGAAGGTCTCCACAGCCGCCGCGATCTTCTCGGTCTTCGGGCCGAGGTCCTTCTGGTAGACCAATCCGATCTGATCGACGAGAAAAGTCATGACCTCTGAGGCTCCGTACTTCGCCGGCGAGGCGATCAGGGCGAAACCGCCGGTCATCACTCCTCCCTCCATGTAGTTGCGGGCGCCCCCGGGTGCATTCGCTCCCTGCGCGTGAAGAACGCGATACAGGTAGCCGTGGAACGGCTTCACGACACCCTGGGCCGGCGAGTAGCCCTCGGATCGTGCGGCCGCGTAGAGGGCGCCGAGAGGGCTCGGGCCCTCGTCTTTGGAGGTCTCCCAGTACAGGCCGTTCTTCTCTCCCGCGCTGCTGAGGATGAAACGCGCGTACTCGGGGGTCGCGCGATTGCGGGGGTTTCGCAGGTAGTACTCCCGCTCCGCATCCACGAAGGCCAGGCAGGCCTGGATCGTATCGAGTTCGTTCCTTCCGATCCGGCGATTGAGCAGTTCGCCGGCTCCCTCTGCGGTGTCAAAGCGCCAGCCGCCCTCGCCTTCCAGGAGGGGGATCGGAAAAGGCCAGCCGTTTTCGCCGGTCTCCAGAACAGCCACGCCCTCGCTCCAGGCGATCCAGGAATGCTGCAGGTCGTAAGCGCTCACGAATCGCTCGCGCTGCTCCCTGTCCATGACGGGATCGCCCGACGTCAAGAGGGGCCCGGAGCCCTTGCCCAGAATCTTCTCCAGGGCGTCGGCGTCGCTCTTCTTCAGCGCATTCACCAGCGCGTCACCCGCGGCCTGGGGGCTCGAAAAGGCCTGGCCCTCACCGAGTTCGGTCCCGAGCGCGCCGCACGAGCTCACGAGCGCCAGGGCAGCCGTGAAGAGAATGGAGATCGCGCCACTCGAATGCTGATACATGTTTGTTTCCCTCATCGCCTGTGCCCTCCTCCGCGCAAGCCACCGAAGCCGCCGTGCCTTCCGCCTCCGCCGCTGTGCCTTCCGCTCCCGCCGCTGCGCCTTCCGCTCCCGCCGCCCCATCGCGACGAGCCGCCGCGACTCTTGAAGCCTCGATCGGAGTTGCGGAAAGCGCCGCTACCGTTGCGCATGCCCCCGAAAGCAGAATGGTCTCGATTGCCGGAGCCGCCGGCGGATTCTCGACGGAAGCCGCCCTCCTGGAGCCCTAATTCCCCTGCGCGGCCGCTCTGGGGGTTTCTTCCCTTGAAGCGGTCGGCCTGACCGCTGGCGATCTGCTGGCGGCCCTGGTCCGCCCGGCCGCGGAAGGACTCTCGTGCCTTCGCGTCGCGGGACTGGCTTTTCCCGTAGCGCTGCTGGAGATCCCGGTTGCCGTAGGAGACCCCCCCTCGGTGCCGGCCGTCGTGCTTCCAGTTCACGTTGTTGATCTGGGTCCGGTTGAAGCTGTTGTACCTGTTGACGTTGATGTTGACGTCCGAGTGGCCCCAGTTGCAGTTCCCCCAGAGCGCCGCCCCTACCGCAAGGCCCACGCCGAAGGAGACCACCGAAGCGGTGGCCACATAGCCGGGGGGATACCAGTAGTAGGGCGGGTACGCGGGATAGGCCCAGGCTCCGTAGACCACCGTGGGGTTGTAGGTCGGCACGTAGACCACCTGCGGATTCGCGGGCTCGATGATGATCGTCTGTTCTTGGCTGCCCGTCGGCTCGGGCTTCACAGCCACCTTCTGTTGCTCGTTGCTCTCGAGGTTTCCCTCCTCCTTCGCCTTCTGTCGCAGCACCTGAACGGCGTTCATGATGCCCTTCTGGCTTGACAGGAACGCGTCTCCCAGCTGGGTCGTCCAGGTCAGCTTGTCGTTCATCATCTCCAGCACCTGCGGGAAGGCGGTGAGGGACTTGACGCTCGGATCCCAGCTCTGGCTCTGCATGGCATCTTCGAGAGCCTTGCTGTCGAGTTTCGGGTGCGCCTTGACCCAGCGCGCCGCCTCGACGATTTCCAGCGGATAGGTGGACGCCATCAGGATCTGGGAAAGCAACGAATCCGGGTAGAGGGCAATGGGCGCGACGAGCTGCTCGAGTTGCTCCGGGCTCTCCGGCTTCGAAGCGCTCGGCTGGTCGCCTGCTTGCGCGTTCGCTGACGGCGGCGCAAGCACAACCGCCAGCGCGAGGGCCGAGGATCGAACCCATCGAGAGCAGGCGGCGGGGCTGGGGAGCATCACGGACGTTTTGGAGAAGTGGAATCTTGATTCTGAGCTCATTTTGATGCGCGGATCATAAACGATCGTCGAGCCGTGTGGTGTCCGGGCCTTCTCCGGGGGAGCTTGTCCGCCGAAAGTCGCCGCACCCGCACCTCAGTGGCCCGAATCGCCTTCCCCGGGGCGAGTTTTCCCCTCAGTGGGCCCCTCGCTTACTGCTTCGGTCTACTGCGTCACTCGTGCCCTCGATCGTGGCTCACGCACGGAACAACACGCCGGCCATCGTGGTCGTGTGATGCAGGACACTGCCGGGCACCGATGGGATGGGGAGGTCGGCCTCCCCATCCCGTGACGGAACTCTCGGGAGAGTGAGAGGCGGGCAGTGCAGCACGCTCGAGCGCTCGTTCGTCGGAAAGCGCCCGGGGACCTGTCGATCCGACGATGAAGCAAGGTGTGCAGAAAAAGACACAAAGGCGAATACCGATCATGGCTGCAACTGCTCGCAGGGGAGGGTGGTACAAGCCTCGAAAGATGCACTAAACCTTGGTGAGCAGCACCCCGGGTACTCTTCGGACCTTTGCAAGCTAAAGCGAGAATGCGTGGGGTGAGGGGTAGGGAAAATTCCACATTGTGGGTGCGACGCAAGATCGGGCAACGAGGCGAAGTCGAAGCTGTCGAACCTTTTCTGACGTGCACCGCCGCGATTCGCATTTTTCTTGGCGGGGTGAGACCGGGGAGTGCGTGGAAGGGGAAACGCGATCCGCACAGCGCCGTGAAAAATCCCTTACGCATCATCCGACCGGATCGGGGCCGTGACAGCTGCGTTGTCCGGTCTCCACCGTCGTTGGGGGATCGGCCCAGGAGAATTCCGTGATCGATTGTGAACACTATCAACGTGTCTTTCCGCATTGCCCGCCGTCTTGGGACGCGACGAATTCGCCCGATCTGGGCATCCATGTGCGCGATCATTTCGCAGTTACTCGCCGAGCTGGTCGCGGACCATTTCGGGCTGTCGCGGCCAGGGTGGCTGTAGCTCGTCGCGCCCGACCAGCCAGCCGCTGCGCAGGCCCCTTTGGGCCGGAGTCCCCACCCGTGTTCCCTACCGAAAGAAAAGCCATGAAAGTCCATTTCCTACGCCCCCCGATCGTGTTCATCGCCCTTTCCGCCGTCCCGGGTTTCGCACAAGAACGTCGCGCAACCGGGTTCGTGGAAGCCGACTACCGAGTGGAAGCTGGTTTGCGAGAGGAGGTTTGGACCGAACAGGCTCTCCTGGAGGCGCGCGACGGCGACGGCGCCGTCGCGTCCCCCATGTACGGCGTCGGCTCAGGCACGACGGCCGGCGGCCGGCCCGTGTTGATCGGACCCGGTTACCGGCTGGTTTTCGACGAGCCCGGAATCGCGTTCCACCCTGCGCTCGGCCCCGCCGCGCCGGTGACCCAGGAGCTCGCCTACGAACTGCTCGACGTGCGCGTGGGCGGCGTCGAGCTGTTCTCCGCGACGGATGAGGCCCAACTCCGACTCGACGGCATCCGTGCCCACTACGAACATGCGGGCGGAGTCCGCGAATGCTACGAGGCGACCCTCGCCGGTGTCGAGCAGAGCTTCGTCTTCCCCGAGCGCCCGCTGGCACAAGGGGATCTCGTCGTGCGCGGCCGTCTGAGGACCAACATGCTCGCGGTCGAGGCCCCGGGTGGAGGACTCGCCTTCGAGCTCACGGGCGTGGGCGGCGTCACCATCGGCGCCGTTTTCGATACCGACTCGTACGCCGCGTCCGCCGAAGGGGAGCCCTCCGCCGTGCTGGGCATCGACGCGGAGGGGACCACCGCTCGCGGGACGATTCGATTCGACGGAAACCACGTCGAGTACGTGTTGCCCGCTTCCTTCGTCGCCGAGGCGGCCTATCCGCTGGTACTGGATCCACTGATCGGTGCCGACGTCCAGGTCTCCGACAGCTCGGAGCGTGACGACCGCGCGGACGCGGCGGCGACGCTGTGCGTCTGGGACGTTGGCTACTCGGCCATCGACTATGACGTGTACGCGAGGTGGGAGAGCACGTCCATCCACGTAGTTCGTGCAACGGAAGGGATGACCTCCCAGGCTCCCGCGGTCGGCCTCGTGAAGCGAGCGAACGGCTATGTCATCGCCTGGCAAGAGGGACCCAGCCCCACGAGTGCACTCGACGTGCTTGCGGCCACCGTCCCCGGCCCAGCCGGGCAGTTCGTCTCGCCGAGTGTCCTGGTGGCCGGCTCGGTGCGGGACGAACGTAGCCCGGCGGTGGGCGGCGATTCGAGGGACTGTTGCTTCTACGAAAGCGCCCTGATCGTCTGGGCCGAGGAGGGCGAAGGTATCCAGGCGGTCCAGGCCGAAGTCAGCGCGGCGGGCCCGTTGCTCGGCACCACCACGCTGCTCTTCGGGGGTGATTTCCGGGACCCGACGATCACCAAGAGCGGTGGCGAGCCGGGACGTTACCTGATCGCCGCCGAGAAGTGGTTTGCAACGCCCGCTCCGGGGGACCACGACCTTCACTATGGGGTGTACTCCAGCAACCTCACGCCGGTTTCTTTCGAGCGAGCCATGGTGAGCATCGGCACAGACGAGCAGGGGCCGAGTGCCGCCGGCGATGGGACGACCTTCACCCTCGTCTGGGACGTGGCCCAAGCGGACGCTTCTCCTCTCTTTCCCGACCGTGACATCCTCGCCGCACAGATCGGTCTGGACGGAACGATTCTCAATACGCAGGTCGTCAAGGGGGAGGTCGGTATTGACGAGTGCACACCCAGCGCGGCCTGGGCCGGATACCGCACGGCCGTGGCCTGGGTCGAGGCGCCCAACGGTTCAGTCACCAAGGTGGGTATGACGACCCTCTGCAACGACACCTTCGAGGTTTGCAGCCCCTTGAATTTCATCGATGGGCCCGCGACCTCTCCACCCACACCCAACTACTACCCGGTCCTGACCTCGGACAAGATCGCCAACCACGAGACAATCTCCGAGGGCGGATCGATCTACTGGACCCGCGGAAGCGCCATCACGGGATCCCAGTCGATCTTTCGCCAGAACTACGAATCCTACGAGCCGTGGTCTTTCACGAACCTCGGCGGTGGATGTGGGGATGGATTCAACATCACGATCGCTGGTCCTCCGGCTATCGGCTACGAAGACTTCTGGTGGCTGGTCGAGGTCCCGCCTCCGACAACGGTCTCCATGATCGTCATGAATGCCAAACCGAACGCCGGACCGCCATTCAGCTGCGGACCCTGCGAGCTTCAGCTCGACGTGGGAATGTTGCAGGCCATCCCTTCCAGCTCCGGCTTTTTCTCGACCCCGATTCCAGGCAACCCGGGTCTGGTGGGGCTCGAGGTCACCGTCCAGTTCTTCGCGTCGCCGACGGTCGCGATGCCTTGCCCGGCACTCGGGAGCGGTTTTTCGGCATCCAACCGAATTCGGGCCACGGTCGGCTACTGATGGTTGCGCGACGTTCTTCAGGCTGCGTGCGGACCTTGAACGTGCGGGCGCGCTCATCAGGGGGCCGTCCGCGAGTGTCCGCGCAGAGCTGGAGAGCGTTTCGGAAACGGACCGCTTGGCGGTCTCTTCCTGGCGCCGCGGACAGCGTCCCTCCGAACCCGTCGGTACGGGCGCTCTCGCATGAAGTGGGCACCGGCGGGTTCGGGGTCGATTCGTATTTTCTTGGCGGGGTGTCGCCGGGAATTGCGTGGAAGGGGAAACGGAATCCGGAGAAAGCCATGAAGAATTCACTACGTATCACTCAATCGACCCTCCTCCTCATCCTCCTCCAGGCCGGCGTGCAGTCGCAGGCTCCCGAGCCGTCACGCTCCTTCGGCGAACTCCAGGATCGCACCGTCGTGGCCTTCGAAACCCCTGCCGGGTTCCAGATGGCCGCTGCGCGGTGGTCCGCAAGCGTCTTTGGAAGGAGGGTCTCCTTCCGAACGGCGGCCAGCAGCGAGGAGCTGTCACTCACCCCGCTCTCGTTCGAGCGCGAGGGCTGGCAGTACGTCCTCGATCACGGCGTGCTCACGGGGCAGAGCCCCGAGTTGGCGCGTAGCGTCTCGCCCTGGGCGAGCGAGCACTTCGATCTCAGCGCCGAGGGCCTCGAGCTCTCCTACGTCTTCGAAAACCCCCTCCCGGGGAGCGGTGACCTGGCCGTGCGGCTCGGCGTGGAATCGTCACTGACGGCGCCGGCGGGTACCTTCGGTGAGGAAGGGCTCGTCTTCCGCCGTGGCCGAACCGTGATCGAGGTCGGTGCGGTCTTGGGTATCGACGCCGACGGCAACACCTGCCCCGGCGAGCTCCACTTCGACGGTGACGAGCTCGCTCTCGTGTTGCCCGCCGAGTTCGTCGACGGAGCTTCGTACCCGCTGGTGCTGGATCCGATCGTTCGTCCCCCCGTGCGGATCCGGACGACGACCAACGACTCGCTCCCCGACGTCGCCTACGACGAGTCGACGGGACTTTGGGCGTGCATCTGGGACCGTGAGTTTCCCGGCCTCCACCTGGTCTTGATGCAGCGATCGAAATTCGACGGAGTGCCTATCGGCGCACCGATTCTCCTGGGGAACGAACCGGAGTACACAAAGCCGGTGCTGGCGAACTGCACGGGCGTCGATCGCTTCGTCTTCGCCTACTTGGCGGGTGCGTCCTTGGGAGCCGGTCCGGCCGAGATCGTGTCCGGAACCGTTCGTGCTTCCAGTGGACTCTACGAGCGGTCCAAGAACCACACGATCAACCACCCCGTGACGATCGGGTCCATCGACATCGGTGCGAGCCCCCAGGAGCGGGCTCAGATCGTTCTCGGGGCAAACCCGGGCGATGTCGAGACCATTGCCCTCGAGATTTCGGTGTTTGGCGAGATTCGCGAGCTCGGCCGCAAGGCCCTGCACAACGGCTCGACCTTCTTCGGTCTTGGCCACGACGTTCAGATCTCGGCGACCTGTGGTCTCGACGGCTTCTGGGCGCTCGGCTGGGAAGTCGAGGACCGGGGTTTCGATCCTGAATTCATCAAGGTAGCGATCGTCGATCTCAACGGCTCCATCGTACTACCGGGCCTGGACCTCGAGTTCGAGCCCGACTGGAGTTATCGGGATATCGCCTGTTCGATCGACCCTACGCCGACGGGCCCGGCCTTGCCGAACTACTTCTACTTTTCCTTTGTCCGCGAATCGGTAAACACGGTAAACCTCGATGAAGTCTGGGTGCGTCGCATGGGCTACCTGGGCGGCACTCTCTTCTCCGCAGGAATCAACCTCACCCACACCGTCTCGCCCGGCGAACGTGTGGCCGGTACGGCGATCGAGTACTCGGGCACCGGCCTGGCGGTCGCGTGGCGCGAACGAAGCGCCGTGGGAGACCGCATCCAGGCCACCTCTCTCGACGCGATCACGACCCATCCGTGCGAACCCGTCGTGCCCATCGCCTTCGGCGACCTGGGTGCCCCGCGCATGTATGCGATCACGGCTTCGGGAACCACCGTGGAACCGGGGCCGGCGCGCATCGTCTGGTCGGAAGATCCCCCCGGCGCTCCCAGTGCGATCCACAATCTTCTGTGGGAGGCCTGCCCCTGAGAAGAGAGGGCTTCGGGGATGGGCTCGAGTTCAACGGGCCTCGAGTTCCTCCCGCCAGAAGTCGGCGTCTTCGGGCCGCTCCCAGCGACGATACAGCTCGACGAAGTAATGGAGGATCACGGGTTCGTGCTTCCGCATGCTCTCCTGTCCGCGGGCGCTCTCTAACGCCAGGGCCAGCACGTGCTCGGCGTCTTCGAAGCGCTCGAGTGTGATGAGCTGGGAGCTGTAGTTGCACAAAAACCTCAGGTGGGTTTGGCCGGGGAGGTCGGTTTCGATCGTCCGCGCGCCGAGCACCTCTTCGTAGATCGCACAGCCTTCCTCGTGCCTACCGAGCCGGCCCAGAATCTCGGCGAGCAGGCCGCGGCAACGGCGAAACGTCGGATTCTCTCGCAACGGTTGTGGTATGAGCTCGGTGGCTTCGCTCAGGACACGTTCCGCCTGGACGAACTCCCCGTTACGCTGCAGCGTTTCACCGAGGTTGATCGCCATGACGATGAGTTTGGGGTCATCGCTGTCCAATACGGAGCGATGGAACCGCAGGCTTTCGGCAAGGATAGGAGCCGCTTCGTCGAAGCGTTCGAGCGAGGTCAGCGCTGCACCCAGGTTGGCCACGGCTTGCAGAGCATCTTTCGATCCCGCGCCCAGCCGGCGGACGTAGCCGGCGTGTGCCTCGCGGAGAAGCGGCACGGCGGCCTCGGCTTCGCCGACCTGGAAGTACAGGTAGGCCTGCGCGGCCAGGCAGTGGAGCGTCAACAGGTGGTCCGGCTCGAGCACCCTTCGGCACCTCTCGAGGGCGTCCTCGAGGTGCCCCTGCGCGTCTTCGTAGCGCCCGTACTTGGCGAGAAGGAAGCCGAGGTTGCGCTGGACTCCCAACGTGCGTACGTGGTTCGGGCCGAAGAGAGCCAACGTGCTCTCGTATACCGAGCGAGTCGCCTCTTCGCTCGCCGGCGAAAAACCTTCACTGGAGCGGACGGCCTCCAGGTTGCGGCGCATGGACAGGATCTTGCTGTGCTCGGGCCCGTAGTCTTGCTGATATTTCTCCAGGGCATACACCATCAGGTCCTCGGCCCGCGCCCACTGTCGGGTTTCGAAATAGACCGCCGCCAGGTCGTTCATTGCGGAGAGCACAAAATCGTGCTCTTCGCCGTACACGCTGACCATTGCGCCGATTGCTTCGGAGAAAAGGCCCTCGGCCACGTCCATCCTGCCGAGATCGCACTCGATCCGTGCGAGCCGAACCACGGAGAGAAGCGTTGCGGGGGCCTGGTCGCCGTCCAGGCGCCGGCGCGTGTCCACGAGTTCGCGCGCCTTTTCGGAGGCGGCCTTCAATTCGCTCTTGCTGCGAAGGACTCGGATCTCCATCTCCAGGCTCTCCAGGCCGATGGCCGATTCCGGGCCGAACCGTTCGCAGGCGAGCTTGCACAGGGAGCGAATGCGCTTCGAAGCCGCGTCGACGTCAGAGAGCAGGAGGTCGAGGGACGTGGCCGACAGTTCCAGGCGTAAGAACTCTTGCGAATCGGTGACGCCGGCGTCGGACGCCAAGGCGCGTCCCCGTTCCAGGGTCTCTTTCGCCTCGTCGAAACAATCGAGTCGAATCTCGGACTCCAGCAGGGTTCCAAGGGCGGCCATGAGCTCGCGTATGTCGTGCGGCTTGTCGTTCTTCCAGATCTCAAGCGCGTGATCCGCGTGTTCTCTGGCCTTTTTGTAGAGGCCGATGCCGCGGTAGCTGTTGGCGAGCGAGCCGTGGAGGCTGGCCGCGAGCGGTCCTTCGATCTCGGCCTCGATTTCGGCTGCCAGGCCGTCGAGCAGGTCGGCGACCCGTGCGTTGCTGCCGTCTTCCTCGGGGAGCACCGAGGCGATTGCCCGCACAAGGACCCGGTTGATCTGCGCTGTTTTATCGGCCTGGGTGGATGCCTGAACGGAATTGAGCGTTGCCAGAACGAGGCCGCCGGAGAGCGAGACGAGGGCCACGGTGGCGGCCACCGTGGTCGCACGATGGCGGCGAACGAACTTTCGCAGCCGATAGGTGGTGCTCGGGCGTCGCGCCAGGACGGGCTCGTCGGCGAGGTAGCGCTCGATGTCACGCGCGAAGTCTGCGACCGACCCGTAGCGCCGTTCCGGTTCCTTTTCCAGGGCGCGCAGCAGAATCCACCCGAGATCGTCTTTCACCACGCCGGCGACGCGCGGCTCTTCGTGATGAACGGTTTCCGTCGCTTCGGTGACGCTCAGGCCATCCAATTCGTAGGGTCGCCGTCCGCAGAGGAGCTCGAACAGGATCAAGCCCAGCGAATACACGTCGGTGCGCACGTCGATGTCGCCCGGTGAGCCCGACAGTTGTTCGGGGCTCATGTATGCCAGTGTGCCGACGATCTCGCCCGTCCGTGTCCTTGACGAATCCTGGCCGACCGCGCGCGCGATACCGAAGTCGATGACCTTGGGCCTTCCACCTGCGTCGATGAGCACGTTCGCGGGTTTCAGGTCGCGGTGAATCACGCCCTTCTTGTGCGCATATTGAACGGCGTCGGCGATGGCGAGAAACAGTTCGAGCGTGGCGCGCTCGTCCAGGGATCGGGAAGACGCGTAGCTGGTGACGTCGCGGGCCTTCTCGACGTACTCCATGGAGAAGTACGGCGTCTCCACGCCCAGGCCCGTCGTATGCAGGCCTGTCTCAAAGATCTGTGCGATGCCGGGGTGGCGCAGGTGAGCCAGCACTTCGATCTCCCAGGCGAAGCGTTCCAGCGCCTTTGGAGCCAGGAGTCCCGCGTTCATCATCTTGAGCGCGACACGACGGCGGGGGTTTCTTTGCTCGGCCTCGAAGACCGTACCCATCCCGCCCGTGGCGATCGGAGCCACGATCCTGCATCCGCCGATCTCGTCGCCTGCGTCAGATTGCGACAAGGTTGCCAGGGACCGGGAGGGAGGCTCGAGGAAGCCGTCGGCGTCGAGCTCATCGGCCTCCAGCAGCTTGAGGACTTCGCGATGCATTCGAGCATCCTCGGCCGCCAGCTTTTCCAGGGCCGCGGTGCGCTCGCCGCCGGCGAGAGGCGCGATCGCCTCGAACGTGGCTCGGACCTCCGCCCAGCTCGTACCGCTCACGGCCGACTCCCTTCGAGTCGCTTCAAGAGCCAGGCGCGCGCCGTTCGCCAGCTACGCTCGATCGTTCGCAACGACCGGCCCTGGAGGCGCGCCACCTCTTCGTGGCCCAGGCCGCCAAAGAAGTGCAGCTCGACGAGCTCGGCCAGCGGGGGATCCATGGCCGCGAGTTCTTCGAGGGCTTCCTCGAGGTTGACGAGGTCGATCGCCCGCTCTTCGAACGAGAGGACGACGTTTTCGAGGGGCAAGCGCTCCCGCCCTTCCGTTCGCTTTTGAGCCCCGCGCCGGCGTGCATGATCGACCAGGACCGAGCGCATCGCCTTGGCAGCGATACTCAGGAAGTGCGTCCGCCCCTCGAAGGTCCTTCCGCCCCGGAACACTCGCATCCACGCCTCGTTGACGAGGGCCGTCGGCTGAAGTGTGTGGTCCGCTCGCCCCGGAGCCATCGCCTGCTCGGCGAGGGTGTGCAACTGTCCGTAGACGAGCGGAGCCAGCTCCTCGCCGGCCCTTGCGTCGCCTTCCCGTAGCCTGCCAAGGAGGCGTGTTACCTTCGACTCGAGCATCGCTTCCGATCATAGGACGTCCCTTGGGCCCATGGTGCGTCTTGCGTGATCGCCTGTTGAGGGCCGCAGTTCCGGGAGAGCGCCGGGGAGGCGGCGAGGACGACGGCGATCGGGTCCGAAGCGAACACGCGAAGCATGGATGAGTGGGCCATGGCGGTGTCTCCTGGGTGTCCGGCGAGGGGAGGCCGGGCGGCGGCCTCACGTGCTCGCGCAGGAAGAAGGTTGGGTGGTGCCCCGAAATCAGTCCGGTGCCCAGGCTCCCAATATTCGAAGCGAGAGATCGCCGCCGAGGGGGTCGTGGAAAACGGCCATTCACGCAGGCAAGCGCAGTCGCTTGGCCGCCCATTCGTGGCATGGCCGACCAGGGGTGTGCCCGAGCCATCCTCGAGGGGGCACTGGCCGGGTCCCATGCCGTTGGAGCAGAGATCGACGATCTCGTAGTTCCCCACCAGCGGGTCCACCTCGAAGGTCGGTTCGCCCGGCACATCGCCCTGGTTCAAAAGGAGCAACGACTGGTGCGTCGAGCGGTTCACGAGGTACAGGTCGTCTCTCCCGTCGAGATCCGCATCCGCGACCGCCATGGCGAAGAAGTCGAACGTGAACAGATCGAGCTGAGCTTCGTCGGGATCGGTCGGCCCGCTGTCCACGGGCAGGAGGTCGTGCAGTCCCGTGTACTCGTAGAGAACCGCCAGCCGATCGAAGGCGAAGTCGTTCTCCCGAAAGATGGCCAGGGAGCCGCCGTCGATCGGCGGACCCACCGTCACCGGGATCGAAAAGATGAGCGTTCCCGCGAGATCGCAGACGTGGATTCCATCCGTTCGCAGGACGGCCAGGTGGTTCTCGAACGCCCCATCCCAGTCGACGACGACGAAATCGAACACCTGTGCGGTCATCGGGATGACCGTCTCGACGGGTGTTTCCGAACGAACGCTCTCGAGGATCAGAAGGTCGCCGCTCGCCGACAGCCCCACGAGGTCTTCGAAGCCGTCCCGGGTGACGTCTCCGACCTTCACGCGCGTTGCGCCCGGCCACGAAGGGGCGTTCGCCAGGCTGATCTCCTGTACGTCGTAGTTGCCCGCGTCATAGCCGCTGAGGAGCGTGATCCCGCTCCCGTTGACGACGACGATGGTGTCCTCCTCGGCCGCCGTCGCTTCCAGGATCGCGACATCGTTGGCGAAAAGATCGATCTCGAACATCGACTGGTAGAAAGCCGGGCCGTAGACGACGACCGGCTTGGGACCGTTCAAGACGACCGCATCGGGCAGTCAGTCGCCGGTGACCTCGCCCATGACCATCCTGCCCTTCGGCATGTCGGGGAGGTTGTCCGACCAGGAAATCAGCACCGGCTCGTCCGGGAAGACCGTCGCCTGGCCACCGGCTGGGGGCGAGTGGAGGGCGAAGAGCGAAAGGAGCAGGGTGCTCTGGAGGAGCTCCATCGGGCCATGTGGGGCAGGCTTCGAGCTTAGCGGTGGTCTCGTGTAATTGGGGGGGGGCGGCCGGAAAGGTGCGCGCCGGGCTCGATGAGCCCGCTACCCCGTTACAGGAGCGTGACAGGACCCTTTTTCGGTTTCAGCCGATCGGAACTTTTCGAACCCGGCCGGCGGAGAAGCCTCAGATCGCGGCCATCTCCGTCGCGGCACGCTCGATCTGGCGCCGCGCTTCGGGCAGGTCCTGCAGCGCCGTCTCGAGGTAACCGTCGGTGGCGATGCTCCACACGCGAGCCAGGAGCCGTTCCGCAATCGCGACGTGCTCCCATACGCGCGCGTAGTTCGTGAACCCGAGCAACTTCGCGATCTCATCGTTTCTCGAGGTCAGATCGAAGTACTCGTTCTTCAACAACTCGTCGATCCGCCTGCGGATCTCGTCGCTCTCCAGGTTCGCCTTGCCGTCGTCGATACCGGCGACGATGTCCCTTATCTTGTCGATCTGTTGGCTGACCTGGGCCTTGTCCGTATCGAGGCTTGCGGCGCCCTCGCCGGAGCTCTTGGAGCTCTTGTTCATCCAGGCGCCCGCCGCGAGAAACACGAAGCCGTCGGCGAACATGGGGATCGCCCAGGCTTCGATCTCGCGGGCGAAGCCGGCCGCGCCGAGAGTCGCGAGACAGAACCCGAAGACGACGAGCAGGTTTTGCAGCAAACGCATCAGCTGCTGGCCCCCTTGACCACTTCGATGATGGCGAAGACGATTCCGATCAGGGCGTCGCCGACGATCAGGCCCGCCGCGACCGGAACGCCCTTGTCCTCGGCCCAGCGCGCGCCCCTGAGACGCGTCAAGAGGACGTTGGTGACCCCCCCGAGGCCGAACACGATCATGTACATGAACGGCAGATAGAGCGACAGGCCGATCATCACCCCCAGCCCCGGTGAGACCAGAAGCGAGATCGCAGCTCCCAGTCCTGCGCCCGCCACGTACTTGTTCAGGGGAATGTCGCCCGACTGCACGATGTCGATCGCCGCCTTCAGCGCGCCCGCCTGGGGTGCGCCGAGTCGCGGTGTTCCGGGGGGCAAGAGTTCCGGCGACCGCTCGCTCGCTTCGAATTCGACGACGGCGGCCGGACCGGCCTCGACGGCGGCGATCTGATCGCGCTCGTAGAGGATGCGCGCTTGTTCGGGTCCGAAGGCGTAGGCGTTCCAGAGCAGGATGACCGTTCCCAGGGCGATCGTCGGGCCGATCCAGCACGTGGCGACCTGGGCGATCTGCTGCTTGATCGGTTTGCCCCCGACGAGGTAGCCGGTCTTCAGGTCGGCCATCATGTCGGCGCACATCGACGTCGCGACGCAGATCGCGGCGCCGATCGTGACTGCGGGCACCACGAATTTGTCCTCGGTGCCCATGATGGCCATCATGATCGCGATCGCGATCAGCGCGAGGCCCGAGAGCGGCGACCAGTCGGTCCGCCCGGTGGTCTGGGCGACGACGAGTCCGGCCAGCCAGAGCCAGATCGAGCCCGCGACGGCGACGGCGAATGCCGTGCCCCAGCTCAGGTCGTCGCCGCCGGCGTACTTCGCCGACAGCAACAACAGGACGAAGCCGACGGCGAGTCCGATGTTGACGACGTTGAGCGAGAGCTCCTCGCGCCCCTTCTCACCGGCGGGAGCCTTGAGGGTGACGATCGCGGCCTTCAGGGCCGGCAAGGCGATCACGATTCCCGCGACGGCCCCGCCCAGGATCATCCCGATCCCCAGGTGACGCGAGGTGAAGTGTGCGAAGGCGCCGGAGAACAGGTTGGCTTTCTCGTAGTCGGTCGAGGCGAACGTGAAGTCGGCGTATGCCGCGGGCACCCAGCCCAGCCAGATGCACAGCGGGATCAGGATCCAGAAGTTGAGGATCGTCCCGTACAGGATGGCCAGGCCGTGCTTGCCGGCGAGGTAGCCTGCGCCGAGGCTCAAGAGGCTCAACGCGAAGACCAGCCGGAAGCCGGCGGGGAGTCCCAGCGACTCTCCCAGGTTGAAGTGATCCGGGAGGAGCGGGTTGGAGAGGCTCAAGGCCCAGCTCTCCGGGGCGAAGCCCACCTTGGTGAGCGTCGCCACGATCATCGAGACGAGGATGCCGATGAGCAGCAACAGGGCCTTCTGCACGCCGGCGCCCGGCGACTTCAGGATCGCGGCCACCGCGACGCCCTCGGGGAAACGCAGGCGCTCGAGTTCGATGATCTGCTTGCGCAGCGGGATGATCATCACCACGCCCAGCAACGATCCCGCCGACGCCGCCATGATCAGGGCCGGATAGTTGATCTGCTCTTCCATGCCGAGCAGGAACAGGACCGGTACGGTGAAGATGATCCCCGCGTTGACCGTGTTCACCGCCGACGCCACCGTCTGGAAGATGTTCACCTCCAGGATCGAGCCGACGTTCTTCGCGACGAGTCCGATGAGTCCGCGCAGGATGCCGAATCCGATCACGGCCGCGACCGTCGATCCCACGATCGTGAAGCCGATCTGAAGGCCGGCGTAACAGATACCGACGTTCAGGACGGCACCGACCGCCATGGCGAGGACCACGCTGAGCCAGGTCAATTCGCGGTACTGCTTCTGATTTCCCACGCTCTTCGGCTTCTCCTAGGGGTCTGCGAGCCGCCACAGCATACGGATGGAGCGCAGAGAACGCATGCCGCTCCTGGGAGTCAGGCCGCGGGGCCGGGGCAGGCGAGGGCTTACTGGTCCGCGAAGGTTGATATGGGGGGCTTTTCGTAGAGCTGGCGGAATCGGGACGGCCGTCCCGATCGAAGCTCGCGCTCGGTCCGACGCTTTGAGACCGCGGGATGCGCCGGCTTTGGTCCGGCGCCGCGGTGGGAGCTCGATGGCGGTGAAGTGACGGGGTCGGGGCGGAACCGCTATCCTTCCCGCACCATGAAACCGACC
>NYUD01000064.1 GCA_002683825.1 Planctomycetota bacterium
GAGAATGACCTGGAAGCATACGTACAGAGCGCCCTCACCGCTCAGATCCACCCGGATCGACGGCGCCTGGACGTCCGACCCCGGGGTCGGGGAAATGAAGCGCAAGCAACGTGTCGAACGCTCCTGGATTTCGATTTCGCCGAGTTCGGCGTCCTCGATCCCCACGAAAACGATGTTGTTGGCCGTCGAGTCGGGATCGAAGAGCTCTTCAACACCCGCCCGTTCGTCGAAGTACTGCAACATGATGACCGCCGATTCGTTCGGCGGATCCATCATGACCTGGTTCGTACCGAGGATCCCAAGGCCGCTGACTTCCCAGCCCTCCGGACGCTCGTCGAAGGGAAGCGCCTTTTCTACGATGGGCCAGACCATCTCCGGATCTTTCGCCTGCTTGAAGGCGCCCATCACCCAAAAGGAGCCCGCCGCGACGAGGATCAGGGTCACGAGGCAACCGCCTCCACAACCGATCCAGACCCAATTGGGGATCCCGCCTTTCTTCGGCGGGGCTTCCTCCGGCCATTCCATTTCGCTCATAACTTTCTTCCCAGGTCTAGGTCCAATCGTAGAAACCCCGGCCGCTCTTCTTGCCCAGTTCCCCGCGCTCGACCTTTTCGCGCAGGAGCCGCGGAGCTGAAAACCGACCTCCCAGTGTAGCTTCGAGGACCTCGGAAATCGCCAGACGCACGTCCAGTCCGACGAGGTCGGTCAGGCGCAAGGGCCCCATGGGAAAGCCGTAGCCCAGGGTCATCGCTTTGTCGATGTCTTCCGCCGAAGCCACGTTGTCCTCCACCATGCGGATCGCTTCCAGCCCGATCGCCAGGCCCAGGCGGGAGGAAGCGAATCCGGGGGCGTCATTGACCCGGATGGGGTCCTTGCCCAGGCGCCGCGAGAGGTCCAACGCACAGGTGGCCGCCTCCTCGGAGGTTCCCTCCCAGCACACCACCTCCACGAGCTTCATGATGTGTACCGGATTGAAGAAGTGCATGCCGCAAACCCGCTCGGGGTGAGCGGCGGCCCCGGCGATCTCGGTAATCGGCAGAGAGGAGGTGTTCGTCGCCAGAAGAACCTCCGCGGGAAGCTCGCCGAGCCGGGCAAACAACTCTTGCTTGAGATCGAGCCTCTCGGGCACGGCTTCGAACACGACGCTCGCCCCGGCGACCGCCGCGTCCAGATCTCCGGTCATCTTCATGCGCTCGAGCGCACCCTCGCGATCCGCAGCGTCGACCTTGCCGCGTTCGACGCCCTTGTCGAGGTTCTTCTTGACGCTGACACGCGCCTTCTCGAGGCCCTCGGGCACAACGTCGTAGAGACTCGTCTCGATCCCGGCCAGGCACATGACCTGGGCGATCCCATGCCCCATGGTGCCGGCCCCCAGAACCGCTGCTTTTTGAATGTCTTGCGCCTTTTTCATCGTTCTTCAGTCCTTCCGCTGTCGAGGTGAACGCAGATCATTTTCCAGGCAGGAGCACGATCTTTCCGACGACCGCGCGATCCTCGAGGAGTCGGTGGGCCTCCTGGACCTCCGACAGAGCCATGACGCGATCGACGACGGGCCGGTAGGCTCCGGCGGCAAGCTTGGCGAAGATCTCGGGAAAGGCGGTCCGCGGTCCCATGGTCGCACCCAGGATCGATTGGTTCTTGATGAACAGGTGCGGCAGCGCGACCTGAACCATCGGGCCGGTCGTCCCGCCGCAGGTCACCAGCCGCCCGCCGCGAGCGAGCACCCCCATCGATGTCTTCCAGGTCGCCGGCCCGACGTGCTCGAAAACGACATCGACTCCGCGCCGCTCGCTCCAGCGCTTGACCTCCTGGCCCCAACCTTCCTGGCAGTGGTCGAGGACCTCTTCGGCTCCCAGCTCGGCAGCCAAGCGCCGCTTCTCTTCGCTTCCCGCCGTGGCGATGACCCGCGCTCCACGCTCCTTTGCAATTTGAATCGCAGCCGAGCCCACGCCGCTCGCCCCTCCCAGGACCAGAACGGTTTCGCCGGCCTGAAGCCTGGCACGCGTGACGAGCATCCCGTAGGCCGTGACGAACACCAAGGGAACGGAGGCCGCCTGTACGGGGTCGACGCCCTCCGGGAGGGGCAGCAGGTAGCGCGTCTCGACCGCGACGTACTCGCGGTCGAGTCCATCGCAGTGTTCGCCCCGAATCCCGTAGTCCGGGGCGAGATGGTCCATCCCGCACTCATCTTCGGGCGACTTCCCCGAACTCATGCCCGGTTCGATGACGACCCGGGTGCCTGGCGCGGGTCCGTTGGTGTCCGGCCCCAGGGCGACGACTTCTCCCGTGCCGTCGCTCCCCGGGATGCGGGGAAAGGGGATCTTCACTCCCGGCATCCCACGCCGCACCCACAGGTCGAGATGATTGACGGAAACGCCAAGCACGCGCACGAGCGCCTCCCCCGGACCGGGTTCGGGGCGCTCGATCTCCTCGACCTTCAAGACCTCGGGGCCACCGTGAGCGTGCATGTGGACGACTTGCATCGTGCTCATCGATTCAACGTCCTTCGAATTGCGCCTCGCGCTTTTCGACGAAGGCCGCGATGCCCTCTTTGGCGTCGTGAGAAGCGAACAACTTGGCCTGAAGTTCACGCTCCAGGGCAAGGCCGATTTCCAGCGGAACCTCGAGCCCCGTCTGCACGGCGCGCTTGATGTTGCCGACACCCATCGCTGCTCTCTTCGGTGCACAGAACGAACGGGCGTAGTCCAGCACCTCTTCCAGAAAGGCGGCGTCGTCCTCGGCCTCGACAACTCGATTGACGAGCCCCCATTTCTCCGCGGTCTCGTAGTCGAAGAGATCGCCCCGGGCCATCACCTCGATCGCCTTCGATTTACCGAGCACGCGAGCCAGGCGCTGCGTACCGCCCGTACCGGGCAAGACGCCCAGCGATATCTCCGGCAGGCCGCAGCGCCCCGACCCCTGGCGAGCGACCCGCAGATCGCAAGCCAGTGCGATCTCCAGGCCTCCGCCGACACAGTGTCCACCGAGTGCAGCGATGACCAGCTTGGCCGTGTGTTCGAGGCGCAAGAGAGTCTCGTTCGCGTGCAGGCAGAAGGCGTACTTGAAGCTGGGCGTGACGTCGTTCAGCATCGATATGTCCGCGCCTGCGCAAAAGAATTTCTCGCCCTGCCCGGCCAGCACGATAACCTGCACCGCATCGTCGAAGCGCGCCTTGAGTATCGCCTCGTCGAGGTCGCGCATCATCTCATAGGAGTAGCCGTTCGCCGGCGGGTTCGTCAGTCGGATCAGGGCCACGCCGCCCTCGACGGCGTAGCTGGCCTTGCCGTTCTGGCCGTCCTGAATCGCTTGGGGGTCCGAGAAGCTCATGGTGGGAATCCGTCGGGAAAAGGGCGGGTGTTCTAACAGAATCGCAGCTGCAGGTCGCTGCTAGGATGTCGCCATGCTGAGCACCCTCCTCCTGAGCCTCTTCACAAGCGCCGCACTCCAGTATTCCGACGGCGAGGAGTTCGGACCGTTCGAGATCGGCATCGCCGCCGAAGTCCTCGGGCTCGAGTTCACCGAATCCGAACTCGAGTTGATGTTCTCGGATGTGGCCGAGCGGCTGGCGGAGTTCGAACGACTGCGTGCCATCCCCCTCGAAAACGGGGTGTGGCCCGCGCTGGTGTTCCAACCCCGGCCAAGCGCTCCGCTACGCCCTGCCCGCAAGCTTCCCAAGCCGATTCCAGCCGCCGCAGCGCCCCTGGTGCGGCCGGACGATCTCGAGGAGCTCGCCTTCGCGAGCATCGACGAGCTCTCCCAGCTCCTGCTCACCCGCCAGGTCAGCTGCCTCGAGCTCACCGAGATGTTTCTGGCGCGCCTCGAACGGCTCGATGAGAAGCTCCTGTGCGTCATCACGCTGACCCCTGAGCGGGCACTCGAACAGGCGCGCGCACGGGACCGGGAGCTGGACGCTACGCCCCGTCAGTGGCGCGGGCCCCTGCACGGGATTCCTTGGGTGGCGAAGGACCTGCTCGCGGTGAAGGGTTATCCCACGACCTGGGGCGCGAGACCCTATGAGCACCAGACACTCGAATTCGACGCCGCGGTCGTCGAGCGTCTGGATGAAGCCGGTGCGGTGTTGATCGCCAAGACAACCCTGGGCGCCCTGGCCTGGGGCGATGTGTGGTTCGGCGGAACGACGCGCAATCCTTGGAACCTCGAAGAGGGCTCCAGCGGTTCCTCCGCCGGCCCGGCCGCGGCCGTCGCAGCCGGCTGCGCACCCTTCGCGATCGGTTCCGAGACCCTGGGGTCGATCGTCTCGCCTTCGGACCGCTGCGGCAACTCCTCCCTGCGCCCGAGCTTCGGCCGCGTCAGCCGCCACGGCGCCATGGCCCTCGCGTGGTCGATGGACAAGCTTGGACCCCTCTGCCGCTCCGCGCTGGATGCGGGCCGGGTCTTCGAGGCGATCGCCGGGCGCGATGTGCGCGATCCTGCGACCCGCGACGCCGCGTTTTCCGTGAACGCCACCTCCGGAATCGAAGGATGGAAGATCGGCGTGCCACGCGGCGCCTTCGAAGGGACACGAGGCGAGCCGTTTCGGACCGTGCTCGCGGAACTCGAGGGTCTGGGCGCCGAGCTCGTCCCCCTGAAGTTGCCCGACTATCCCGTCGCCGAGATGATGATCATCCTGACGGCCGAGGCGGGCGCCGCTTTCGACGATTTCACGCGCGCCGATAGGGACGACGAGCTGGTCCGTCAAGTCCGACAAGCGTGGCCCAACGTCCTGCGCCACGCGAAGCTCATCCCGGCGGTCGATTACATCCGCGCGAATCGCCTGCGCACGCTCCTGATCGCCGAATTCGATGCCGCCATCGAAGGCCTGCACGCCCTCGTGCATCCGAGCTTTTCTGCAAACGTGCTGGAGACGACCAACCTGACCGGCCACCCCACCCTCGTCGCCCCCTGCGGTTTCAACGAGGATGGAACGCCCTACAGCATTTCGTTCACCGGCCAGCTGGACGGAGAGACCCATCTGATTGCCCTCGCAGCCGCCTGGCAAGACGCGACCGAATATCACCGGCGCCACCCTTCTTTCTAGCGCCGCAAAGCTTCGCCGAGGCTCGCCTATGGTGGCAGGGCGAGACCCGGGACCGAGCTTCCTGGCCGGCTTCTCCGGAGACCGAGAAGCCTAGTCGTACAGGAAACGGGGAATGCCGATCTCCGCCAGCACGATCTCGCCGCAGTGTTCGGGTCCCTCCCCCCGCGTGAATCCCGGTTTCGGTGCCACGAAGGTCACGGTCACCGTCGCCCGTACGGCCTCGCCCAGTACCTCTCCCGTATCCGCCTCCAGGCCACTGGGGAGATCCACGGCGAGCACCGCAGATCCACAGGCGTTCACGCATCGGATCGTTGCGCCCCAGGGCTCTTGCAATTCGCGCGTCAGCCCCGTGCCGAACAGAGCGTCGACGACCCCGCCGGCTTGCGCCAGGGGCTCGCGCAAGTAGGCGACGGCGTCCGCCGGCGCAACCAGCTCGAGCTCGCGGCCCAGGGCGCGCCACAGCCTCGCGTTGGTGCGCACATCTTCGCTACAGCGCTCCAGCCGTTCTTCATCACCGATAAAAATCGCCCGCGCCTCGCACCCGCGATTCCACAACGTGCGGGCGATGACCAAACCGTCGCCACCGTTGTTCCCGGGACCGCAGAGACAAAGCACCGCCCCCCCATCGAATCGCCTCTGCGCCTCGTCCGCGCAGGCACGACCGGCGTTTTCCATCAGCAGCAGCGAAGGCACTCCCACCTCTTCGATCGCGCGTCGGTCGAGTTCGCGCACGGCTTCACGGGAGAGCGGGGGACGATCCATGGGCCCATCCTCGCCCCAGGAGGCGGCCGACTGCAAGGCGTCCCTCAAAGCTCGATAGACAGCAGATGCCCTCCGGAGCCTCGAGCCAGCTTTCCCCAGAACCCCTGCAGGCGCCGCGAGGCGTCCACCAGGACCAGATCGAAGGCCACGGCCCGGGTCGCGTTCTGCAACAACAACAGGGGTACGATCAACTCGAGCCGATGCCGCCGGCCACCGGTGGGTGCTCCATCGCTCAAGAGAATGATCGTGTCGGTCTCGGGGTCCTGTAGCGCCAGCTGGATCGCGTCCCAGATGTTGCCACTGCCGCTCTCCCTGAGGCCTTCGAAGAACCGCAGCGCCGAGGCGACGTTGCGCGGCCGGGCCTCCACCAGCTGTTCCTTCCAGGGGATCGGTTTCCCGGTGAAAGGAATCAGGTTGAAGCGGGCGTCCTCGGGCAGACGGTGCAGGGCCTCCCGCAAGCGTTCGTCCACCTTTTCCTTCTTGCTCTTGCCATCGGCGCGCTCCTGCCATATCGAACCGGAGAGATCGATCAGGATCGTCAATCGATTCGACAGGATCGGCAGGCCCGCAAAGGTGGCGGACCTGTCGCCGGGGCCGGCCCGGATCCCGAGAAGAGGCACGGATCGCCCGCTCCAGTCCACGGGAAGCTTCTTCAACCAGTCCCGCCAGGGGCGCGGGTCTCGGCCGTGCTTGGTCCCCGAAAGCCCGCGCAAGAGCTGGACGATGCGCCAGCGCAGGCGCGGGTTGGGCTCCTGGGTCAAGCGCTCGACCAACAGGGAGACGGTGGCCGGCCGACCGATGCGGGCCGCCGCCTCGATGGCCCGCGTGCGTACGGCCCGTGATGGATCCTCGACCAGATCCACGAGCGCGACCGCCGCGGCGTCGGCCGTCGCCTTTCCGTAGACGGAAACCAGGAGCGAGGCTGCCATCGCACGCACGGCGGGCTCTCGGGCCCGGACCGCACGGCGCAGCGTGTCGAAGCCCTCCTCCCCCACCAGGCCCATCCAGACTCCCAGGGCCTGGGCCCGAATGTGAGGATCGCGGTCCGCCTGGCTGCGCTTCTTGACGCCCCTGCACACCCGATCCAGATCTCCACTGCTCAGACCGTCCGCCCGGGCGATTCGTGCCAGTGCTTGCAAGGTCGCCGATCGCACCTCCACCTCGCGGTCATCGAGCTGGCCCAGGAGCGATCGAAGTTCTTCGGAACGACCGAGGCGACCCAGGACTTCCGTCACGCGCTTGCGGATCCACGGGTCCTTCGACTTCAGACCCGACCGTCGGGTCAGCCGGGCCACGAGCTGGGGGTCCTCGAGGCCCCCCAGAACCCACTGAGCGGTGTCCGCCACCTCGCCCCGTTCGTCGCCCAGGCCCTCGATGACCAGTTCCCACGCCTCCGGCGTTCCCAACCTCGCCAGGCCTTCGATGGCGCTCTTGCGGGTCCACTTGTCGCGTTCGCGCCAGCGGGACTTGAGTTCCTCGAAATCCTCGTCCGCAGCTCCCGGGAACGTCGAAGCCAGCCACAGGAAGAGGAAAAACCGGGCCGCACTTCGCAAGCAGCGAAGCCGACCCGGCAGGGAGAGAACAGGTGAGGAGCGGAAACTTGCCACCGCCCCCTGGACTCACCGAGAGCCCCCGGGTTTCCGAAAAAGACCGAACCGCGAACTCGAGATCCTCTTCAGGCATCGGAGGCGGACACCCGGCCTCGCTCATGGAAGGCTCCGCCGCCGAGAACGGGCGTTCGTCCTTCCCCTGGAGGAAGAAGCGGGCTAGCGGACGGTTTCTTGTCCGGTTTCCCCCGAGTGTTCGACTTCGTGCTCCCCCAGCAAGCGCTCCAACCAGACCACCCGCAGGTCGGAGGGGGGTGCGGCGCAGGGAATCTGGAAAAGGTGCACGCCCGGTTCGACCCAGAAGCGAACCCGGCGGGTGCGGCGGTCGGTCCAGACGAGATCCAGGGGAACGTAGAAATCACCCCGCAGGTTTTCCACCTCGGCAAAGGTTCCCTCCTCGTTCGAGAAGAAACGAATGTTCAGGGCCGGGGTCCCCTCGCCGTAGAACCACTCCTTGAAGAAGCGCCTCCAATCGCGGCGCGTCTCGCGCTCCAACGCGGTGCGAAAATCCTCGGTGGTCGCGTTCCCGTAGCGAAACTCGGCCTGGAACGATTTCAGCGTACGCCACCAGGTGGGATCGTTGTCGATGTAGTGGCGCACGGTGTTCATCACGCACGCGCCCTTGCTGTAGATCAGCCCGGAGTACGCGTCGCTCGAATCGGGGTGGTCGCCGCGATACAAACGGCCCCGGTCGGCGGGGACCCGACGGCCCATTTCCTCGAAGAAACGATCCGCCGCTTCGCGTCCCTGCAGGGCCTCGACATAGACGCCCTCGGCGTAGGTCCCGAGCCCCTCGTGGATCCAGAAGTGGCCCCAGTGCTCGGCCGAGACCGCGTTGCCCCACCATTCGTGGGCCACCTCGTGCACGAGGATGTAGTCGAACCAGCGGTTGTACTTCGCAAAGGGATCCTCGACCTCGTTCGCCTCGCACCAGGCGGGATAGCTCGAACCGTAGGCCACCGCCGTGGAGTGTTCCATGCCCCAGAAGCTCGTCTCCACGAGGGCGAACTTGGATTCGGGGAAGGGATAGGGTCCGAACGCTTCGGAGAAAACGCGCAGAAGCTCGGGGACCTGCTGAAACTGAATCAGCGCTTTCTTGACGCTTCCCGGAAGCACGTAGTACGAGTAGGAGACCGGCTCGTCGATCCCCACGAGCTTCAGCTCGTCTTCGACGACGACGTAGGGTCCCACGTTGAGCGTGACGGCGTAGGTCTCCAGGGGATAGTCGTGGCGCCAGCGATAGGTCTTCCACTTCCCCGACCCCCCTTCGAACCAATCGGGGCCCCCCTCGACCACCTCGACGAGACGACCGTTGCTGACCGCGTAGAGATCGGCCGGGCAGGTGATCGCCATGGACACGCGCTCGGGCTTGTCCTCGGCGTGAAAGAAGCTGGCCTTGCACGGATACCAGTAGTGCGCTCCGATTCCCTGACAGGCGGTGCTGATCCAGGGCTTTCCGCCAGGAGATTTCTCCCAGTGGAAGCCGTCGAAGTCCCCCCCCTCGGGTTGTCCGCGGTAGTGGATGCGGACGGTGAAGGACTCCCCGCCGGGCACGGGCGAGGCGAGGTCGATTCGCAGGGCATGCTCGCGGTGCTGGAACGCAAGCTCGGTCCCGAGGGCATCGGTGACCCCGCACACCTCGTACGACGAGTGGAGGTCGACGACGCAGCGCTCCAGGCTCTCCGCCGTCACCGTTGCGACCAGGTCGACGAGGCCCTCGAGGGTCCGCGTCTCGGGCCGCACCGCGAGCTGCATGTCGTAGGCCTTCACGTCGTAGCTCGTCCGCAGATCCTCTGCGTGAGCCACGACGGACAGGGAAAGGACGAACAGCGTGGGCCAAAGCACGGGGCCGGGGGTCTTCATCCGCCCAGGGTACCTGCCCGGCGTCCCCGTGGAGAGTCACGTCGCCGGGAGAAAGGGCGCGTCAGGCATTTTCCCGAGCTTTGGCGAAGGGACAGGGACCGGACGTAGCGTGTCCCCGGCCGCAAGAGGCGCTAGGCCGCGCGTCGCTTGCGGGCGCGCCAATCGGCGAGTGCTCGAATGACCCGGGCCTGCTCCGCCTCGGAGAGCGCGGGATAGATCGGCAGTGCGATCGAGCGCTCGGCATGGGCCTTCGCGTTGGAGAATTCGCAGCCACCGCCCCGTGACTGAAACCAGGGGGAGAGGGGCAGGGCATGGGCCGGCTCGCCGGTGTGCACGCCGCGCTCGCAGAGGAAGCGCAGCAGCGCCCCGCGCTCGTCCGCATGGGCGCGCACGCAGAAGCGTCCGTAGGCGTGTTCCTGATCGGACACTCCGGGCTGGAGGAACTCGAAGTCGCGCAGCTCGGCCATGTAACGCATCGCGATCTCGCGTCGCGCAGAAAGGAATTCGGGTAGCTTCTTGAGCTGGCTCGCGCCGAGCGCGGCCTGCAGCTCGCTCATGCGGTAGTTGAAACCCAACTCGCAAGGCCCTCCGGGAGTGTCCCCCCTGGAAGCGAAGTCTTCCGCGACCTCCGGGTCGATGCCGTGGGAACGGAGCCGGCAGAGCCTTTCGGCGAGGGCCCCGTCGGAGGTCAGGATCGCTCCCCCCTCGCCGGTCGTGATGTGCTGGTCGGGGTGGAACGATAGGATCGTCGCACGCACGCCGGGGTGCTCCCCGACCCGATACCAAAGACCGTCCACCCGATAGCGTGCTCCGAAGGCAAAGGCCCCGTCCTCGATCAGCTCGAAGTCGTGGCGGCTGCGCAGGGCGAGGAGCCATTCCATGTCACAGGGCAACCCGTTGCAGTGCACGGCCGTGACGACGTGCGGAACCGAGCCCCTCGAAAGCCGCTCCTCCAACCGGGCCGTGTCGAGGTTGGCGGTGCGCGCGTCGATGTCGACGAATTCCACCTCACCTCCACACACCTGCGCGGACAGGGCGGCCGCAGCCGGAGCGTTGGCGGCGATCATCACGGTGCGCCCGACCCCCACCCCCAGGGCGTGGTAGAGCGCGTGCCGGGCCGCACTGCCGCTCGATACGGCCACCGCATGGGAGGCGCCGCTCTCCTTGCACAGACCCTTTTCGAAACGGCGAACCCCAGGACCGTCGCTCAGCAGCTCGCCCCGGAGCACCTCGACGACGGCATCGATGTCGTCCTGATCCACGAAGGCCCTCGAGGCGGCGAGGGGGCGTTGGTCGGGTTCGGGGAAAGCCACGGCTCTCCCTGCTTCGGCATTCCGGAGGTCGGGCTGGAGTGTTCAGACCCCCTCAGGGACTCTTCAGGAGCAAACTGCAGCACGTGACTCCACCCTCGGCCTTGGCCAGCTCGCCCGCGGGGACGCAAACCACGCGCAGGCCGGCGGATTCCAGACGCTCGCGCGTGCGGGGAAAGGCCTCGGCCACAATCACGCTGTTTTCCACGAACACGGCGTTGGCTGCGAAGGGTTCGGTGGGGTCGATCTCGACGATTCTCGCGGCCCCGAAGAGGGCCCCATCGACCCACCCGGGATGGACGAGCAGGGATTCCTCCCCCAGGACCGAGACGGCGGACTTCAGGTGCAAGCAGTCCCCGAGCGGGACGCCCTCGACGGTGTAGCCATGGGGCGCCAGGTGTTCGGCGAGGGCCCCCACGCCACCGCCATCCGTGCGCGAGCCCAGGCCGACAAAGACACGTTTCCCGAAAACCAAGATATCCCCGCCGTCGAGCGTGGCGGGCGGCTCGATCCGGACCACCTTGCGGTAGTTCTGAAGGACCTCTGCGATCGAGTCCACCTCGGGGCGCCGCGACCGGGCTCCAGGTCGTGTCAGCACGGCGATCTCATCGAAAACGCAGGCCGTGTCTTCGACGAACACCGAGTCCGCCAGCTCCGGCTCCTCTTCCAGGGAGAGAATCTCGCAGCCGAGTCCCGAGAGGGCCCCTACGTATCGGCGGTGTTCCTCTCGCGCCATTTCGAGATCGATCGGCTCCCGGGCGACGTGCGTGCGTTCTCCTGAAGCGATGGAGCGGGGAACCTCTCGAACGATGGCCAGCATGGAAAAAAGGGTACGGCGGCTCGTCGGGAAGCTGCAGAGGAAACGAGAATAGAAGTCGAACCCAAAAAAAACCGAAGGGAGTCCGAAGAAGCAGCCCCGTGGGTCGTAAGCGGAGCCATGACATTGCGAGTCAGCTCCAAGGCCCCGCACCACGAACCGCTGCCGTACTTGCGCCACCGTCACTCGCGCTGGTTTTCCGTCTGGGTCGCCATGCAGAGGCGCATCCACAGCTGGATGGAACGGTCCGGTAGCTCAGCGGGGTTCGCCGGTCCCCCGTCGGAGATTCCAATCCCGATTCGCGGAAAGAACCCCGAACGACTCGTTGAGACCATCCGGCCAGCGAACGACCACCTCGGCTTCCCTCGCAGCACCTAGCCCGATGTGAACCGCGAGGTCGCTGGCCGCGAGATAGCTGTAGGCACTTCGGACGGCCCGGGTGAGCGTTCGATCGCCAAAGCGGACGGTCAGGACGGCTCCGATCGCGTCCGCGCCGACGCCGTCGACCGCGCGCAGGCGCATCCACGCCCCGCGCCGGGGAGAGCGGTTCAGGAAAAGATGGGCCGGTCCGTCCTTGTTGACGACCAGGATGTCCAGACCACCATCGCCTTCGACGTCACCGAACACGGCTGCACGGCTGGTGGCGATGAGGAGTTCGCGGGTCCCCCCGCGGGGCAGAACCTCCTCGAAAAAGAGGCCCTCGCCCGTGCCGCGGAACAACAGGTTGGGTTCGGCCAGCGGATCGTCGCCCCAGGACTCGGCGCGCAGGGCGACGCGCCCGTTGGCCAGGTAGAGATCGACCACGCCGTCGTTGTCGAGGTCGCAGAAGCCTACACCGAAACGGGTGAAGGACCGGGTCGCGCCCTTGATGCCCGCCGCGGCGGTTCGATCGACGAAGTGCGTACGCCGGTTCAGGAACAGGGAATCCGGCTCGTCGTCGAGGTTCACGACCATGAGATCCTCGTCCCCATCGTCATCGAGATCGCAGATTCCCACGCCCATTCCGGCCTTGATGCGCCCGTCCATGTCCGCCCCGCAGCCGAAGGCCACGGCCCGATCTTCAAAGACGAGTTCCTCCTTCTGGATCCACAACTGATCGAGGTTGCCGTCGTTCGCCACGAAGACATCCGGGCGACCGTCCATGTCGAAGTCGGAGCAAGCGACGCCCAGGCCGTTACCGAAGGTTCTCAGCAACCCGGCGGCGGCGGAGACGTTCTCGAAAGTAGCATCGCCACGGTTGCGGTACAGCGTGTCGGGCGAGGGATGGTCGTAGGCCCTCGGCCCGCAGTAGGTCTCGCCCAGCGCCTGGACGTAACAGACGCGCTCGCCCCCCACCGACCAGAAGAGGTAGTTGACGACGAACAGATCGAGATCGCCGTCGCGGTCGGGATCGAAGAAGGCGGCGCTCGTGCTCCAGAGCTTCTCGCCCGTACCGCTCTCCTGAGTGACATCCTCGAAGCGTCCCCCGCCGGCGTTCTCGAACAGCGCGTTCTCGGCCAGGTTGGTCACGTACAGGTCGACGTCACCGTCGCCATCGAAGTCCCCCACCGCCGCGCCCATCCCGTAGCCCTTGTCGGAGGCACCGCCGGCGCCCACGACGTCTGTGAATCGGCCCTTGCCGTCGTTGACGAAGAGTCGATTGCCCGGCCCCTCTTCACGTGGAACGATGCTGCCCGACTGGACGAGATAGGCGTCCAGATCGCCGTCGCCCTCCAGGTCGAAGAGCGCGCCGCCCCCGCCGATGATCTCGGGGTAGAGAAAGCGCGTCTCGTGGCCGGAATCGTGTTGAAAGACGAGCCCGCGCTGGACGGCCCGCTCTTCGAACCAGGACGCCTCGCCCGCCGCTTCGTTCGACTCTTCGAGCACCCTCGCCCCGTCCCCCGCCGGGGCACAGGCGACGACCGAGGAGGCGCAGAGAAGGGCCGCACGCAGCTCAACCATCGCGTCCGGGCTCCGTTTCACCGGCCAGGCGCCGGCGCAACGCCTCCCCTCCCGGATCCAGCTCGGGAGCCCGTTCGAGGATACGCCGCGCCTCGTCCGCTCGGCCCAGCGCGACGAGGGCCTCGGCCAGGCCCGTGCAGGCGGAGGCTCGCTGCGCCCCCAACCGGATCAATCTCTCGAACGTCCCCTGCGCATCCGTCCAGCGCTCGAGCCGAAGTTGGGTACGGGCGATGCGCAGCAAGAGCTCGTCGTCGCGTTCGTCGAAGCGAACGATCCGCTGCCACGACTCGAGCGCGTCCGCGTCGCGTCCCGCACGCGCTTCGAGATCTCCCTTTTGCCTCCAGGCGTCGAGGTCGAGCCCGTCGATCTCGAGAATGCGCGTCAAGACCTCCAGGGCTTGGGGAAGCTCGTTCGCCCCTCGATGCAGCGCGGCCAGCACGCGCAGAAGGACGATGCTGTCCGCATCCTTTTCCAAGGCCGTGGCGATGGTCTGCCTGGCCAAACCGCCACGCCCCAGCCCGTTGTATCCCGACGCGAGGTAGGCGTAGGCATTGGGATCGCGCGGGTTCTCCCGGACGAAGGGCTCCATCACGTCGACGACACCCTGGTAATCTCGCGTGAGAAGTCGTTCGAGAGCCAGTTCCATGGGCGTCTTCCTGCGCAGGGAGCGGATCTCGCGTTGCCACGGGTCGCCGCCCATGGAACCGATTCGCTCCCAGGGCACGTGCAAGGCCCGGGCCTCGGCCAGGCGACCGGCTTCGAAGTAAGCCGAGCGCAAGAGCTTTCGAACCAGGGGAGCGCCGGGTTTCACTTTCAGGGCGCTCTCGAGGGTTTCGACGGCCTCTTCCCCTTCGCCGCGCTGCAACTGGACGCGGGCCAGTCCGCTCCAGCCGCCGAGGTGCTTGGGGTCGGCTTCCAGGGCTTTACGGAACGAGTGCTCGGCGGCCTCGAATTCGTTCAGGTCGAAGCGATAGCTTCCCAGGCGCCAGTGCGCCGGGGCGTATCCGTCCTCGAGCTCGACGCAACGCGCCATCGCCTCCGCCGCTTGCTCGCGCAGGCCGGCGGAGGACAGGGCGATCCCCAGGCGATACCAGAGCTCGGGAGCGGATCGACGCTCGATGGCCTCCCGATAGCATTCCGCAGCGAGTCCCAGGTAGTCGTTCGATTCATAGAGCAGCCCCAGACGCTTCCATGACTCGGCCCCATCCGGATCTCCTCGAAGCTCCGCCACGGCCAGCTCGATGCGCCGCGCCAGAGCGGGCTCGAGCGCGGCGAGGTCGACCGAAGGAATGGACTTCTCACCTCCCTCGCCCGCGCACGCGCCGAGCAGAAGCCACAGGCAAACCGCGAACATCGGGGACGGCCTTTGCATCGATGCAGCGGATCTTAGCCTCGTCGATCTGCCCCGGGAGCTAGTTCCCGGACGAGAAACGAAATCCTTCGAGGGGAAGAACCTCGAACGTGCTCTCGCCTTCGGTGATACGCAGGTAGGAATCGAGGGGCACCTCCTCGAACACATCCCGGCCCTTCTTTCCCGGCCAGCTCACGACCAGACGCTCGATGGCCAGAGCCGCCCCCAGGCCGATCTCCAGATGCAGCGGCGACCCACCGAAGCTGCTGACCGACCCGACGGCGCGATGGATCTCCCGCGTACCGGAGGCATCGCGAACCCCTACCAGGACCCGCGCGCCGACGCCGGTTCGATTGGAACGCACACCGACCAGCTTCAAGTGGAGAAAACGATTGGTGTTTCCGGGATTCTCGAAGAGCGCGTTGTGAAAACGGTCCCCCAGATAGAACCCGCCCAGCTGGTGGTAGATGTCCTGATCTCCATCCTGATCCAGATCCGCAAAGGCGACGCCATGGCCTTTTTGAAGGTGCCCGAATCCGCCGGAAGTGGTCACATCCTCGAAGGTCTCCCCGCCCGCGTTGCGCAGCATGACGTTGGGCATGATCGATTCGAGTTGCGGGTCGCCCGTCGTCAGATACAGGTCCAGAAAACCGTCATTGTCGAGATCGCCGAAGTTGGCCCCCATGGGAAGAATGAAGCGGTCCAGACCCACCTCCCTGGCCACGTCCCGGAAGCTCGCCCCTTCGTTTCGATAAAGGCGCGGTCGCGGGGAAGATCGTTCCTTCCCGAGAGCTTCGGCACAGACGTCGGCGATGCTGCCCTCGTAGGAGGCCACGAAGAGGTCCAGCCAGCCGTCGTTGTCGCGGTCGAAGAACCACGTGGCGAAGCTGCGGCCGTCGGGTTCTTCGACTTCAAGCTCGGGCCCTACGTCGTGAAACCGCGCCCCACCATCGTTTCGAAAGAGACGGTTCTTCCCGAAGTTCGAGAGGTACAGGTCCAGGTCCCCGTCGTTGTCGTAGTCGCCCGCGGTGAGCGCCTTGCAGTAGCGATCGTTCGTGACGCCGGCGCTCGCTGCAACATCCTCGAAGGTTCCATCTCCCCGTCCTTGAAAAAGCTGGGAGGGAAAGTCCTGGCGTGGATCGGCCTCCCGAAGGGACTCGTTGCCGATGAACAGATCGAGCACGCCGTCGTCGTCGAAGTCGCCGAAGACGGCCGCCTGGGTCGGTCGCGCCGGCTCCGCGACGCCGGCGGCCCGCGAGACGTCGTGAAAGCGCCCCTCGCGGTTCTGGAGCAAGCTGTTGCGGATCCCCCCATCGACCCCCAACCACGCGCCGCGCAGAACCAGGACATCCACGTCTCCGTCGGCATCGTAGTCCGCCGTGATGACGTTGAAACCGCCGAGTTGATCGCTCGTTCCGAAGGCGACGGAAGCCTCTTCGAAGCCGGCGGCGCCCGCGTTCAAGAAGAGCCGCAACTCCTCCTCCGGATCGTAGGACGAGGTCAAGATGTCCAGTCGAGCGTCACCGTCGAAGTCTTCGATCGCGACACCGCCGCAAAGGCTGAAGGCGTCGACCCCGAGATCCGGTGCGACGTCCCTGAAGCGTGCGAACTCACGCTCGGACTCGAAGGCGGAGGGTGGTATGACGAGGTTTTCGGGCACTCCCCCGGGGTATTCCCCCAGCGCCATCGCGAGCACGTTGACCAGCCAGCGAACCTTGAGGTTCGTCGGCTTGCTCTCCAGAAAGCGCAGTAGATGGGAGCTGGCCTTGCGGGCCGGATCGGGGGCCGCATGGACGCCGCCGCCTGCCAGCGGGAAGATGCAGCACTCGGCGTTGTGGCGCCGAACGCAGTTTTCCACCTCCGCCAAACGCATCCAGGCGATCCCCAGGCGGCGGTGCAATCCGGCGACGGCGGGCCCGTCGGCGGGCGTCCCTGCAAGGAGCGACTCGAGGAGCTCGATCGCCTCTTCCACCTCGCCCTCCCGCAAGAGCCTTTCGGCGAGCCGGCTCTCCAGCTTGCGACGTTCGGACACCGAAAGGCCCGGGGCCGCAAGTTGAGCGCGCAAGCGCTCCGCAGCGCTGAGCCCGATCCAGTCGTTCCCGCTTCTCTCGAGCCTCTCGGCGATCTCCAGGAACTCCGCCCGCTGGGATCGCCACGGATTCTCGGACGAGGGTCCATCGCTCCCGCAGCTCGACAGGACCGAGACGGAGAGGAGCAGGAGGGAGCGGGCGGTCATGGGACGTCCACAACCCTAACCGCTCTTCACCGGCGGAAGTAGCCCGTCGGACGTCGAACTCCCGACACCGAATGTGGATCGGACGCCTTCTGCTAACGCACCGTTTTCGAGTGCCCGCAGGCATTCCCGAGCCGAGCTCGATCGCGCCGCCCAGGGCTGGAATTCAAAACCGCGACACGGCGCGGAGCGCACCTGGGGAACTTGGCCGAAGGAACCCGGAGTCCACCCGGAAGGCCCGTGGTAGGCTTCGCGCTTCCCCGCGCCCCATCATGAAAAAACAACTCGCCCCGGCTCTACTCACCCCCTTGCTGCTGGCCTTTCCAACCATGCAACAAGAAAAGGCCGCCACCTTTCCCAGGATCGACAAGCCCGCGCCGACCTTCCGCCTCAACCATCACGAGGGGGAGCTCGCCTCGATCGGCGGCGCTCAGAAGACCTGGAGCGTCCTGGCCTTCTTCCCGAAGGCCATGACGCCCGGGTGAACACTCGAAGTTTGTTCCCTGCGGGACGCAGCGGAAGAATTCGAGGAGCTCGGTGTCAAGGTGTACGGTGTCAGCCTGGACAGCGTCTATGACCTTTCGATCTTCGCGGAGGAACAGGAGCTGAACTTCCGGCTCCTGTCCGACCCCGATGGAAGCGCCGCGAAGAAGTACGGCGTGCTCGACGGCAAGTACGCCAGTCGCGTCACCTTCGTCCTCGATGAAAAAGGGATCCTGCGCCACGTCGAAACCAAGGTGAACGTCAGGTCGCATGGCGACGATCTCGTCTCGCATGTCAAACGGCTCCGCGACTGACGATCCGATGAAGACCGTACGCACGAGACCGGATCTGTCGACGGCGCCTTCTTCACGACCCAATGGGCCCTTGACCGGGGTCCAGAAGCTCGCACTTTCGGTCGGCTTTTTCTGCTTTCGTGCCTACATGCTGCTCGTCCGCCTGACGAGCCGCATCGACACGCAAGAGCTGAACGGCCTGTGGGGCCGGGCCCGAGGGGGCCGGAACACGATCAGCGCCATCCTGCACCAGGACGTGATCATCAGCGCCTTCCTCTACCGCGGACACCGCATCGTCTCGATGGTCTCCACCAGCCAGGACGGCGATCGCATCACCCGGGTCGCGCGCAAGCTGGGGCACGAGGTGGTACGCGGCTCGGGAGCGCAGCGGGGCCGACGCGCGCTGGCCGAGATGATCGACTACCTGGACTCCCAGAAGGGCGTCGTCGCGGCACTGACGGTGGACGGCTCACGCGGTCCCGCCAACGTTTGTAAACGCGGCACCCTGCTGCTCGCCCAGCAGACGGGGACGCCCATCATCCCGATCCGTACCTGGGCCCGCCGTCACCTGTCCCTTCGCACCTGGGACCGGACCATGATCCCGCTGCCCTTCAACCGCATCGTCGCGCTGGCCGGCGACCCCATCTTCCTGGATCGCGACCTGCACCCCGACGAGATGGAGGAAGCCCGGCTGCGGGTCGAGAGCGAGCTACAACGCCTCACGGATCTCGCCCGAGTACGCGCCGGGTCCAGGGGCTAGGCCCCCTTCAGACGTGCAACAGGTCTCGCAACCGAGAGAGCGGAAAACAAGAAGCGCGAGAACCCGGCCGCGCCTGTTGGCCTTCCCGGTCAGCCTGGCGGATCTGGGTTGGAAGCTCGCCTACCTCGCGGTGCTCTCCTTCGGCCTGCCCATCCGCCTCTTGCCCTACTCCGGGATCCGCCGCCTGGGTCGCTTCTTCGGCGGACTTTCCTACTACCTGCCCCTGGGTCGGCGGGCCATCGGCCGCAAGCACCTCGACCTGGCCTTCGGAGACACGAAGAGCTCGCACGAGAAAGAGACGATCCTCAAGAACTCGCTACGGAACGCAGGCGAGGTGGCTTTGAGTTCCTTCTGGAGCGCCCGCGTCACACGGAAGAACGCCGCCCGCTACATGCGCTTCGTCGGACGCAAGTACCTGCACGAACGGGTCGAAGCCGGAGAACCCTACCTGGCGCTGATGCTGCACATGGGCAACTGGGAACTCGCGGCGGTCTGTTCGGGCTTCGTGGGGCTGCCGACCAACTTCGTCGTCCACCGCCTCTCCAACCCCTACATCGACGCCTACATGGCCGACCACCGCACCCGTTCGGGACAGGGCTCGATCTACCACGACGAAGCCGCGCGGCAGATCCTGCGCACGCTGAAGAACAAGGCGCCGGTCACGATGGTCTTCGACCAGAACATGCGCTCGGGTCGCGGCGGGATCTTCGTGGACTTCTTCGGGATCCCGGCCGCCACCACCCGCGCGGCGGCCGCGGTCGCCCTGGCGCTGGACGTGCGCGTCTACACGGTGTTCACGATCCCCAACTTCTCGAATCCAAGCCGCTACCACGACATCCTGACGGGACCCGAGATCGAACTGCAACGAACGGGCGACAAGCAGAAAGACATCGAAGAGAACACGCGTCGCTTCAACGCGGAGGTCGAGAAGATCATCCGCACCTATCCGGACCACTGGCTCTGGACCCACCGCCGCTTCAAAAGCCGCCCCGAGGGCGAACCCGCCTTCTACTAGCCGAAGGGTGGGCCGCTTCCGGCCGGCTACTCTTCGGATGCACCCTCGGCAGCCGACCTTCCAGCGCCGCGCATCATGAGCGTCTTGAGTTCTCCCAGATGCTCCGCATAGACGGCCCGCGGGTCACAATCGAAGCGTTTGCAAAGCGATGCGGCCATGCCGACGATCTCGCCCATCGCACCGGTCGTCTTCATGACACGCACCGCACCGAGCGCTTCGTGCGTCACGCTGATGTCGCGACCGGCCATGAACAGGTTGTCGATGTTGCGACTGTAGAGACAGCGGTAGGGCGCCCAGTACGGACCCTCGTAGGTGTAGCCCTCCCCGCGCGTATAGTCCGCGATGAACTCGTCGCCCTCGTGGCCTCCCTGATATGCGGGGTCGGGGAAATGGGTATCGATGCCCCACGTGCAGGGGAAGCAGCCGTCCTCGAACTCCCGGCCGTCGCGCAGATCCTCGGCCGTGAGGATCACGTCTCCGAGCAGGCGCCGCGACTCGCGCTTGCCGGCGATGTAGGCGACCCAGTTGAGCTTGTGGGCCGGGTAGCGTTTCTCCACGTTCTTGATCGCGTCCCAGGCCCCGTACATCGCACGCAGGTTCTGATCGCGGATGCGCTCCATGTCCTCGATCGGATCCCGGTCGAAGCCGCTCTCCCAGAACCAGTTGCCGAGGCTGATGGGCTTGTCGCCTCCCCCGGTCTCGGGAGACTTCGCCCCCTTCGTGCGACCGGGAAAGGGCTTGTCGGTCAGGTCGACGGCCCACGGGCAACGCGGAAACGCCGCCAGCTCGCACGCCTCCTCCAGAACCGAGGAGAGCGGGTCCTCGTCCTCGCACAGGCACTGGATGTTCCACAGGTTGCTGGCGCCCATGTGGCCCGTCCGCGTGACGTCGTGGTCCGCGCCGACCAGGAACCCGACGGCGCCATCTCCCGTGCTGTCCAGAAACCAGCGCCCGCGGATGCGCGTTCGGACCGCGGTCCGCACGTGCTGGGCCGTCACTGAGAGGATCCGTCCCCCCTCGGCGTGCGCTTCGTTGACCCGTCGCTCGAGGTAGAGCGTGATGTTCGGCTCGGCCCGAACGACCCGGAGCTTGCGATCGTCGTCGAACACCTCCGCATTCTGCGCGTTGCGAGAGTCCTCACGCCTCTCGGGAACGAGATCCATGACCACGTCCCCGATCCGCGGGTACGGCTTCTGGTTCACGTGTCCCTGGGGCCAGACGCGCACCTCCGAGCTGGAGTTGCCACCCAGCACCGGACGGTCCTGAACCAGCGCGACCTGCAGTCCCTCGCGGGCCGCGGTGACCGCCGCGCTGGTGCCGGCCACTCCACCCCCGACGACGACGAGGTCGTACTCGAGCGTGACTTCGGGCCGGTCCGCCAGTCCCAGCGCCTTGCGCCGGAACAGAGCCAGCTCGTCCTTCCCGTTCGGCACGGTCCAACCGGTGTCCTGACAGAAGACGATCGCGTCACAACGCCCCTCGAAGCCGGTGAGGTCGTGCAGTGCGATCTCCGCCGAGAGGCCGACCCGAACCTCGCCCCCATCCTGCCAGTGCCACGCCTCCCCTTCGGTGCCGAAGGTCGTGGTGAGGGCGGTTCCGTCGACGACCAGCTGCAGACGACCGGGAGCGCCCGGCGCGTTCCACGGCGCCACCCAGTCGCGTGTTCGCACCCAGACGCGGTAGACCCCGGCTCGCGGAAACTCGACCGTCGTACGCGCGTCTTCGACGGGGATGCCGATTCCATGGGCCAGCAAGTAGGGCGAGCCCATGAGGTCCATGAACTGCTGATCGATCACCCAGCCCCCCACATCTTCGAACGCCTCGGCCTCGACCAGCACCGTGTTCTGGGGGTCGGCGTCCCCCGGGCAAGCGAGGGCGAGGATCGAGGCCAGGATTCTCTTCATGTTCCCGATGATCCTATCAGCGGCCTGAGCTTCGATCGGAGTGCGGAGTGGCGATCGGCGAGCGAGGACACCCGCTCGAAGGCGCGTCGTTCTTCGCTCCGACTCGCCGAACCCCTCGTCGACCACGATCGGACCTGCTGTCCTCCACGAACTTGCGCTCGTTCATCCGCCCCCCGGCTCGCCATCTGAACGACGCTGACCGCGACGTACAGAAGCACGACGCTCGTCAGCGGAAAGAGGAAGATCATCAGGATCTTGAGGCCTCGCACGTTGAGATCCGACGCCTCCTCCTGCGCTTCCAGGAGTCGCCTCTGGAGGTCACGAACCTCGGTGAGGAGATCGGCTGTCTCGTCCATCGAAATCGGTCCTTCTCGGAGAGTGAGTGTACAAGTAAGGCCAGGCTCTTATGACGGCTACCCGCGGATGCGGCAAGGGCGAGCCTGAGCATTGGCGCTCCATCGGGCCCTGAGCTGCTGTGGAAGGGGCATCTGCCGACCCCCCCCCGATCCATGCAGCGATGCCCCACTCCCCGGCCGAGCTCCTGCGGACAGTCGGGGCTTGTTATCTTGGAGGCAGGTATGTCCCTCCGACGCAAGGACCCCGAGGCCGAGCACCGCCGACTGCTGGAAGACTGGCGCAGTGCCTTTCCACGCTCGCGGCATGCCTGTCTCGACCTGGACGAGCTCGAGGCCTTCAAGGCCGAGAACGACCGCCTGGGCGACATCGACCGTCGCGATCGGCCCGAGGTCTGCTCCGCGCTTCCGTCGCTCGTGACGATCGGCAACACCCATCGCTGCAACTTGACCTGCGCGATGTGCTTCAAGCAGCTCGACAACGTCGAGAACATGAGCCTGCCGGACTTGGGCCTGGGGCGCTTCGAGAGCCTGGGGCACGAGCTCTTTCCCCACGCGCGAATCGTGGCGCTCTCCGTATCCGGGGATCCCTTGATCTCACGGACGATTTTTCAGGAGCTCGACCTCCTGCGCTCCTACTCGGTGCGCGCCCAGGTGACGACCAATGGGATGCCGCTCTCCAAGCGCGGCTTGCTCGAGCGCCTGGTCCCCACGCTGGATACGTTGACGATCTCCTTTGACGGTGCATCGGCACCCGCCTTCAACGCCATTCGGCGCGGCGCGTCCTTCGAGCGCGTACTGAAGAACATTCGGCTCTTCAACGAGGCGCGCGACGCCCTCGATCCCGGCGCCCATCGGCCGCTCCTGCGCTTCAATACCACACTCCAGTGGCGCAACGTCACCGAGCTGCCGAGGATCATCGAGCTGGCGAAGGTCTTTAACGTGGCCGAGATTACGATCGATCACGTTCAGATTCTCCACAACCTCAACCGCGAGGACTCGCTCGAGCGGCACAAGATCCTCACCAATCGGATGCTCGAAGAAGCGCACACCGTCGCGCAGCGCCTGGGCATTCATCTGGATGCTCCGGAGCTCTTCAACATCCCCGAAGGGTACGAGGAGGCGATCTACGAGCCTTTGTCCGACGAAGACCTTTTGGCCCAGGGCGAGGAGATGCTCGACACGGTGCGCTTCGACCCCGCACTGCACGAACGTCTCGACGACGACGCGATCCACGCATCCTTGCAGCGCGGCCTCTCCCAGGGACGATCGAACGCAGACTTCGTCGCGGCCCTGCGACGCTCCGGGCGATTGATAGGCCACCTGCAATGGGGGGTTCCCCAGCTCGGACCGTCCCTGATACCCACCTCTTGCGAGAAGGTCAGTGCCTGCGACTACCCATGGCGCGAGTCCTTCGTCGAATTCAACGGAGTTGTAGCTCCCTGTTGCAACCTCTCCATGGACGCCGGCCGCGTGATGGGTTTCTACGAGGAGGGGGGCTCCTTCCGTGACATCTGGAACGGTGACGTCTACCGCCAGCTGCGCCGCAGCCTCAGCAGTGGACGGTCCTACAAGTTTTGTCGCAACTGCTACATCTTCGAAAGCGCCAACGAGGCGGACTACCGGTTCGGAGAGACCTGGTTCGAGAAGCGCATTGCGCTGGCGGATGCGACGCCAGTAGCGATCGGTCAGGTGCCCGAGGGGTACGAGCTGGTGGTCACCTCGCTCCGCGGGCCAGCTCCCGAGCGCGCGGACGCCGTGCTCGAACTGGGGTTAGCCGAAGGAACGGTCGTCGCAACCGTCCGAGCGCAACATCTCCCCGACGGCTGGTTCTTCAAGGGCGACTTCGAGCCCCAGGGAGGACTGCACTTCGCTCCCGGACGCGTGGTCTACCTGCGCGGCCCGGGCACGAACGGTCTTTCCGTGGACGTCGTCGGCTGGACTCAGCCCATGGCCCGACGGCCCTGAGCGCTCGCAAAGCCCGAGAACCCGAGAGTCCGACGACGGCGATGAACTCGGGTGTGGTGAACCGGGACATCATCCATCCGCCCATGACCTGCCCGATCTTGTCGCTCATCGACATCGTTCGTTCCTCTTGTTGAGTCTCATCACTCAGACCGTCCGGTTCATTCGTGACGCCTGGCGCGGTCTTTCACGGTCCACAGTGGTCGTACCGAAGTTTTCGAAGCACATGACGTAGCCGTCATCGTTCTACCAGCGGGCCTCTTCGTGTCGCTGCTCCCACGCGTCATAGATCGAACGGAGCCCTTCTGCGACCTGGGGCTGTGTGGCGATCAGATCCTTGCTCTCGCAGGGGTCATCGGCCAGGTTGTAGAGTTCCACAGGGCCGCCGTCGAACTGGACGAGTTTCCAGTCGCCCCGGCGCACGGCGAAGTTCTCCTTGCGCTTCCAGAACAGGGGCCGGTGAGGTGGAACGTCCCTATCACCCGTTAGCGAAGGGGTCAGGTTGATTCCGTCCAGTCGGGGTGTGTCCGTTGCGTAGCCACCAACGGCCGCTCGAAGTGCGGTGGGAAAGAGATCCAGGGCGCTGACGGGGTGCTCATACACCACGCCGGCGGGCCAACGGGCCGGCCAGCGAGCCACGAAGGGCACGCGAATGCCACCTTCGTAGGGCTGCCCCTTCTTGCCCCTCAGTGGCGCGTTGTCGGCTCCGGCTTTCGTCTGGCCGCCGTTGTCATTGATGAAGACGACGATGGAGTTTTCAGCGATGTCGTTGCGATCGAGTGCAGCCAGCACCTCACCGATCGCATCATCCATCGACATGGTCATGGCAGCCCGCTTGCGCCTTCCGGACGTCAGTTCAGGGTTGGTCTGAGCCAGCTTCTCTTCGGTGGCGTGCAGTGGTGTGTGCACGGCATTGAAGGCGAGATACAGAAAGAAGGGGCCACCGGCGTGGGCATCGATGTAGGCCGCGGCTTCCCGGCCGAGAGCATCGGTCATGTACTCGAACCGCTCTTCAACCGGTTCCCGGTCACGCAGAAGTTGGTTGAGCCTGGTGTGCTTCTTTCCGCTGGTCGGAAAGTAGCTGCGTGCGCCCTTCAAGAAACCGTAATAGTCATCAAAGCCCCGGGCCAGCGGATGAAAGGCAGGCGCGTAGCCGAGGTGCCACTTGCCCAGAGCGATGGTGCGATAGCCCTGGGCTTTCAGCACGTCGGCCAGCGTTGTTTCCTCGACGGGCAGGCCGTTGGTCTCGGAGTATCTGGGGGGGATGTTGTTGTGGTGACCGAAGCGCTGCTGGTAGCGCCCTGTGAGCAGCCCGGCGCGGCTGGGACTGCATACGGAAGCCGAGACGTACCCCTGGGAAAAACGCACGCCGCCAGCCGCCAGGCGATCGATGTTGGGGGTGGGAAAGTCACGGTTGCCATGCAGCGAAAAATCGGCGAAGCCGGCGTCGTCGGAGACGATGATGATCACGTTGGGAGGTGTGGACTCTGGATCCGGATCGGCGGGCTGTTTGACGAAGCGGGGCAGTTCGCGGGTCAAAAAGGTCTCGGCATGAGCCACATCGGTACCGATTTCAATGATCTGCCAGGCGTAGGGGTCGGTGTTTCCCGATTCCCCCACACGCTGCGCCATCAAGAGGATCTGCTCAGAGGGCCGTTCATCCGGGTACTCCAGGAGGAAGCTCACCAGGACGCGCTGCCCGCTTCCCAGGGTCTCGTAGAGACGGCTGACCTTGCCCGCCTTCAAGCGCTGCAGCAGTTCGGCAGGGGTCATCTCTCCCGCCTGGCCGGACCAGACGTCAGGCGCAAAGAGCCTCTCGACGCCTGTGAAGTCGGCGCCGCGAACAGCATCGAAGGTCGTCTTGTAGAAAGCTGCGTGGTGGGCGCGGGCGTTGCCGGCGAACGTGAGTGCCAGCCAGAGAGCAAGAGCAACGGATCTCCGTATTCGTTTCATGGCAGCGTCTGTCTGCAACACGGCCATGATAGCCCCGCAGAATAGAGACAGGTACCGAGTCAGGACCGAATCCGCCGCATACGCCTGGCGCCTAGGCTCGGTGTGTGCGGCTGGGACGGGCAGCGCGCTGCGGCGTGGGTGCATGAATCGAGACGGGTCGGCCCACCTCGAGCGCTATCGGGCCCTGAGCCACCAGGGAAGGGGCGTCCGCCGACCCCGCCCGATTCATGCACCCACGCCTGGGAGGGAGACGAAACACCTCTTTGGAACACCTGCGCTCCGATGCGATACGTGCCGCGCAGGTTGAAGCCGCCCACGCGGAGTCGAGAATCGAGGCCGCTTCTACTTCGACCGCTTCTCGATCACGCGGTCCAGGGCGGCGCGCAGGTCCGTCGCGTCCAGGCCCACGGCGAGGGCGAAGAACTCTTCACGCAGGGGCTCGTCGATGAGCTGCAGGTCCACCCCCGCATCCGCAGTGAACTTGGACACGTGGCTGCGATCCAGGACGATCGCGTCGACCTCGCCCGCCAACAACATCTGCGCCCAGGTTCGTCCCGCGGGACGCACCAGCACGCGAATCGCCTCCGGAATGCGTTTCACAGTTGCCTCGACCGCCGTCGTGCCCCGATCGGTCGCAACACGCTTGCCTCGCAGAGCATCCAGCGTCGCAGGCTCTCCTCCCCCGGGTCGCGTCAGCGCGACGATCTCCGTCTGGAAGTACGGCTTCGTGAAGGCCACGAGCCGCTTGCGTGGCTCCGTCACACCGATGGTCGCCGCCGCAATGTCCGCTTCGTCACTCGCCACCGCGTTCAAGAGCTCGGCAAAGGCCAGCTCGCGCCACTCGACCCTTCTCCCGAGGGAATGTGCGGCCATTTCGATCACGTCGACCTCGATCCCCACAGCGTTCCCGTCAGCATCCCGCGACGAGAAGGGTGGGTGGAGGAAGTTCGACACTGCGATCAGGGGGGGTTGCTCCGCAGCATCGGGCATCCGACACCCGAACGCGCTCAGGCAGAGAAGAAGGAGAAGGGCGGGGAGAGTGGGCTGAGACTTCATCACGGCTTGAATCCTACACTCGGTTCACTTCTGTAAGTGCGGAACCAGCTGGGAAGCTACTGAGCCGAGGGCAACATGGCCGGATGCAAACCTGGATCGGAGTCCCGATCTCCGTTTTCCACTGCGAGTGCGGCGCTCGCCGCCGGTTGATCGCCACGATCACCGATCGGCGTCAGGTGCGAGCGATCCTGCGCCTCCCGGGCCTCGAGGACGAGGCTCCCATCCCCACCCCTGCACGGGCCCCGCCCCTCCTCGAATTCGCCTGGCCCATTCGCCCCGAAGACCGCAGCGCAAACACTCGCGTTCCGCCACGCCTCTCTCCGCCCGGCCCCCGATCACGGACAAGGCCACCCCGCCGCCACTTTGAAGCTCTTCCGTCACGTTCTTCACGTTCTCGGGTCCTCTCCCGCATCCGGACCAGCGCGCGCTGTGTCACGCAGTTGAGACGGAAAAGGCGATGTGCCCCAGGATGAGAACCACGTTCAGCGCTCCGGCACCGAGTCCGATGCGCACGACCCCCGCTCTCTTGGACCGGGCGCAGGACGCGGCGGCGAAGGTGAGGACAATCTGAAGGGGAATGTTCAAGAAAACGAACTTGACCCAGTCCGCATCGACGCGATCGACCGTCCGCGCAAAGAAGCCGTCTTGGCCTTGCTTCCACAGATAGACCGCGAACCAGGCGAGGGCGGCACGGTTCAACCAATTAAGGGCGACTTTCTGCGCTTCGATCGGGCCTTTCATCGGGTGTCTGTTCTCAACGCAAAGGCTCTAGCTGCCGCGTCGTTTCTGCATTGAAAGAATCACGACGAAGCGCGTCAACCCACAAACCAACGGCGGTCCGAGAGGCCCGTAGGCGACCTCTCCGGAAGGCAGAACTCCGATCGATGCACCAATGCCGTTCGGTGCGCTTCCCGTCAGAGGGGGGAGTCGCCCGGGCCGAACTCGGTCTTGGGTGGAACACCGAGACGGCTGCGGGCCTCTTCGAGCGGTAGCTCTATGTAGTCCCAGAAATTCCAGTCATCGGAGAGGTCTAGCGGCAGTTCCGAGCCTCGCTGGATGGCGAGAAGGAAACGCTCAGCGACCTCCCCCACAATGCCGGTTGAGGCGCCCACCCCGATGGGAGTCACGTCGACCCCGGTACTGAAGATACTCAGCACGAAGAGGGCGGTGAAGAGCCCATGGTCCGGACGATTCTCTCGAAAGCCGGCGATGAAACCGCCGACCAGCGTCTCGCCTTGGAGCGTCGTGTCGTAGCCTGCGAGGACGTGGCTGAAGTCGTGGTACATGCCGGATTCCGGAAAGCCCCCCTTCTCACCAGGCAAGGCAAAGCCGTGGTCACGGTAGTGGCGAAAGACATGCGCTCCCAGCGTCTCGGGCGCAAGCTTCTCCCATGCCTGGAACCGTGCAGCCACCTCGGGGTCTTCGCGAAGACCCCGTAGACGGGCCAGGGCCTTTGCAACTCCCAGAACTCCGCTTCGATGATACTCGTCCTTGATCGCGTCGGGCAGATGGCCGTTGCGAAGGATGCAGAGCTTGAAGAAAAGCACGTCGTGGTGCGCGATCTTCTCGATCGCCGAGAGCTGAGGGCCTCGCACGTGAAGCGCGTCCGCGAACTCTCGGACTGTCTGGGCCTGGACCGGCGGCGGCTCTCCCGCCGAAAGGCTCGCCATGACCATGCCGTTCACCAGCTGCGATCGGATCTCGGGACGCTCGATCGCGGCGGCGAGTTCCTCCGGCGTGATGGGAGCCAACCGGTCGAGCGGCTCGGATGTGCCGAGCAACACCTTCTGCCCCGCTTCGATCAGACGTCTCGTCGGAGGCGGGATTTCGCCGCGGCTTCTCGCCACGGTGGTCATGGCGCGGAGCCCAGCGGCCCCTTCATCCGGTGTGGGTCGTAACAGTTTCATCGGTTCTCGTCGGTAGGTCCGCAGTGAGGTCGGTCACTCGAATCGCAACGATGAGGCTCCCCGGGACGGAGGGTGCATTTCCAGGGCTTGGAGTCACCGGTACGGTAGATTATCGGCGCCTCCAGGCCCAAGGTTGTCCGGCAGACCGAATTGACGACGATCTGGATGCTGGCGACGGCGCAAGAGTTCCGGCGAGTAGCCCTGGGCCAGAGCACAGGTTTCCAGAGGGGTGTTTCGAGCCCGGCTCGTTCCTGAACCGTGAAACAACGCCCCTTCGCCGCTATCGAACTCGGCCTCCCTGCACGCGAGCGATCCTGCACGCGCCGGCCCCCATGACCGTGAGAGCCAGGAGCAGCACTCCGAGCGGCGGGAGCGCCGGAACCTGCGCCGGACCCGAGGCGGCCCACAGGATCCCGCCCAGGAGGTGTCGCTGGAACCCGATCTGTTGATAGGTCTCAGAGCGATGACCGAGGGCCGTGTACCAGGATCGTCCGAAGTCGAATTCGTGGCACCACGTCATGGGGTGGTCGCCCATGTTTCCGCCGCTGTAGGTCGACTCGTCGATCGTGACCAGCACGTCGACGAAGGGCCGCGGGTTCGCCTGGAAGTTGTACCACTCCTCGGTGAGCACTCCGCTAGGGGGCAATTGTGCGGTGGACGGATGGGAGTGGTCCTCGACGACCAGCGTAGCGGACTGGATGAAGGGGTGGTTGGCGAACCAGGCGTTCCCGCCGACCAGCTGGCCGTACCAGGGCCACTGATATTCGGTGTCGGTGGCCGAGTGCAGTCCAACGTAGCCCCGACCCGTGCGAATGAAGCTCTCGAAGGCCGCCTGCTGGCTATCGCTCAGCACGTCGCCCGTCGTGTTGAGCCAGACGACGACCCTGTACCGGAGCAGGTTCGGCAAGTTGAAGTCGGCCGCGTCCTCGGTCGTGTCGACGGCGAAGTTGTTCGCTGTCCCCAGGTTCTGGATCAGGTCGATCCCATCGGCGATGGAGGAGTGTCGGAATCCGGCGGTCTTGCTGAAGATCAGGACCCGAAAATCTTGCGCGTGCACCCTTTCGCCGGAGATCGCCAAAAAAACCGCGAGCGCGAGAATCCTCGCAATCTGTCTCATGACGGGTCGATTATGCACCGACCTGCAAATCCCCGTAACCCCTCTGGAACACCTGTGCTCCAGGCCTCTGAGCCTTTGGCGAATAGGTGATCAGGTTACCCCGTCCGCAATCGCCCATTCTCGGAGCGTCTTCGGCTGCATCGGCTTAGGCTATTTGGAACGACACGCCGTGGGAGCGCCATCGCCATGAATGAACTCGAGGGCACGAACAGGACGCTGAAGACCGGCGGTTACGCTCCTGGCCACCATGGCCACGCAAAGGCCAGAAACGGCCTCCGTCGAGGCCTTCGCGCTGCGCTGCTTGGATCGTTACTACTACTGGTGTTACCGAGCTGCTTCACGATGACCCTTTGGGGGTTCGAGCCAAAATACTCGAAGGACGCGTTCACAGGCAGTACGGAGGGGGAGATGCAGTACGACTCGGACACCGAATGGAGCTGGAATCTGTTCGGTCTGCGCTTACTGGGAACACCCTTCGCGTTGCTGCTCGACTGCGTGACCTCACCGGTTCAGACATTCTTGTTTTGGGGTGACGACGACTGCTGAATCGCAGAACGGATCCCCTGGCCATCGCTGCGCATGCAGACATGCTGATGCAGCGAGCCTTTCCCTGCATGGCGGCGGCATCGTTTGGTTTCAGCCGGATGGAAGAACACGGGGCAAGCCGACGGGATACGAACGGAAAGCGGGTCGGGAACGAGCGGGATGAGTCCGAGACGGCGCGGGCTCTTGGTGACGCCCCCCTGTCGTCGAATCCCAGGTCCCTGATTGGCCCCCGCCTGGGTGCGGCCGACCACACGGACCATGGGCGCCTGCAAGGAAGCTCCTCCTGGCCCGGCGGCAAGGCCGTGCGGTGAGTCCATCACCGCACGGCCTTCGGTCATGACTCGTCGCCGGCCGGCCTACGGGGAGGTTCCGACGATTCCACCGGCGGCGGAGGAAAACCAGGGATCCAACGCTCCGCCACCCGCAGCCAGGTCGCCCAGGACGAGCGATTGGGCGAACCAGGGCATGCCGACCAGCGCGCACGTCGCGGGCACGGCGACGCTGAAGGATGACGGAACGCCGCCCCCGAGGTGGGGCGCCGGGAAGAAGTTCGCGATGAACCCGGCTCCGACCAGGAGCTCGGAGAGTCCGGCGGGCACGCCGAACAAGGCGAGGCCCGCATCCAGAACCAGGCCGGCGTCGTTCGTACGCAGGAGGATGACCCAGGGGCCCGCCGCGCGCGCCGGTTGCGGGGTCAGGGTCGCGGTCCAGGCCCCTCCTACCTGCACGGCGCTGGCGACCATCGTGTCGAGGTTGATGGCGGTGCCGTTGAATAGGAAAACGGTGGCGGGCGCCGGGGCGCAGGCGGCGAGATCGAAGACGTAGGCCGCGCCGGCGGTTTCGGCGCTGTTGTCGCCCTCGTCGCCGTTCACGCCGGTGGCGTTGCTGTCCTCCGCATACGCTCCGACCACCACCAGGTCGCCCGATACGGCCACCGACTCGCCGAAGGTGTCCGCCTCTCCGGTGTTGGAGGCCTTGAGGTAGGCCTGCTGGCTCCAGCTCTCATCCTTGCGCACGAACAGGTACGCCGCCCCGGAACTGGGTTTGCTGTTATCGTCCTGGTCGCCGTCCACGCCGGTGGCCCCGCTGTATTCTCTCTCTGCACCCACCACGACCGTGTCGCCGGACACGGCCACCGACCAGCCGAAGCGGTCGAGAAAGCCGGTATTGGAGGCCTTGAGGTAGGCCTCCTGGCACCAGACCTCCAAGCACGGGTTCGAACCCCTTCGCACGAACACGTACGCCGCGCCGGCGAATATTGCGCTGTTGTCGTTCTGGTTGCCGTTCACGCCGGTGGCGCTGCTCTCCTCACGATAGGCCCCGACCACGACCGTGTCGCCCGACACCGACACCGACCAGCCGAACACATCCTCCCGACCGGTGTTGGAGGCCTTGAGATAGGCCTCCTGGCTCCAGATCTTGTCGTTGCGCACGAACACGTAGGCCGCGCCGGAATCCATGGCGTCCTCGTTGCTCTCGTTTCCATTCACGCCGGTGGCGTTGCTGTCCTCGCCCCACGCCCCCACCACCAGCGTGTCACCCGACACGCTCAACGACTTGCCGAAGCGGTCAAACGCACCGCTGCTGGAGGCCTTGAGGTAGGCCTGCTGGCTCCAGGTCCCATCCTCGCGCACGAACACGTACGCCGCGCCGGCGCCTTCTGTGCTGTTGTCGCTCTGGTCGCCGTTCACGCCGTCGGCGTTGCTCTCCTCGTTCCACGCCCCGACCACCACCGTGTCGCCCGATACGGCCACCGACTCGCCGAAGGCGTCGACTCCTCCGGTGTTGGAGGCCTTGAGATAGGCCTGCTGGCTCCAGCTCCCACCGCTGCGCACGAACACGTACGCCGCGCCAGCGCTCAGGGCGCTGTTGTCGCTCTGGTCGCCGTTCACACCTATGGCGCTGCTGTCCTCGCCAGACGCCCCGACCACCACCGTGTCGCCCGATACGGCCACCGAGCCCCCGAACTGGTCACCCAAGTCGGTGTTGGAGACCTTGAGGTAGGCCTGCTGGCTCCAGCCCCCAGCGTCGCGCACGAACACGTATGCCGCACCGGCGCCGAGTGCGCTGTTGTCGGTCTCGTCGCCGTTCACGCCGGTAGCGGCGCTGGATTCGCCAAACGCACCGACCACCACCGTGTCGCCCGACACCGACACCGCATCGCCGAAGTGGTCACCCGCACCCGTGTTCGAGGCCTTGAGGTAGGCCTTTTGTGCGATGGGATCGATCGTCAGCGGATAGGTAGCTGCGCGCTCGTCCACGGCCAGCAGCAGCCCCTCGGCGACGCGCTCGAAGCGCGCGGGGAGCGTCTCCCGTCGGCGTCGAACACCGTCAGCCCCGAGTAGGTGAGCACCGCCGCGCCGCCCTCGCCGAGAAAGCGCACGCCGCGGCCGTCCTCCTGCACCCGGGGCACGAGCCCGCCGCGCAGCGCGAGGGTGAAGGTCAGCGGACCCGCCGCGGCGGCCTCCGCGTAACGGGCCGGCCGCTCGCGGAGCGTGTAGCCGTGCTCGAGGCCGCGCTCGTCGTTGACGTACCACTCCTCGAGCCCCTCGTCCCAGTCGTAGGCCACGCGCCCGCCCTCGGCCCTGATGCGCGCCGGGCCCGTCAACCCGCGCTCCCGGCCCGCGAAGCCGTAGCGCACGAGTTCGAGCCCCCACGTCCACGCGCCCGTATCGGGCCGCGTCGTGAAGCCGCGACCGTCGAAATGGGTCCGCCACCCCTGGCCGGGGTTGCAGGCCCGAAAGCCACCCTCGACGGCCTGGGCCGCGTGACGGCCGGCCTCGTAGGCCTGGCGGATGCCGGACCAGTCGGCGGCGCCGAGGCCCTCGGGCACCTCCCCCGCCTCGTCGAGGACGCGGGTGCTCTGGGCGGTTCCCAGCGAAGCCACCAGAAGGGCGGCGGAGGCGAGCCAGAGACAGAAGCCTCCCGTCAACCTGGCGATGGATTGTTGCATGGCGAGCCTACAGGGTGGAGCTGTGGAAGACGGCGTTGGCGCAGCTGGGAGTGTACAGCGGTTCAGGGTATAGCAGGTCGTTGGTGCACGGTTCAGGAATGAGCCCGCAGCTTCCGGCCCGGACACTCTGCTCGTGCCGCCAACCGGCGTCGTTCGCCAGTTTCTACGCGGATCCGAAAGACGCCGTCTTCAAGGCGTTGGGCGTCCAGTAGGTGGGTCGGTCGTCAGAGCGAGAAACTCTGCGCGTGTGGTCCGCAAGGTCGCTGCAACACAGGCGGGGCCCCGGACCGGAACCCCTCGAGGTAATCAGGTGGTAACGGGGGCGCCATTGGCTCGGCACGAGAGCGTGAGATCCTCTCCCCGGACCCGAGGGGTAACGCCGGGCTCAAGGCCTTGAAGGACGAGCTCAGCGAGAAGTAAAGGGGATGATCCGGGGCGGCAATGCGCGCCACCTAGAGAGGCGAAAACACGGAGAAGACCGTCGCGTGAAGCGGCCCCATCACTCTAGACCAACTCGTTCACAGCTCTAAAGGCCATGTCGATGGCGGTCTTCATGTCCGCACCGGGAGCCGAGTCGCAATTGGCGATCGTGATGCGTCCAAAGGGCTGACGCCCTGTCTTTGTGGAATCTCCCGGGCCGCCCACCGTGTAACCGTGGGCCCAACGATTGACCGTGATGCTCTCAACATCTCGATCGAAATCGAATAGCTCTTTCGGGAGCATACCGCCCAGGTGCGACCTGATCTCCCCTTCGTAATCATCGAATCGCAGACTCAACATCCTGAACCGCGCGTCACGGTATTGATCACGTGCCGGCGCACCGACCGTGCCATACGGGCAACCGATCATCTGAATCACACAAGGGTCGTCCGGGGACCTGGTGTACTCATAGCCCCCCATGCTCACGGGAAAGTCCATCAGAACAGCCTGGTGCATGTTTCCAGGAGACATGGCCATGCCGATTTCCATTTCTTTCATGGCCCTCCAGTTCTTCATGCCCACGGTGCTGTATTGCAATGGGCTCTTCGTCTGGAGTCTCAAAGCCGCGGCCTGTGCCTCGGGAAGGCCCGAGACAATATGCGGGATCATCATGTTGTAGCAGGCCATCACAACGTTCTTGGCCCTTACCTGATGCGAGCGGTCGTTGTTGATGTAGTCAACGAAGACCTCACTGGAATCCTGCGGGTCGCCCCCATGCCCCACGTTCACCACCGTACTGTTGAGCCTGATGCGAACCGCATGGGTGGGATCGTCCAGCTCGCCATAGTCGAACTTTGACAGGACGAGCTCCTCGGCGTTGTTTCCTTCTGCTACATCAAAAATCAGCTTCTTCACCAGGGCACGCGCCACACCCGCATTGCCATCCGGGAAGTGACAGTTGTATGGATTGTCTTCATCGTAGACCGCCTTGGGAGCAAACCCCAGGGCGCCGCAGTCCCTGGCGGTCCCTATGCTCATCAGGTCCGTCCCGGTCGATGCCCAGTCCAGACCGGAATGCCTGGCCATTCTCAACACCCCGGGGTCATCAACACCCAAGATGTTCTTCAGATAGTCGAAGTAGGCATGAGAATCGATGTAATCGTCCAGTTCCCCTTCGGGCACATCGAGCAAATGCAACCCGCCGTTCAAGACCCCGAGCAATTGCTCCCTGCCTCTCTTGCTCAAGGGAACTTGTCGTGCAGCTTCTTCGTTCGAGAGCTTCCCCCCCATCACCATCCCTTCTATGTAGTTGGGATAATTGCAAAAGGGATGCCTGACCACTTTGTCTTCGCCGAAGACTTCTCTGTTGAAGTAAGTCACGGCCCCCAGGTTGTTTCTCTCGAAGAAAACGCGGTCGTAGGCCGTATCGAATCGCTCTGTATCGACACCAATATCTTCTAGCAGAGCCTGGACAACTCTGGATGCGTGCTTTGGCTTAACGATCGTTTGTGAACCACCGTAGGTGATGAGTGTTCTGCCGCCGACGGTATGTTCATTTCGCTTCGCATGCCCTCCGAAGTCATCGTGATTGTCCAGGACAAGCACCTTCTTATCTCCACCGTGCTCTCGCTGATAGAAATAGGCAGCCGATAGCCCGCTGATCCCTCCCCCCACGACCACCAGGTCATAGCTCTCCTTCAGCTCGGTGGTCGTTCCCCAATCCGACTTGTTCGCCCATGCCAACGCGTGGGCGTGCGCATTCGCCCCCGGGTGACTTCCCCTCAGACCCGTGAGTGACGGCGGATAATCCGACAAACCGAGTTCGTCCAGATCGGCGGGCCTCTCACATCCGGATGGAAGCAAGGATGCTCCGGCGGCCACCAAGGTCCCGTTGACAAAGTCTCGTCTTGTGATTCTTCCCATCCCTACCCTGCGCCTCCTTCAGCGCCTGGCGTGCGCCCAATATCCGGATCGATCGTCTCGCCGGTCGATAGCATCGGGGATCGCGCCGGTGGCGCCGTCCTTTGCGGCGACCCATTCGCCATCCATGAGGTTCTTGTAGAGCATGGGATGGCGTACCTCCCCCCCAATATCGACCCGACAGGCTAGCCCTCCCGGAAGAGCCTCTCAACCGGCCTCCGTCCCCACACGCCTGGCCGGCGGAGAGCAACAAAGAAAGGACCGAGCCCGTCAGGGCCCAGTCCTCTCTTGAAAGTGGTAGCGGGGGCAGGATTCGAACCTGCGACCTCCGGGTTATGAGCCCGACGAGCTGCCAGACTGCTCCACCCCGCGACCTTCGGGAGCGGGATGGTATGACGCTTGAAGGATCTATCAAGCCCGATCTGGGCGGACTTGCGATCTTTGTCGGCGTCTCGACTCTTCCGGGTGCCATGCCCCCCCCCCCAGCGGGCCGAAAAACGTGGGTCGAGCGGGAGGGAGGGGCCGGAACGATGCCCCGGGCATGGATCCTCCGGCCCGGAACAACGCCGCTTCGGGGCACGCATCCGTTCGGAAGGGTCGCACAACCCGTGTGGGGAAGCGGAAATTCGCTTCCGGCGCGGAGGGAGACGGGTCGGCTAGTTGTTCAGATCGAGACTTGCGATCTCGCCCGCGACCCGCGCGCGGAGGTCGGTCAGGGCCTGAAAGCCCTGGGGGTCACGCAGGAGGCCCGCCCAGACCGGAGGGTCCTCGCCGTACACGATGCCCTCGTCGGGTTGGGCCCTGGGCAAGTCCGCCAGGGTGGAGAGCACGGCCTCCAGGAGCTCCTTCTCCTTCGAAGCGATGGCGATTTTCCCCCAGTCGTCGAGGTCCTGGAGGCGCACTTTCTGCGGCTCCTTGATCCAGAACTCCAGACCGACGAGGGTCCCGTAGAGCCGGCAGACCTCCCGGATCACGGCCGGATCCCCCGGCGCTCCATCCTCACCCGCCTGGAGAATCCCGATCGCGATTCTCAGGTCCGGAACCTGTAACGCTCCGGCCTCGAGCAGTGCCCGGAAATCCAAGAGAGCGCCCTCGTTCTCCCCCACCGCGCTCCGGAAGCGCGCGCGGTCGCGCAGCACGAGACGCCGCAGGGCGGTGTCGGCGGTCAGCTCAAAGGCCTGCTGGAAGGAGCGTTCGATCGTTCCCTTGGCGCCCTGCTGCCCGCCCTCCACGTACCTGTAAGCCTCCACCAGTGCCTTGAGGTGTTCCAGGGCCGCGGTCGGCAGCTCGCCTACCTCCTCGGCCCGCAGGGCGCGCGGGATGTGGATGGCCGCCAGGCGCTCGATGAAGACCTCGCCCTGGGGCATCGTGTCCTCGAGACGGATCCCGGCCTCGTGCAGCTGCCACGCCCAGGTGCAGACCGAGCGATGATCGTCGGGGGTCAGGCCCTGCCGCGCGGACTCCCCCAACCCGGCCACCATCGTCAGCGCGTGCTGACGCGCTGCGTGCAGGGTCTCCGTCGTACCCACGCCCGCGAGCCATCTCGCCGCGAGCATCGTGAGGTGCGGCCGCCCGTCCGCCAGCGTGCCGAGAGTCAGCGCCAACTCCGCCAGGGAACCGGTCTCCGTCGCGAGCCCGGGCAACCGCTTCACATCGAGCAAGGGCTCGAGGTGGTACTTGCCGTAGCGCCGGATCAGGGCCAGGAGGGTGCGGTCGAGATCGGCGATCTCCTCCCTGGCGATGCGATCGACCAGGAAACCCCAGTCGAGACCTGTCACGTGCTGCGCCAGCCCCTCGTCGGCCAGCAGAAGCAAAGCCCGCCGGCGCAGGTCCGGATCGGTGGCTCCGGACAGATCGGCCACCGCAGCCAGGATGTCGACCACCTCGGGTGCGGTCGGGGAGAGGGTGAGAAGCAGCTCGCGGGTCGCCCCCAGAAGCGCATGCGCGACCGCAGGGTCCTTGACGCTCTCGCGCAAGACACTGACGAACAGCGGGGTGTCCGTGCGCAACGCCAGCGGTCCGAGGGCCGAGGCGGCCATCGAGCGCACGGCGGAATCCAGGGAGGGGTCGCTCAGAATCGAGACGACCGGCCGGCGTACCGGCGAACCGCGCAGATCCTCCGCCAGTCCGTCCTTCACCGCCCTGTGGCTCAGCACCTCGAGGGCTTGAAAGGCACGGACCAGGGGGTCCGGGTCGAAGGCCCCGCGACGCCGCTCCGCATCGGCCAGATCTTGCAGGGCCTCGCCGACCAGCGCGATCGCACTCAGCAGATGGGCCGCGTCGCGATCCACGCCGGTGCTCCAGGGCAGCCGCGCGATCACGCCGACGGCGGACATGGCCCGCGCGTCGTCGCCGGAGGTGGTGACCCGGGCCAGAAGATCCCTCAGCCGTTCCAGCTCAGGCGCGCGCACGTCGACGTACTCCATCGGGACAACGACCGCTTCGAGTCCCTCGTGGAAAGCGTGCGGCTCGTTCTCCTTTTCCAGCATGTCGAGCAGTACGCCGAAGACGGCCTTGGAATCGACACCCTCGAGGGCGAAGGCCAGGCCCAGAATCCGGGCCGCTCCCGCACGCACGACCGGGTCGCGATCGCCCAGCCAGGCCTGGGCCCGGACGGGATCTTGCTCCAGGAGGGCGAAGAGCCGCCGGCGCGAGCGCGTCTCGTGCTGCGCAAGGCTTTCCAGGAAGAGTTCCGTGTCCACACCGGCGCGCACGTTCTGAAGATAGGGAACGAGCTCCTCGGCGTCGGTGAACCAGCGACCGAAGAGCCGGTGCAACGCGACCGCCGAAGCGAGGTGGCGCGTTCCCTCCATGCCGTTGAGCCACGGGCTTGCGATGAACTCCGCACACTCGTAGAGCGCCAGGTCCGCCGCGACGATCGCACAGGAGGACCACAGCTCGTTCGTCGTTTTCGGGCTCTGGAACAGCTCGCGGATGTGGTTCAGGACGGGCGAGCGACGGCGCCCCCTCCGTTCGATGTCATCGGCCAGTTCCTTCAGCGCTCCGGCGCGTTCACGGTCGCGCTCGCTTTGACGCACCGCAGGTAGCCCTGCCAGACGGGGCCGACCGGCCAGCCAGATCCAGAGCTCGATCTCGGCCTCGAGCGGCCTCGAGCTCCCGATGCCACCCTTCGGCTCCTCGAGCGCGGGTAGGGGCTCGGGCCGGGCCGGCTCCGTGGCGGCCCCATCGAGGGGCTGGAGGGCAAACCGGGCCTCGACCACTCCCTTGGCCTTCTCGACGGCCGCGGTCCTGCCGTCGGTCACGGTCGAGGTCTGCGTACGGCATCCGGCCGCCACGAGCACCCAGCACCCGAGGATCGCGAGCCCCAGGCTCTCGTTTCTTCGATCCGTCGGATTGCCGGTGCCGTACCCCATGCTAGTGATCCAAAATCCTATCCGCAGTTGCAGGGCTGGTTGTAAAGAGAGAAGGGGAAAGACAGCGTTCGTACGTTCTGCTTTCGGCACGAGCCCCCCACGCTCTCGAACAATACCCACGAATCGGCAAGTTCTTCCCCGGGTCTAGCTTGCCCCTTACGTCGCAGCGTTCTGCAGACGCTCGGCGATGCACTCGCTGATCTCGAGCGCCGACCGATCCGAGCAGAAAATCCGCTCGGCCACAGCACGATAGTGCGGGTCCCGCCGCCGCACGACAGCCGGCAACTCCTCCAGCGCATTCCCCTCCCCGCTCAGGGGCGGGCGCAGGGTCTCGTCCGCCTCGAGGCGCAGCTGGAGCAGCTCCGTGGGCACGTCCAGGTAGAACGCCCTGGTGGCGCGCACGAGCCAGGCCCGGTTGTCCGGGCGTTCGCACACCCCCCCGCCGGTCGCGAGCACGATCCTCGGCATGGGCTCGATACACTTCTTGAGCGTGACCGCCTCCAGCTCGCGGAAGCGCGCCCACCCGACCTCCTCGATCAACTCACCGACCTGGAGGGCGCAAAACCCCGCGTGGCGCGCAAAACGCACGACCTCGGCGTCGAGGTCCACGAAGGGACGCCCGAGCCGTTCGGCCAGCAGCCTTCCGAGGGTCGTCTTGCCACTGCAGCGCGGCCCGACGAGGGCCACGGGGGCGCTGAGCGCTTTCATCGCCCGGACCGAGCGCTTTCGTCGGCGTGCTCGAAGGCCTGGCGCATCAACTCCTCGTCCGGCTCGCACTGCGTGAACAGCCGGAACTGCAAGGCCGCCTGGCGACAGAACCACTCGCCCCCGGGCACCGCCGTGCAGCCCTTCTCGTGGGCCAGGGCGAGCAGCGGGGTGCGGATCGGTCGATAGACCGCATCGAAGACGAGGCTCCCCGGCCGGATCCATTCGGCCGGCACCACGAGCCCCTCCGTGTCCGCGCAGTTGTTCGTGGAAGCCAGGGAGCCGATGGGGGTCGTGTGGATCAGAACGTCGTACTCGACCGACGGGATCGCCGACCACTCGACCGCCTCGCAGTCCAGCTCGGCCGCCACCGCGTCCGCCCGCTCCTTCCTGCGTGCGGCCACGGTGACACGACCGTCCAGGGAGCGCACGGCCCAGGCGGCGGCGCGGGCCGCTCCTCCGGAACCGAGCACGAGCGCGTGCACCGCCGCGACGCTCCCGGGCACCCCCGGTTTTTGCGAGTGGATCTCGAGCGCCCGTTCCAGCGTCTCGCGCACTCCCGCCACGTCGGTGTTGGCCGCGCGCCAGCGCTCGCCGTCGCGGAAGAACGTGTTGACCGCGCCGGTCTTTTCGCTGGCCGCATCCCGATCGGTAGAGCTTCGATAGGCGTCCTCCTTGAACGGTGCGGTGATCGAGAAACCGCGGTAGTTCCCGTCGCTGGTCAGGGCCACAAACGCGTCGAAGGACGAGGGTTCGAAGGCCACGTAGACGGCGTCGAGCTTGGCCGCCTTGAGGGCCATCCCGTGGACCCAGGGCGAATAGGACCGGCCGATCGGGTTGCCGACGACGCCCAGGACGGCCGTCTCCTGACTGACGCCCCCCGGGGGCAAGATCGCCAGGAGATCGTTGACCCGCAACTGACCGGGCGCGGTGCGTTCCACCACCGCGCCGCCCTCGTCGGGAATGTCGGCCGGGGCGCAGTAGGTGAAGGGCGAACCGAAGATCGGCGCAAGGACGCGCGTGAAGCTTCCGGCTGCGCCGGAACAAAACGAGACGATGCCCTTGGTCCCGCGCAACCAGGCGAGTAGACGCAATCCGTCCTCGCACGAATCCGCGTGGGTCACCAGCTTGGTGACGTCGCCCTCGTAGAGGACCTCCTGGATCTCCTCGTGACACGCGTCCAGATCCTCGGGCGTTCCCTCGAGGACGTGGCGCGAGACGATCCTGTGACATGGCGCCTCGACCTCACCCAGCTCGAGCGACAGCCTGTAATCGATGTCGACGAAGCGCGCGCCGGCCTGGGCCGCGTCGTGGTAGAGCTGAAACAGCTCGTCCTTCGAGCCCTGGAACGTCCCGAACGCCTCGGGGCCGTTGCACGCGATGATGACGGGCTTCTTCGCCGCCCGGCAGAACTCCTCGATCCGCTCCTTGCCGGGATGAGCGATGCGATCGAGACGCAGCTCGATCAGGTCGCAGAGCGGCACCTGTCGCAGGGCGCGTCGGGCCAGGGTCTCGAAGTCGTCAGCGATGTGGGAAACGACGATAGCCATTTCTCAAGCGTAGCGACCCAGACGGCTCATGATCGGTCCCAGGGCCCGGTAGAGTTCCTCCGCCTGCGGATCCACGTCGGCGAGCGCCGCCAGGTGGCCGGCGACGACGGCCTCCGCCCCCCGTGCGACCGGGCCCGTGAGGGCCTTGCCGCGGGAGCTCGTCCGCAGGTTGGCCCGGGTCGATTCCAGGAGCGACTGCAGCGCTTCCTGGGCCAGCGTTTCGGCCTGCTCCCCCTCCAGGTCGAGGGAACGGGCGAGGGCCTTTACCGACGCGTCGAGGAGGGCCACGAACCCGCCGCTCAGAAGGGCGGCAGCGGCGTGATACAGGCGATCGGAGGCCTCCCCCGGCTTCAACAGGAGCTCGCGACCCTCGAAGGCCGACACGATGCGGCGCGCCAGGGCGAGGGCCTCCCCGTCGCCCCCGATGCAAAAGACCCCCCCGCCCAGCGGATCCTCGAGGTGGGACTCACTGGGCAGGGCCAGCAGGGGGTGCAGCTTGCCGCAGGCGCCTCCGACGGCCCGCAGGGGCTCCAGAATCTCGATTCCGAAGTAGCCACAGGTGTGCCAGGTGACCCCGGGGGGACGCGGATGGGCGGCCAGGCGCCGGGCCAGCTCCCCCACCTTGTCGTCGTGAACACACAGGAGAACGGCGTCGAGACCCCCGAACTCTTCAAACTCCACCCCGGCGGCCCGTCCGGGCGCGCAGCGCCCGACGGCATCCAGCACGCCGCGTACGCTTTCGCTGCGGCGAGACCAGAGGCGAACGCGCGCACCGCGTCGGGCGAGGCCGAGGGCGAAGGCGCGGCCGACCGCACCGCAACCGACGATGCCCACGGTCAACCGCTCGAGCGCCGCACCGCCGGGGTTCGGAAGAGGCGGGTCCATTGAAGGGGGCGGACTAACGCTGCGAGTTGTGGGCCGAAGTCGTGGCCCGCTCGTAGGACTCGTAGTCCATATCGTCGAAGGAGACGGCGACGTAGCCCTCCTCCTGCGAGCGCTTCAGCTCGTTCCGGAAGGAGCTCAGAACCTCCGCCTCCATGAAGTCCCGCGCCCGCTGGTGGATGGGATGGGCGATATCGGCGTAAAGACGCATGCGACCCCGTTCGTCGTGGGGGCCGCGGCCGGACTGCAGCCTGCGGCCACAGTCGTTGCAGAAACGAGCCCGAAGGTGGTTCTTGCCCGCACAGGCTGGACAACGGTCGCAAAGCTTGCGGGAAGGCATCGCGATGAAAAGCCCATTCGCTCCTTCGATGATCTTGAGATCGCGAATCACGAGAAAATTCTCGATCGTGATGCTCGCGAAACCGCGGAGCTTGTCCGGTTGATTCTCAAGTAGCTTGACGCGCACCTCGGTGATGTTCATGGGAAGCCGGAGTTGAGTCTTGTGCTTTGTCGACCCAAGTAAAGTGACCGCTTCCGATTAGGAGATGCAAGCGGGCTATCGGGATCTCAAATGGGAGTTTGAAAACCCCTCCGAACACCGGAGCCCGCAGCGCCTGAGGTGCATTCAAAGTTTCGCCCGTAATCGCGAGCGATCGCCCGATCCCGGACGTCTTCGAGAGCCGCCTGCGCCCGCTCGGCGTCGGCGAACAATGCGAAGAAAGTCGAGCCGCTTCCCGACAGCCTCCAGGGACCTCCGGGAGCCTCGTTCAGAAGCTCGGCCCAGCTGCGGAGGGCCGGGACGACCCTCATCGCAGGCTCTTCCAGGTCGTTTCGAAGCAGGTGGCGGCGCTCTTCGAGGGAGCCTCCCAGAAAACGCGCCAGATCGAAGCTCGCCGACTTGCGAAAGGGGCCCGTGACCGCGCCATAGACATCCGCCGTTGGAACGTGCACCCGAGGCGTCACCACGGCGAAGTGAAGGCCCGCGGGGACGGCCAGGGCCTCGACCTGTTCCCCACGCCCCGTGCAGCGCGCAAAACCGCTCCTCCGGGCCCGCAGGAAGAAAGCCACGTCGCTGCCCAGGCTCGCGAGACGGCGCTGCAGTTCTTCCCCATCGGGATCGACCCCGCACAGGAGCGCACCGGCGTAGAACGCGGCGGCGGCATCGGAGCTTCCCCCCCCGAGGCCGGCTCCGCAGGGAAGGGCCTTCTTCAACTCCAGATCGAAGCGCACCCCGGCGTGGACCCCCTGTTCCACGGCGTACCCGAGGACCAGGCGGAGGGCCTGAACCGCGAGGTTCGTCCCGTCCCCCGGCACGTTCGGATCGCTCGATTCGAGGTGGAAAGAAACCTCCGGCGTTTCCCGGCGATCCCCGTTCCAGGGCTCGACCCGCAGGGTCAGCTCGTCGTAGCGATCGATGGCCAGGACGTGGGTCGCCAGTTCGTGGTAGCCGTCCGCGCGCCGGCCGAGGAGTTCGAGCGACAGGTTCAACTTCGCCGGAGCGAGCACCACCACGGCGTTCCCAGCGCCGTCCTTCTCCAAAGCAACGCTCACCCTCGCCCGGGCTCCGAGAGGCTCAGGTTGTCGATCAGGCGCACGGCCCCCACCTTGGCCGCGACCAGGGCACGGGCCTCCACGAGGGGTTTCGTGGGGGCCCCCGCAGTCCAGCAGGACGGGTCGCGCACCTCGGCGTACTCGAGGGCGATGCCGGAATTCTCGAGGTGTTCGTGCAGGATCCCGCGCAGCCGCCGGGCATCGCGCTGGCCCTCCCCCCAGGCCGTACGCGCCGAAAAGAGGGCCCGCGAAATCGCCAGCGCCTGCACGCGCTCCTGCGGGTTCAGACGCAGGTTGCGCGACGAGCGCGCCAGCCCGTCGGGATCGCGGGAGGTCGGGCAGACGACGATGCGGGGGTAACCCAGCTCCCGGGAGATCCTCTCGACGACCCGACACTGCTGGAAGTCCTTCTCACCGAAATAGGCGTTCCGTGGACGTACGAGTTCGAAGAGCCGGGCGCAGATCGTCGCAACACCGGCAAAATGGCCCCTCCGAAAAGCGCCCTCGAGCCCCTCCGCCTCCGGTCCGGGGTCGCGCCTTTCGATCGCCCCGGGCTTCGCCGCCTCGGGGAAGAAGCCCTCGAGGGTTCCGGTGAAGACCATGGCACAGCCCGCCTCCGAAAGCAGCGCCCGATCGCCCGCGAGGTCGCGCGGATAGCAATCCAGATCACGGGGATCGTCGAACTGCAACGGATTCACGAACACGCTGACACAGGTGAGGTCGTTCTCCTCGACCGCACGCCGCACGAGGGACAGATGACCCTCGTGCAAGGCCCCCATCGTCGGAACGAATCCGATCGAGGCCCGGCGATCGCGCGCCCCTCGACTCCAGGCGGCCACGCGTCGCGGGTCCTCCAGCAATTCGCAGGGAGCACTCACGCCTCGGCCCCGTGCTTTTCCATCAGGTGCAACTCTTCCACGCGTTCCCGTACGGTCTTTCCCGAACGCGAAAGGTGCAGGTCGGGTTCCAGCTCGTTCAGCGGCTCCAGAACGAACAGACGATCTTCGAGGCGCGGATGCGGCACGATGAGATCGGGCAAGTCGAGCTCTTCGTCGCCGAAGAAAAGCAGGTCGCAATCGAGGGTGCGCGGAGCGTTTTGTGGTACGCCTCGGCGCACGCGCTCGAACTGGGCCTCGATCGCCTGCAGAAGCCAGAGCAAGTCCTCCGCCGGGACTTTGCTCTCGATCTCGCAGACACCGTTCAGGTAGTCCGGTTGATCGGGGCCCCCCCCCACAGGCTTCGTTTCGATCCAGCTCGAAACCCTTAGAACCTCGATCCCCTCCGCCGCTCGAAGCGCATCGATCGCGCCGTCGAGCTGGGCCCGGCGCTCCCCGAGGTTGCTCCCGAGCCCGATCCACGCATGTGTTTTCTCGGCGCTCATGCTCTCGGTGAAGGCGCTCGGATCAGTCGCAGGCGCGCGAGCCCCTGCAGCACGAAACCCGAAAGCGTGAACCCTACGGCGAAGAGGAAGAGGAACAGAACCGGCGCCATGTAGAACAGGATCAGGAGGAACACGATACCCACCAGGGTGAAGAACTGGCTCCTGGGCAGCATGAGATACGAGATCGTGTGAACGTAGCGCACGTTGCTGACCATCAGAAACCCGAGGATGGGCAGGGCGCAGGCGAGCAAGACCGGAACCCAATCGAGGACCGGTTCCCAGTAAGGCGCCTCCATGAACGAGAGCGCGCGATGGAAGAACGTCGATGTACCCTCCTCCTTCTCCAGGGAGGGCTGGCGCATCACGAGATACAGCCAGATGGTCGACACGACCATCCCGGCCGCAGCCGGAGAGGGAAGCCCGCGAAAGGTCTTGACCTCGCCGGTCTTGACCTCGCCGGTCTTTTCCTCGCCGGTCTTTTCCTCGCCGGTCTTTTCCTCGCCGGTCTTTTCCTCGTCGGGCTCGAGATTGAAGCGCACCAGGCGCAGGATGGCCATCAAGGCGAAGGAAGCCGAGGCCAAGAAATGCAAGCGCGGGTTGCCGGCGTGGCCGGTTAGCCCCCCCTCGTGCTCGACCAGCACCTTGACGAGCAGCGCCGGCACGACTCCGAAGGTCAGGGCATCGGAGAAGGAGTCGAGCTGCGCCCCGAACGCGCTCTCCCCGCGCGTGAGACGCGCAACGAGCCCGTCGAGCCCGTCGCAGATCATCCCTACGAACACGTAGAAGCAAGCCCGATCCATCTTCTGGTAGAAGACGGTCGGGTCGTCCCCGGAGAGGATCAGAGCGTCGATGGCCTTGGACAACGCGAGCAAGCCGAAGAAGGCGTTCGCAAGCGTGACCAGATTGGGCAGCAGGGAGATCGGGCGTCCGGCCATCAGCAGAAGGTACGGCGTAGGAGGACTTTTTTCGACCCGGTCCGCTTTGAGCCCGGTTTGACGGCGTTCTTTGGCTCCACGCCGCGTCCGGTCGAACTCGATTCGGACCGGGTACAAAAGAAGTGTTTGATGCCCGGCGATTTGTCAGGATCTGCCTCCCATATGAGCGAGATCCTGGAAATCCGCGGCCGTGAGATTCTTGACTCCCGCGGCAACCCCACCGTCGAGGTCGATGTGGAGCTCGAGTCCGGCGCTTTCGGGCGGGCTTCCGTTCCTTCCGGCGCCTCCACCGGTACGCACGAAGCACATGAACTGCGGGACGGGGAAGGTCGTTACGGAGGCAAGGGGGTTCTCAAGGCCGTCGAAAACGTCAATACCGAGCTGGCCCGCAGCCTCGTCGGGTTCGACGGGCTCGATCAGGGCAGCATCGATCGCGCGATGATCGAGCTCGATGGAACGAAGAACAAGGAGCGACTGGGCGCGAACGCCATCCTGGGCATCTCGCTGGCGGCCGCGAAGGCCGGGGCGGAGGAGTGCGGACTCGGTCTTTACCGCTACGTCGGCGGAACCCAGGCGGTCTGTCTGCCCGTCCCGATGATGAACATCCTCAACGGGGGTGCGCACGCGGACAATTCGGTCGACCTGCAGGAATTCATGATCATGCCTTTCGGAGCGACCTCTTTCTCCGAGGGGTTGCGCATGGGAACCGAGGTGTTTCATGCCCTGAAGAGCGTATGCCGCGACCGCGGCCTGGTCACGGCGGTCGGTGACGAGGGCGGATTCGCACCCGACCTCGGTTCCAACGAAGAGGCGATCGAGCTGATCCTATCCGCCGTTGAAAAGACGGGGCTCGGCATACAAACCGACATCCGCATCGCCATCGACGCGGCCTCCGCAGAGTTTCTCGAGGACGGCGCCTACAAGATCGAGGGCAAGTCCCTCACGCCCGGCGAATTGACGGACCTGTACCACAACTGGTGCGAGCGCTATCCCATCTTCAGCATCGAGGATGGGCTCGATCAGGATGATTGGGACGGCTGGCGTACGTTGACCGAACGGGTCGGCGACAGGGTTCAGCTGGTCGGCGATGACATCTTCGTCACAAACACCGAACGCCTCCAACAGGGGATCGATCGGAGCATCGCTAACGCCGTGCTCATCAAGGTGAACCAGATCGGCACCTTGACCGAGACGCTCGGCACCGTCGCATTGGCCCATCGCAACGGCTACCGCTGCGTGATGAGCCACCGCTCGGGAGAGACGGAGGACACGACGATCGCGGACCTCGCGGTCGCACTGAATACGGGTCAGATCAAGACAGGAGCGCCCTCGCGCTCCGATCGCGTTGCGAAATACAACCGGCTCCTGCGCATCGAAGAAGAGCTGGGAGGAAGCGCGTGCTACGGCGCGGCGGAAATCAGCTGAAACCCGAAGATGACGAAGCAAGACAAACAGAGCCGGAGCGGATTCAAGGTTCTTTGGGGCTGGGCTCCGGTCCTGGTGTCGCTCTTCATCTTCATCCAGTTCCTCACGAACGGTTACCTGCCGGCCCGTGAGAAGAGCCATCAGCTGGACGGCTTCGAGGCCGAAATGACGATTCGCATGAACGAGCTCCTTTCGGTGAAGCGCGGGCTCGAGACGGAAAAACGCATGCTTGAGGATGGGATCTACCGCGAGCGTGTGCGCCGGACGCTGTGCGATCCCCGGCAAGCGACGCTTACGCTTCAACGCGCTCGAGCGCTCGAGCGGACCGACCGATCGAGTCCCCGCTGATCCGGCCGGTCGCAGCTTGGTGTCCCGCTCCCGCCCCGGATTTCTCGCCCTGGCCTGCATCTTCTCGTTGTGGGCCGGGCCCCTGGCTCGGGCGCAGGAGGAGGACCGTGCCAAGACCCCGCCGGGACACGAAGGGTCTCTTTCCAACGACTGCTTTCTTCCCTCCTCGGCCCAGGCCCTGAGAGACCTGCAAGCGGGAGACCGGCTTCTCGACCGCGCGCGGGAGGCGAACCGTGGAAAGCATGCCGCCGAGGCGCGCCGCCTTTTGGGTAACGCCTTCGAGCACTGGCACGACGCCACCTCGAACGCGACTCGGGGATCGTCGGTCTTCACGGAAACCAGTGCGGTGGCCGTGCGACGGGTCACGGAAGGGCTCGGCCATGCCCTCAAGCGCCGCCTGAGCGGGTTGGATCCCGACGAACGGCTGTCCTGGGTCCAACGCTTCGCCCCCTCCGCCCGGAGCGCCCTGAACAGAGCACTCGATCGAGGTGGCTCGGAGGAGGAGCTCTTGGAATTGCAGTGGCGTCACCTCGGCACACCGGGCGCTGCCCGCGCCGCTGTCATCGCATGCGACCGCGCGTTGGAAGCAGGGCAGCAAGTGGCCGCGCGAGCCCACATCGCGCGGGGAGTCTGGCATGGCGCCTTCAGCGACGAGAGGGCCGTCGAGAAGGCTTTGAAGGATCGCGCGGCGTTCCTCTCTTCAGGGAACAAACCCGGGGACGAACGGGAGGCGCGAGCGGGGTGGGATCGAGCTCGGAGCATCGAGTTTGCCGACTCCATCCTGCTGGTTCCGAGGCGGACGCGTCCGAAGACGCGCGGCCCCGGCATCGGCGTTCGGCCCGGACTCTGCTTCGCTGGAGAAGACAGGCTCATCGTTCAGACCCCCGATCAAATCCATCTGATCCGGGTCGGCAAGGACGGCGACCTGGAGCGCGAACGGCTCTTCGAACCGGAGAAGCTGCTGCATGGTTTCGCGCCGTGGTTGGATGAACGCCTGGTTCGTCCCGTGCCTCCGGGCTGGCCCCTTTCCCCCGTCACCGACGGCCGGGCTCTGGTTTTCGTGCAGGGACGCACGCTGGGCGACGGCGATCGCAACGGGCTACTCTGCGTCAACCTGCCGGACACGGAAACGGTGACCCGCCACAACATGGACGCCGGACCCGCCCTGACGAGTCTTTCGTGGGCCATCGTCGGCGATCTTCACATCGACCGCCGTGGGGTGGTGTCCGAAATCGCCCGACTGGCTGCACTCCCGCGGCTCGAGTTCCAACCCGGGCCGGTGATTCTGGGCCAGCGCGTATTCGCCCTCGGGCGGGCGACCGAGGGCGATGTGCGCGCCTGGCTCTTTGCATTTCGCTTGGGAGACGGAACCCTCTTGTGGAAGCGACTGCTCGCCAAGGGCGCCGATGTTCACCCCGACGGTGGACGGGGACGGGCTGCCGCCAGGGGACTCTACGGCGGCGCGTCGCAGGAAATCCTGGCCGTGACCTCGGGACAAGAGGCGAGGCTCTTCTGTGGCACCAACCTGGGTGCAGGAGCGTTGGTCGACGCGCTCGACGGCGCGCCGCTCTGGACGCTCAAGAACCGCCGTCGGGATGCCCGCGCTCGAGGATGGAACGGATCTCCGCCCCTCCTGGGCTGGCGCGGATCGATCCTGTGGCCGCCGTCGGATTCCGACCGGCTCTACTCCCTGATCGACGGCCCCCTCATCACGGACGGGCGCGCTTCCACGCGCGATGTCGCGGCCCTCTTCCGCGCCCCCGTCCGTCCCCTGGGGGAAGCGGTCGCCCTCCTCGGAGGCGACGTCGAGGAATGCCTCGTCCTGGGACGGGCCCGCTCGTCCAGGACGGTTTCTTCCCGCCGACCCGGTCTGGACCGCATCGATGGGCTGTACCTGGCGCCGGAGGAGACCTTTGCCGGCGAGGGGCTCCTCGGGGAGGCCCGGATCCTCTTCTCGACGAACCGCGGCCTGTACCTCTTCGACCGCGAGAGAGAGCTCTATCTCCTGGATTACCAGCGCATTCCGCACTTTGGAGGGGGCCCGGCGGGGGGGGACGTCTACGCCCGCGATCGCACGGTCCTCATACTGGGCCCGGACGTGCTATGGGCCTTCCGGATCGCACCCTAGCTTGAGTTGAGACACGAATCAGACGACTCCTTCCAGAGTTCTTCGGGTTCCCCACGCCCACGAACCGTATTTATAGGGGGGAGAAAAGCGGCCCTGAACCGCAAACCCCCACCGCCTTCGTTCGAAAACCGCTCCTTCTTCGCTCATCCCAGGGCTCCCTCCTCCGTACCGGGACCCTCCACAGTCCCCCGGCCGCCGGGCCGGTTTCCCCCGCCGAACCATGAACGAGAACGCGACCACAACCCAAACCCTTGCCCGCCTGCGAGAAACCCACAAGCGGATGAAGGAGGAACTGCACCGCGTCATCGTCGGGCAGGACGAAGTCATCGACCAGCTGCTTTTGGCCGTCCTGTCCCAGGGCCACTGCCTCCTGGTCGGCGTGCCGGGTCTGGCCAAGACTCTGCTGATCTCGAGCGTGTCGAAGACGCTCGACCTGTCGTTCAACCGCATTCAGTTCACGCCCGATTTGATGCCGGGCGATATCACCGGAACCGAGCTTCTGCACATCGACCCGGAGACAAACGAAAGGCGCTTCCGCTTTGCGAAGGGACCGATCTTCTCCAACATGATCCTCGCGGATGAGATCAACCGGACACCGCCGAAGACCCAGGCGGCTCTGCTCGAGTCGATGATGGAACGTCAGGTCACGATCGCCGGTCAGCGCCACCCCCTGCCGGAGCCCTTCTTCGTGCTGGCAACGCAGAACCCGATCGAACAGGAGGGCACCTACCCCCTGCCCGAAGCACAACTGGACCGCTTCATGTTCATGGTGAACGTGCCCTACCCAACGCTCGATGAGGAGCGCGAGATCCTACGCCGCACGACCGGACAGGAGGAGTCGCAACTCGACAAAGTCGTTCAGGCGGAAGAGATACTGGCGCTGCAAAAGGCCGTTCGCTCGATCCCCGTCGCCGACCACGTTTTCGACTACTCGCTGGCTCTGACCCGAGGCACACGCGTGCGTTCGGACGAACCGCTGGAGTTCCTGTGCGAGTGGATCACATGGGGCGCCGGTCCGCGTGCCAGCCAGTTCCTGATCCTCGGCGCAAAGGCCCACGCAGCGATCGCAGGACGCGACCACGTGGCCATCGAAGACGTCAAAGCGGTCGCACACCCGGTGCTTCGCCACCGCATCGTGACGAGCTTCTCCGCGGCAGCCGAAGGCATGACGCCGGACAAGATCATCGATCGGCTTCTGAAGGAAGTCGATCCCAGCGCCGGAGTCGGCGCCGGTGTTCCGGGCATCCAGGCGGCGAGCTGATTCAAAGAGGTCTTCTCCATGCCCGACGCCAAATCCTCGTTGGACCCCACGGTCCTCGATCGTCTAGGCGACCTCTCGTTGGTCGCGCGGACGATCGTCGAGGGCTTCATGGCGGGACACCATCGCTCGCCACAGAAGGGTAGCTCGGTCGAATTCGCTCAACACCGCCCCTACGTTCCGGGCGATGAGCTCAAGAAGGTCGACTGGCAGATCTTCGCTCGCTCCGATCGGCTGGTGGTCAAGGAGTTCGTCGAAGAAACGAACTTCTCCTGCCACATTCTCATCGACGCGAGCGAATCGATGGCGTTCTCCTCTCTGTCATACTCGAAGTTCGACTACGCGCGCTGGTGCGCGGCAGCGTTGGCCCACCTGGTCACACAACAGCGCGACGCTGCAGGTCTGGTCATCTTCGATTCGGACATCCGCGATCGGGTTCCGCCTTCGAACGGTACACATCAGAACACGGCCATCATCTCTGCCCTGGAGCGGGCCGATGCACGTGGAACGACCGGCGTGGGCAACGTCCTGAACTGGATCGGTGGTCGATTGCGCCAAAAGGGCATCGTGATCATCATTTCGGACCTCTTTGCCGACCCCGATCAGCTGGTCGAGGGCTTGCGCCGGCTCACCCACTCCGGCCACGAACCGATCCTCTTTCAGGTCCTGGACCCCCAAGAACTCGAATTCGACTTCGAGCGCCTCCTGCGCCTGGACGGATTCGAGGGGACGGGCAAGCTCAAGGTGGATCCAAAGGCGTTACGCAACGCCTATCGCCAGGAGATCAGAAAGCACACCGCCGACCTCAAGCGCCAAGCACGTGCGCTCTCATGCGATTTCGTTTCGTTGACCACGTCCCATCCTCTCGACGTGGCTCTTTCGACCTATCTGGCCCGTCGCGCCTCACGGGCGCGAGCACGTAGCTGAAGAGTCAAGGCGTGTTCGAAGGATTTATTCATCCGGCCCTGGCATGGGGCGCACTGCTCGCGGGAGTCCCCCTCCTCATCCACCTGTTGAACCGTCAGCGCCACAAGCCCATCCGGTGGGCGGCGATGCAGTTCGTGCTAGCGGCCTACAGAAAGACACGACGGCGCGCGCAGCTCGAGAACCTGATCCTCCTGCTGCTTCGCATGGCGGCCGTCGCGCTTCTGGCCCTCGCCATATCGCGCCCGTTCACCGGTGAACGGAGCGCGCTGACGCCGTTCACCGAGAGCCGGCGCGACGTCGTTTTGATTCTCGACGCGTCCGCGTCCACGGGTTATCGAGAGAGCGTCTCAAGCGTCTTCGAATCGATCATCGAACGTGCACGGACGATCCTGGGTGATCTCGACGGTACGCGCGGCGATCGCGTCAGGCTCTTTCTGGGAGCTCGAGGTGCGCAGCTGCTTTCGTTCCGCTCTCCCGAGGAGGCCCTGGCGATGTTGACCACGCTGTCCGCACCGACCGACGAAAGCCTCGACCTCGCCGCCGCCATCAACGCGGTCGCGACCTACGCCGAAGAGGACGCGGGTTCCGTGGGGCAAAGCGCACTCGAGGTGCGCCTGCTCTCGGATATGCAGAGGAACACATTCCTTCCCAGCGATGCCTTTTCCGCCGCCGGCCAGCCTGGTGATGACGCACGAAACACCCCGCCCCTCGTGCGCGCCCTCGACCGACTCGAGGAACTCGGTGCAACCGTTGTGGTCGAGGATCTGGGACCGGTCCCGCTGCAGCCGCCCAACCTCGGCCTCGAACAACTGGCCCCGCTGGAAGAAATCCTGGGACCCGGACTGACCAGCGACATCAGTGTTCGGGTACGCAACTTCGGGGCCCAGGGACGCGCGGCAGTCCGCGTCGCCCTCGAGGTCGACGGCATTCGCCAGCCGAGTCAAAAAATCGACCTCGACGCACGTTCAAGCGCCGAGGTCTCATTCGCGTATTCGTTCAGGGACAGCGGCTACCACAGCCTCATCGCGATGCTCGAGGGCGATCGCCTGGCGATCGACGATCGTCTCGCTGCGGTGTTCAACGTGCCCCCTCCGGTGCGTTGCCTGCTGGTGAACGGCGACCCGGCCAACGAGGTTGAGCGCGACGAACTGGGCTATGTCACCGCGATTTTGAAACCACCCGATGACGATGCGTTTGCCTCCGGTCCCGGTGGTTTGTACGCGCCCTTCCTGATAGACGAGGTCACGGCCAACGCCTTCAGCGCGGACGAGAACCTGTCGCCGTACGACGTGATCCTGCTCGCGGACGTGGCTTCCCTTTCACCACGGCTGGTCGAGCGCATGGAGGAGCGTGTCGCCGCGGGCGCCTCGCTGATTCTCACGATGGGCGACCATTCGTCGGCCCCGTCTTCGCAGGCGAGCTTGAACGCCCGCCTCTGGCGAGCGGACGGCACGGGACTGTTACCCGTAAGACTCTCCCGCAAGGTCGCTGTTCGTTCGCGTCGCGATGCCTACTACCGCGTGAATTGGTTCGATGAGAACCACCCCGCGCTCTCGTTCTTCGCGGACGAGCTCTGGCGTCCTTTTCTGACGGAGGTTCCGATCTTCGAGTTCGTTTCGACCGAAATCGGCCAGGACGACCGCCCGGACGCGCCCCAGGTACACATCCTTGCAAGCCTGGACGACGAGATGAAGAGCCCACTGCTCATCGAGCGAGCCTACGCCCGCGGGCGCGTCTTGCTCTGGACCACCTCGATCGATGACGACTGGACCCGCATCCCCGAGGTTGCAGCGACACTGGTGCCGCTGGTGCACGAGCTCTTCCGCTATGCCGGCCGCGAACCCCTCGCGCCACGCAACGTACCCATCGGCACTTCGATCGCTCTCGAGGTTCACGACTTCCCACGCTCCCCCATGCTGATCCCGCCTGGCGGAACGCGCCGGCGGCTCGATGGCGAGCCGCACCAACTCGCCCAGGGACTGTGGAGTCTCCCGACGGTCGAAAACCTGGATCGAACCGGGCTGTGGCAAGTCGAACTCGAAGGCGGACGCAAGTTGCCCTTCGCCGCTCAATTCGACGTGTTCGAAGGCGACCTCGAGCGGATCTCCGCAGAAGAGCTCGAAACCTCCCATCCGGTATGGCGCATCCATCGCGCGAGCGACGATGGCGAGGATCTTGGCGACGAATCCGAGGGCGCCCGCGGAGAACTATGGCGTTTCCTGGCCGCGGCCGTGCTCCTGGTCTTGATTCTTGAAACCCTGTGGGCTGCCTGGATCGGGCACGGCAGAAGGTTGGTGCGATGATGGGCATCCTCCTCTCCCAGGGCACGGACGCCGGCACGCACGCCGCGCTACGCTTCCTCGACCTCCCCGCGGCCTGGGTGATCGTTCTCATCATCCTGCCGATCTTCGCCTTCGTCACCTGGATCGGTTATGCCCGCGAGCCGATCACCACGACCTTGCGAGCCGTTCTTTCGCTGACTCGTATCGCCGCTTTCGTGCTCCTGTTCGGCGTGCTCTCGCGCCCGGTCATGGTCGAACGCCGCGAGGAGGTGTACGCGCCCGAAGTGCTCGTGCTACTCGACGATTCCGCCAGCATGCGGCGCAAGGACGCCTATACGGGCGATGCACAAACGCGGCTCGGTCTGGAGCGCGTTTCCGGCCAAACACCATCGGAAGCCACGCGACTGGAATTGGCCCAGGGCGCGGTCAAGAGCCAGGTCTTGCCGATCCTGAAGCAGCGCGGGTACGTGCCCAAGCTCTTCAGTTTTTCGCAGAGCGCAACTCCGATCAGCGACCTCGACGCCCCCACCGGGCGCGGTTCAGGCACACACCTGGGCGACTCGGTCAGTCAAGCCATGGCGAGCCATCGCGGACGCCACGTGACGGACATCGTCATCGTATCCGACGGACGTTCCAACGGAGGCCTCCCCCCCCTCGAGGCGGCGCGCGCAGTCGGGGCGGCGGGAATTCCGATCCACACCCTGGTCGTGGGTGACACGCGACCCGAAAAGAACGCCGTCATCGAACCGATCGAGGCCCCGAGCGAGGCCCTGCAGGGTGACGAGTTGGCCATCACCGTACGCGTTCTGGGACGCGGCACGGAGTCAGGCACGAACACCATGGTCGTGCTGGAAGAGCTGGACTCTGTCGCCGGCAACGATCGTATCGTGGCCGAAAGTCGCGTCGAGTTGACCGAAGAGGGTCAGCGTGTCGTTCTGGTCGCTCCCGACGCCAACCTGCGCACAGGTGAGCGGCGTTTCCGCGTGTCGCTGCCTCCGCTCGAGGGCGAGACGATGGTAGACGACAATCGGCTCGAATTCCTCGTGCACGTCTCCCCCGCCGTGATGCGCGTTCTGTATGTCGAGGGGTATCCGCGCTGGGAGTATCGCTTCGTCAAGAACCTGCTCCTGCGTGCGGACGAGAACATCATTGCGCAGTGCTATCTGCTTTCCGCCACGCGCGACTTTCCTCAGGAGTCTTCGCGCGACGTGCCCGTTTTGACGGCTGTGCCCACGACGCGCGAAGAGCTGCTCGACCGATACGATGTGGTGATCCTGGGCGACGTAGATCCGATGCAGATTTCCTCGGACAGCGCGCAGGGCGCGCTCTTCATCAAGTCGCTGCGAGAGTTCGTCGAGGCCGGGGGCGGCGTACTCTTCCAGGCAGGCGAGTATCACAACCCGCGCGCGCTCCGCTCCACCGAGCTGGAAGACGTGCTGCCGGTCGTGCTCGATCCGATCGGTGCTCTGGGTTTTCATGGAGACACGCGCCGCGAATTTCGACCGACGGTCGAAACCCCCTTGCAGCCCCACGAGATTCTCCGACTTCATCCCGATCCGGAAATCACACGGCTCCTGTGGGAGGATCAGGTCGACGGTCTCCGCGGTTTCTACTGGTACATGCCGGTCCAAAAGGAAAAGCCGGGCACGGAGGTTCTCCTCCGTCACCCCGAGGACCTGTCGGTGCAAACCGGCGAACACATCCCTCTCATGGTCACGGGGCACTTTCCTTCCGGGCGAACGATATTCCTCGCCCTCGATTCCACCTATCGCTGGCGCTACCACTACGGTGACCGTTATCTCGAGACGTTCTGGCGCAACGCGATCCGGTGGTTGGCCCTGGGACGGCTGAAGAGCGGTGATCGGCGCTATCGCCTCGAGACAACTCGCTCCGCCTACGACCTTGAGGATCGTGTGATTTTCGAAGCGCGGGTGCTCGACGAGGACTTCCGTCCCTCCAAGAATCCGGGGCAGAAGATCTTCTGGAGCGGCCCCGATGGGACGCCCCGGGAATTCGATCTGGGCCTGGTGGTCGATCGCCCCGGGGTTTACCGCGGCGGCCTCCTGCTCGATCGACCGGGAATCTATCGCGCCTGGATCGAGGCCGAGGTTCGTCAGGGGTCGGAAACTCGCATTCAGCGGGTTTCGCCCACGGAATTTGAGGTGCTCCTGCCCTCCCGTGAGAACGCCGATCCCTCCCCCGACCCCGAAACCCTGCGCCTCCTTGCCTCAAAAACGGGGGGTCGCGCCCTCGACCTCGCAAATGCGGGTCGATTGGCCGATGAATTCCCTGGCGACGAGGAGCGGCGCGAGCCTATTTCCTCTCGCCTGGAAGACGCATGGGACAACTGGACGACCCTCCTGATCGCACTGGGCCTGCTCGCCACCGAGTGGATCCTGCGCAAACGTGCGGAGCTCGTATGATCGAGGTCTTGCCCGGACAACCGAGGAATCACATCGCGGGCTTCCTGTTCCTCTTGGTGCTCGCTGCAATCGCACCCCGAACCTCCGCTCGGCTTCAGGGTGGGCGAGACACGCGTTTCTTCGCACTGCATATGTCGCGTGACGCGCGCGCTCTGGCCGATACGGTCGAGGAGCATCTTGCAGGACATCGCTGGAACGAGGCCATCGGAGCGCTGCAAACCCTCATCGCCAAGCACGGCGGTGATGTACTTCCCGAGGACCGCCGCGCGAGCGCGGGCCAGTTTTCCGAATACGCGGCCCACCCGGGCGCCGCACAGTGGGCCTATGACCGGCTCCATGAACTCCCGCGCGAGGCCCTGGAGGTTTACGAAGCTCGCTACGAAGCCCAGGCAGGACGGGTCCTGACCGAGGCCCGCGCCGGCGCGAATCGTCGCGCCTTGGTGAAGATCACCGATCGCTGGCCCGTCGCCCCGGCCGCAGCACGCGCCTGGTGGACGCTCGGCGACCTGGAGCTGGAGGAAGGTCACCTGGAGGCGGCCCGCGCCTCATGGACGCGAGGCCTGGTCCTCGACGGACTTCTGGGCCGCACCCGTTCCGACGGGATGCAAGCCCGCCAGACCTTGCTCGAAGATCTGTCCTCCCGAAAGGAAAGCGGCGGAACCCTTCCGCAGAGAACGCGCGAGGAGATTCCGCGCAAGGATGCCGAACCATGGATCTGCGATCTCTTTCTCGAACCCTTCGACAAGAGGAGCGGGGGAGCTCGCTATCACCACAATCTGCTGCCCGTCCTGGGCAACGAGAAACTCTTTGTCTGTTCCACCTTGCGACTCTTCGCAATCGACGCCTTCACGGGGGATCTCATCTGGCAGGCGGGTCCTCCCGAGGGTTGGGACAAACTCGATAGCAAGAGACGCGAGCCTCTCTTCAGCGGAATCGCTGACGATCAACTGCTCGTTCGGCCCGCGGTCGGCGGCGGCATCAGCGTCGCCGCACTTCAGATTCCCTACAGCGAGACAGACAACTACGACTGGCAGGGGATCCCGATCCTGACCGCGATCCCGGAAAGGCGCCTCTACGCCTTCGACAGCGAAACAGGAGAGGAGCTCTGGAACCACGCGCCCGCTCTCACCTGGCAGGCGAATCGCTGGATTTGGGATCGCAACTATGCCACCTACCCCGAACGCATGTTGATCTCGGGACCGCCGACGATTTCGGGTTCCCGGGTGCTCGTCCCGTGCTATCGCATGCAAGGTCGCATCGACTATCACGTCGCGTGCTACGAGTTACGCAGCGGCGAGCTTCTTTGGTCGACGCCGATCGTCAGTGGACAGCGCCCACGCAACATGTTCGGTCGCGCCAACCGCGAGTTCGCTTCGGCCCCCCTGGTCGTAGACAAGGATCGCGTGATAGCGCAGACGGACCTCGGGACCGTCGCCGTACTCGATCTCATGACCGGTCGCGTCATCTGGCAGTCACTCTACCGTCAGATCGAGCTGCCCAAGACGCAGTCCTACAAACCGCCCGAGCGGACGTTGACCTGGCGCGTTGCTCCTCCGGTCGTCGTCGGCAATCTCATCATCTCCACACCATCCGATTCACACGAGATCGCGGCCTTTAACCTGACGGACGGTCGCGTGTCGTGGGCCTACGATTCATCGACGCTCGAACGCGCGGACATCGAGTCGAACGAATTCGCCCACGATCTTCTGCTGGGAGCGGACCACGACACGGTCTACCTCGGAGGTCAAAAGGTTTCTGCACTCGAAAAACCCGGCGGGCTGAGCTCCCGCACACGGTTCCTGGCCAAGTGGACCTACAAGATCTCCGACAAGGAAAACACCTCCCTCGCAGCGCGGCCCACCCTGACCTCGGAAGCCCTCGTCATTCCACATCGCAAGGAACGGATCGTCCTCAACCGCGCGGACGGTCGTCGACTGGGAACCCACTCGGGCGCCTGGCCGACGTCGGACTACGGCAACACGCTAGCGCGCGATGGAGTCCTTTACGTCATCAACAACGACCGCGTGCTCGGGTTCTTCGATTGGGACGCCCTGCTCGAACGCCAACGGATCAAGCTCTCAAAGAATCCCGCAGATGCCACGATCACGCTCGCTACCGCCGAACTCTTTGCTCGCCGTGGCCGGTCCTATCTCGCAGACGAAGATCTCGCCGGCGCTCTCGACTCGCTCCGCGAGGCCCGCGAACTTCTCGAGCCCCTGCGCAAAGGGCAAGACGGTCCACTGACGCGACGGGTCCATCAAGGGCTGCACGACGTTCTACGCTTCGAAGCCGAAGTGCTCACGCGCCGCGGAAATCGCGGTCAAGCACTGCGGATGCTCGACCTCTCGATTCCACTGGCAGCCTCCCTCGAGGCGCTACGCGATGTGCTCCTACAAAAGGATCGTCTGCTCCAGCTTTCGCAACGCTACGGGGAACGGCTGGAGCTACTCGCTCAGATCGACGAAAGCTGTGGCGACCTATCCCTTCCCCACGAGGCGCAAAGCCGCAACCCGCCCCTCTGGTTGATCGGTGACGCATCGATCAAGCCCAGCGTCCTGGCGGACTGGCAGGAGGCGGGCATCCGCATGCGTTTGTGGGTTCTCTTGAACCGCGCGCAGATCTATCTGGAAATGCGTAACACCTTCGCTTGTCTCGAGGATCTGCACATCGCTCTGGAGCTCTACGGCGACCTCCCCTTGGCGGACGGCGTGGATCTCGGACGTTTGGTGCGCGAACGCATCAGCATGCGTCGTCTGGCACCAGATGGAACGCGGGCCTACGCTCCGTTCGAAACGCGAGCTCGCGACCTCCTCATGCGGGCCATGAACGAGGACGATCCCTACCTGCTGGCCGAGGTGGGTCGACTCTATCCCCACTCGCGCGCATCCCAGGAAGCCCTACGCGCACGACTCGATTGGGCCTATGAGCGCAGCGATGCTGAGGCGGTCGCCAGCATCGTGGCTTCCTCTCTGGCCAATCCCGGCGGTGATCGATCGGTGCAAGCCGGAATGCTGCTCCGACTCGGGCGCTCTATCGGCGAGCTCGGCAACCACGAATTCGAAAACGCGCTGATCGGACGCCTTGCAGAGGAATTCCACAACCTCGCCTCCGATTTGCCCGATCACCAGGGGGCCACCCTGGGGGAGCTCGAGCGGAGGCTCCCCTCGCCCACTCCCGAGAAGCCCTTGGCGCTGCCCCGTTTCGGTACGGCATTGGTCTCCTCGGGGCGTCCCAGCGAAGGCTCCTTCGAGTTCATCGGACACCTCACCCCGGAGGGTCAGACGGAAGAGGTGCACATTTACTGGGCGAACAAGCAGCTCGATGCGTTCTCGATGGGAGCTCCGAACAATCGCGCCTGGTCCTATTCCTTGCCCGAACCGATCAGCAACAGCGCCGCCTTCGCCGTAACCGGCCAAACGATCTTTCTGGGCGATCTCACCATGGTGCGCGCTCTCGATTCCAGCGGCAAGGTTCTCTGGGAGCGCAAGGTCTCCGAGAGCGTTCAAACGATCACGGCCCACAGCGGCATCGTCATTGCCAACCTCACAGGAAGCAACGTCGCCGCATTCGACGCGGTCGGAGGGACCCCCCTCTGGGAACTTTCCCTCGGCGACGGCAACTGGAACGGCCCGATCGCGGGAGAGGGACGCCTGGCTTTCTTCCGCCCGCAACACGCCAAGCACGAGCAGGCCGTCATCGTCGACCCTTTCCGTGGCCAGGTCCTTCTCGAGCTCGATCTCGGAAACGTCAACGGCAAACTGCACGAAACCTGCTGGATTGCCGACGGTCAACTGATCGTACCGGACTTTGGTCGCTACTCCCCTGCCGAGGTTTGCGCCTACGACTTCGAAAGCGGCTCGAAGACCTGGACCATATCCTTCCACGAAGGCGAATCGTTCCACTCCATCGCGACCCACAAGGGCGATGACTACCTTATTACCACCGTTGCAGAGCTCGGCGACATGAACAGGGCCGCGGTGTATCGCCTCAACACCGAGCTCGGCACGACGCGCCCGGTCGAACGGATGCGGGTCGGTGAAGAACCGATGGGCATCGACCGCGAGCAGAGAACCAAACTGTCCACTCCATACCTATTCGTCCATGCCACGGACAAAACACGGGAGGGCATACCGGTGCGCGCGATCCACTTGCCCTTCAACGCGGTCTGGAAATACACACTGCCTCTCTCCCCAAAAGAGACCTATACCAAGAACATGCCGATGCCTGTGGTCTCGGAGAATTACGTCGCCATCGCCTACTCGGTAAAGAATCGCACCGGACTGGGACGCAAACAGACAGCACTGGTTTTCCTGGACAAGCGGGCCGGAAAGAAACTGGACACGCTCGATCTGAACGACCAGTTCAACTACGCCAAGCGGCTAGAACTCCGCGGCCTCGGCAGGGCGCTCTTTGTCATCGGCAAAGGCAGCCGGACCCTCGGTCTTCGGTTGGAGACCCTGGAGGAATCACGATGAAAGATCGACGACTTCATTTTGCCCTCTCCGCCATTGTCCTGACGAGCGGCCCCTTCGTACAAGAATCGGGCGCACAGGAATCGGGCACGGGCTACGACACGCAGCCCATTGTCGTCACACAGCAACAGCGAAGTGCGGTCGAGCGCGGGCTGGCCTGGCTGGCCGAACACCAGGAAGCCAACGGAGGCTGGCACGGCAAGATCGGCTACAAGCTCAACGCGGACTACCGGATAACCAGCGATGGCGGTCACGTCGGTGTCACCGCCTTGGCCGGCATGGCCTTCCTCGCAGGTGGGCACCTGCCCGGCCGGGGCGAACACGGCGAGACGGTAGAAAAGGCGCTCGCCTTCGTCTTGAGCGCTACCCAGGACGACGGCTACATCACACGTACGGGAACGCGGATGTACAGCCATGCTTTCGCAACACTCTTCCTGGCCGAAATCTTCGGCATGACGCACCGCCAAGACGTGCGCGCCAAGCTGCAAAAGGCGGTCGACTTCATTGTGGATACGCAGAATCCCGAGGGCGGTTGGCGCTATGTGCCCTTCGCTCCGGAATCGGACATGTCGATCGTCGTTTGCCAGGTCCTCGCTCTGAGAGCCGCGCGCAATATCGGCATCCGCGTGCCGCGCTCAACCGTAGATCGGGCGGCGAAATACGTCGTGGACTCCGCGATCACGGAAGACAGCCGCCGCAGCTTCCACCCCAGCGCGTACCAGAACGAGATCGGCGCCTTCCACTACCAGAAGGGCCGGGGCTCGCGCTCCTCCTTTCCATTGACCGCCGCCGGTGTGACCGCACTCCACGGGGTGGGAATCTATTCGGACGACGCCATCCGACGGGGCCTGGATTACCTGCGCAAGCACCTGGTGTCCTTCAACAGCCAGTACGGGCGCAGCGACGGGCATTACTTCTTCTGGTACGGCCACTATTATGGCGTACAGGCGATGTATACGGCCGGAACCTCCTATCAGATCAACTACTGGGAGCCTTACTTTGAAACCGTTCGCTCCGAGCTCCTCGGAATGCAAAATCCAGACGGTTCCTGGCCGAACCGCGTCGGTCCTGGGAAGGCTTTCGGTACGGCCATGGGGGTCCTGATCCTCGAAATCCCCTACCGCTATCTGCCGATTTTTCAACGTTGACTGCACTCTCCCTTAGCTGAGCCGCACCGCAGCATGTCGAACGCCGATCCCAAACTGGAAACGAGCCCGCGACTCGAGTCTCTACTCGGGTCCCTACGGGCGCATATCGTTCGGCAGCTGATCCTCTATGGATTCGGAACGATCTTCGGCGCAGCTGTGCTCTGGCTCGGGTTTGCCTTCCTTTCGGATTGGGGTCTACGCGTCCCCCACGCCTTGCGGATCTTCCACGGAGCCATCCTGATCGGCGTTGTCGCACTCTTCGCCTATCGGGATCTGATCCGCCCCTGGCGCAAGATTCCCGATCGCGCCGGATTGGCTCTCCTTCTGGAACGGGCACACCCGGAGCTGCAAGAGATCCTGATCAGCGCCGTTCAGTTCCAGGCCACGGGTGATCGCACGGACCGGGCCTGCGGAGATCCGGACCTACGCCGTCGGGTGGTGGCGCAAGCCGAGGAGCGGGTCGGCGAGATCGCAGTCATCGACGTGCTCGATCGCGAGGCGCCGCGCGCTCGCTTCCTCCTGGGGCTCGGCGGCGCCGCGGGGTTGGCCGCACTGAGCTTTCTGAACCCGCTCTACTCGAAGATTTTCTTCCAACGTCTCGCGGGAGCCGACACGCCCTGGCCCCAGCGCACTCAGCTTGAAATCGAGCTGCCCGGACTGGCGGGTGCGGTGATCGAAGAGAGCCATGAACACTTGCACCTGCGGGTCGCCCGCGGCACGGACATTCCCATCCTGATCCGCGCCCTGGGGGTCCTTCCCGAAGAAGTCACGCTGCACTTCGAAGGCGGGCGCGACCGCGTCCTGAGCCCTTCCGGCGGCGACTTTTTCCGCACCATTCTCCCGAGCTGTCAGGAAACGACCCTCTTCAGCGTGACCGGCGGTGACGATCGGGACGGAAAACCGCAGATCGAGATCGAGGTGCTACAGCCGCCCGACGTCGAGGGGCTGGCCATCGTGGTCGATCCGCCGGCCTATGCGCGTTTGGATTCGAAACTCGTGTTCGACCGGGACGTCGAAGCACTCGCCGGTTCTAGGATCCGCATTCACATCCAGCCCTTCCCGACCAGCGCGAAGGGCGTCGCACGCCTGCTGCCCTCGGACCAGCTGATCGAGCTGATCGAAGCCCCCTTCCCCGCTTTACCCGGCGCTGCTGACTCCGGGGTAGAGCCCGCTCCCCCTGCTCCGGCCGGTGGGCTTTTCTTCGAAACCATCGCCGACAAGTCCTTCGGCTATCGCATCGAGTTGACGGATGACACCGGCCTTTCCAACCCGGACCCGGGCCTGTTCCGGGTGCGAGTCCGGGAGGACCGGGTTCCCGAGATCCAGGTTCTGGCCCCCTCCCGCACCGAGTTTGAAATCGTTCGCGGCGGCGCGATTCCCCTGCGTGCTCGCGTCGAGGACGACTTCGGAATCGTGGACATGCGCTGGAGCGTCAAGCCCTTCCACCCCGGACAGGAAACCGAACAGATCACCGGCGCTACCTTTGATCTCATACGCATCGACCCCCTCGCCGTGCCCTCCGCGGACGCCAAGAAAATGGAGCTTCGACTCCACCGCTCCCTGGCCAACGTACGCATCGAGGTCGATGACCTGGCCACAGAGGCCGTACCGTTGGTTGCCGATCAACGCTACGTCCTCGAGATCTCGGCACGTGACAACCGTCAGCCCGAGCCAGGGGTCGGCTACGCCCTGCCGATTCGGGCACGCGTTGTCACGCCGGAAGAACTGCTGCGCCGCATGCAGGATCGTCTGGCCCAGGCACGACTGGAGGCGATCCGCCTGTCCGACTTGCAGGGCGAAAAGCGAGCGCGTGTCGAAGAGCTCTTGGACTCGCTCGAAGGCGACGAAACGCTGGAGGCGGGAGACAGCCTGGTTCTCGCCGCAGCACTTTCGGGTCAGCGTCGCGTCGCCAGCGAGGCCCAGTCGCTTTCATTCGACCTCGCGGCCGTAGCGGAAGACATTCTCTACGCGCGCCTCGACGAAAAAGCGGCGGCCCTCCTGGACTTCTACCACGAACGGACCCTGTCCCAGGCCGACTTGCGCTTCCTCGTCCAACCGTGGCGCGAATTGGCCGTGGCCTCGGCCGCGGGCAACCTCGGCGCAGCGGGCTTCGCTGCCAATCTGGTCGAGCTGGTCGCGATCGCGCTCGAGGTTTCCGAAGACTATCAGTACCAGGCGGTGCAGAAACTCAACCAGGCCGAACGCGCCATCGAACCTGCGGCGGTTCAAACGGCCTTGATCGAGGCTTCCGCCATTCAATCCCGAGCCCTGGAGCGCCTCGAAGACCTGCTCGACAAACTGGCTGAGTGGGACAACTTCCAGAACATCCTCGCGCTCACGCGCGACATCCGCAATCGCCAGAAGGCGCTACGGGAACGAACGCAACAGTTCATGCAGGAGAAATAGGCACGTGAGACTCCCCCGATCACTTGTGAACATGATCCGTTTCCCCCAGTCATGCCTGTGCCTCGCGGCACTCCTCTTCACCTCCCTCTCCGCCGCCGCCACAACGACCTCCTTCCCGGTCTCTGCCCCGGCGGTTCAGGGCGGGGATACGGTCACCGATCGCGAGCTCGCCGCGATCTCCGAGGAGCAGGCGATGCTACTGCGCCAACTCCAGCGCCTACGGAATACGATGGAGGTCTTGCTCGACAGAATCGAGGCCGAAGGTCGCGCGCGGACGGCCGACCTGCTACGCCAGGCCTTGACGATGCTGGACGAAAGGGCCGCGGCGAATGCCGACGGATCGCCCCTGACGATGGAAGAGCGCATGGAACACGCGCGCTCCACCCTGGCGGGTGGGCAGGTCGTTCAGTCGCTCGAACGCCAACGCGAGCTGGTTCTCGAACTCGACCGCCTGCTTTCCATCTTGCTCGACCGCAAGAACCTCGAGTCCCTCGAGGACAAGATCGCCGAGCGGCGCGCCATGCAAGAGCAGCTGGACGAGCTCGCCGACCGCGAATCAGAACTGCGCAAGGAAACCGACGAGCTACGCAACGACTCGTCCAACGAGACACAGAAGACCCTCGAACAGACCCTCAAAGAGTTGTACAGGGAAGAGCGTGGGTTGCTCGAAGAGACCGAATCCATCGGTCGGGAGGCCGGAACGCTCGGTCTCGAACAACTCGAGAAGGAACTGGCCCGGCTCATTCGTGATCAGGGAATAGACGTCGATGTCCTGAAGGGTTGGCAACCGCAAGAAGCCGGCAGCCTCGACCGCGCTTCCGAAGAGCTTTCCCGAGCGCTCCTGGCGGAGGCGCAGGCCGAGCGTTTGCGTCAGGCCGCCGAAGAACTCGAACAGGCCGCGGTCGATCTCGACTCCACCCCCACCGCGACCGAAAAGGTCGGAGACGAGCTTGTCGACGAAGCCGACCGCGCCGACCGTCACAGCAAGGTGTCGTCCGATCCGGCGGCGAAGCTCGCTGCGGAGGAACTTCGCCAGGCCGCCGCACGGCTTCAGGAGGCACGGGACGCACCGGGCTCGCAAGAGAACTCTCCCGCGGCCCTTTCCAAGGAACTACGCGACCGGGCCGAGGCGTTGAAGCAGGCCGCAGACCGCTCCGCCAAACCCGCGCAGGATGCGCTCCAGAAGGCGAAGGACGCGCTCTCCGAACTCTCCAGGGACCCCGACAGCGGCGGCGCAGAGGGCGCAGCGGAAATCGAAGAGATGCTCGATCGCGCCCGGGAAGCCGCACAGTCTCCCGAACGCCAGGACGAAGCCGCCCATGCCACGCGCAAAGCTGCCGGCGCACTGGAAGAGTTGCGCGAGGATCTCTCCTTCCTGGGCGAAGCCCTGGCAGGATCCCAGGCCAAAGCGGCCGAACGGGCCGAACGCCTGGAGCGCAATCTAGAAACGCTGCCTCAGGCGAAGACCGAGGCGGGGGGGAGGGCCCAGAGCGCGTTGCAGCGGGCTGCCGGAGCCATGCGCCAGGCCTCGGGTAAGGCTCGTGCGGAAGACGTCGAAAACGCCGGCGCGCAGGCGCAGGAAGCGTTGCGCGAACTCGAGTCCGCGCGCACGGCCCTGGAGGACTCCCGCAACCAGTCGGCCCGGGCGGGCAGCGCTGCTTCCGAAGCGGTGGCGCAACAGCAGAAGGCGGCCGCGCAAAAGGCCAAGGCCGCCCGAAGCCAGGTTTCGAAGGGTTCCATGACGCCCAAGGCACAGGAAGCCGTAGGAGAAGCACTCGAGGAAGCCGAGGAGGCGATGGAGCGCGCCGCTGAAGAACTGGACCAGGGCCGTTCCGCTTCGGCAGCGGGTTCGCAGCGCCAGGCGATGGAAGCCCTGCGTCGGGCATCCCAGGAAGCGCACGAGGGTGTTTCCCCCCAGTCGCAAGAGGATCAGGCACGTGCGGAAGGGCTGGCCCAGGAGCAGGAACGCATCCGCCGGGAACTCCTGGATCTCGCCCGCCGCATCCGCGAACGCGACAACGCTCGCCCGACTCCGAGTCTCGACCGCGCCGACCAGGCCGCCCAAGAGGCCCAGAGCGAACTGCGCCAGGGCGACCTGGCAGAAGCACAGGAACAGGAACGGAAGGTCGAGCAGGAACTACGTCAGACCCAGGAACAACTCAAGGAAGAGGAAGAGCAGTACCAGAAGCTCCGCGAAGAGGAACAGCTCTTCCGCATCGCCGAAGAGGTTCAAGAAATCATCAACGAACACCGCGAACACATTGTCGACCTACGCGAGATCCACAAGGAGCGCAAGACGGATCGCTCTCCTTCGCGCGCTCAGAAATTGCGTTTGCGCCGGTTGTCCCGCAAGGAGAGTGGACTCGCAGCGCGCGCCGACGAGATTGCGGACGCCATCAAGGAAGAAGGCGCCATGGTCGCCGGCGAACTGATGGCCGAGGTCTCCTCCGATCTGAATCGCATCGCCCGAGACATCTCCGACCAGGGTGAGTATCAAACCGGCGAACGGGTCCAGGGGCTGCAGCGTGACGTCGACGAGGCCTTGCTTTGGCTTCTGGAGGCCCTTCGACGAGAACAGTCACGACGCCAGCAGAATCAAAGCGGTCAGCAACAACAAGGCCAGCAAGGCCAAAACCGCCCCTCGATCATCCCCGACTCCGCAGAGTTGAAACTCCTGCGCCGCATGGAACTCGACACGCAGCAAGCCGTCGAACAAATCCTTGCGCTACATCCCGATCTGGAGGAATCGGTGGCCGACGACCCCTACCTCCTGGACGACGTCGCTCGTTTGGGCGGTAAACACGAAAAAATAACCGAACTCTTCCAGCAATTGCGGGATCGGGTTGGCATCCCAGCCCCGGAGGACGATGAGGAGTAAGTCCGAATCGGTCTTTCCGAGAATTCCACCATGCTCAAGCCCTCGCTCACACTTCCGGCACTCTTGCTTCTCCCCCTCCTCCCGGGAAGCATGATCCTTGCCTCCGTTTCTCTTCGGCACGAATACGCTTCCGAACCGAAGGGACGGCAAGACAAGGAGCCTCAGGAGAAAGAGGATTTCCTCGATCACACAAAGGATCTATTCGGCGGCGACGATGAAATACAGGAACTTGTCGATCTGTTTCACGAGGTCGAACGCGCCCTGGTCGACATCGACGATCAACTGCTTGAAGCGGGAGCAGGCGGTGGCCTCGGTGAAGTCGAGGCGGCGGGAATCGAGAAGCTGCTCCTGGCGACCAGAGATCAAAGCAAGAGCGTTGTGCAGGGGATCGACCGAATACTGGAAGTAGCCAGCCAGATGAACTCATCCTCTTCCGGTTCGAGTTCAAGGGAGCCCTCCAGCTCCGAAAGCCCCTTGAATTCCGAACGGGACCGCGGTCCGAAGAAGCGCGAACGCACGCCGGAGGCTCCCGGTGAGAAGCCCAGCGGCGCTCAGCTCAAAGAAAAAAAGGATGAGAGCTTCAAGCCCGAACCGAATGCCGAGAAACCGACCGGCTCCGACAAGTCGAACGACAAAGGACAGAACAAGAAAGGTGACCCGCATGACGGGACCAAGGGCGAAACGACCCCGCACACCGACGATGGGGATCGCTGGGGCGAACTGCCGCAACGGGTCCAAGAGACCTTCCGCACCCAGGGCCGCACCGAGCTTCCCGCCCAGTACCGCGACTGGATCGATGCCTACTATCGGCGTCTGAACCGACGACAATAGCGCATGCAGAAAGTCCTCCTCCTGCTTTGCGCGGCGTTGTGGCTGTGCTCCCCGGCCAACGCCTCCGGTGAGGACGAGAAGGACCAGGCTCAAGGGAAGCTGCGCACGCTGCCCGCCTCGAGTTGGACCGGCAAGAGCTCTTTGAGTCGGGCCACACGACGTTCGCTCGACGATGGGCTCGCCTATCTGGCGCGTCGCCTGGCGGAGACGGAAGACGGCTCGCTGCCGGCCTCCACTGGCCGCCGAGACGACTTCGCTCCGCTCGGTATCAGCGCCCTCGGAGCCCTCGCTTTCATGGCTGCCGGCAACACGCCCGACCGCGGCCCCTACGGTCGCGAGGTTGCGGGCCTGCTCGGGTATCTGTTACGGCACACGAACCTGGCGCCGGGTGAAAAGGAGTACGGCTACATCTCCACGCAGGGCGACGTCAAGTCCGAAATGCACGGGCACGGTTACGCGACCCTTGTCCTCGCAGAGGCCTACGGAATGACCGGAGCCGAAAGGCTGCGCCCGGCCCTCCTCGCAGCCGTGCGTCTGATCGAAAACACGCAGGGCTCGGAAGGAGGCTGGTACTACTGGCCCGAGCGCGCCGCACAGCACGAAGGATCTGTCACCATCTGTCTGGTGCAAGCACTCCGCGCAGCGCGCAACAGCGGAATAACCGTTGATGCCAAAGTCATTTTTCGCGCAGAGGACTATGTCCACCGCCTCCAGAAAGCGGACGGCACGTTCCGTTACGAGCTCGGCAAAGAAACCTCGAGCGTGGCCCTGACCGCTGCCGCAATCACCACGCTGAACATGGCCGGCCGTTACGACGATTCCGTCATACAGAGCGCTGTGGATGCCATCTGGTCAGGATTGGGTTTGGTCGCAGAGGGCGGGCGTCGGGCCGCCGACTTTCCCTTCTATGAGCGCCTGTACATCGCTCAGTCCTTCTGGCAGCTCTCGGATACGACCCATTTCGAACGGTGGTTCGAAACCGAACGGGCCACGATCGTGCGCACGCAACGCAAAGGCGGAGGCTGGCGCGGGGCTCGCTTCGGCGATTGCTATGCAACGGCGGTCAATTGTCTCGTACTCGCCACGCCCGAGGGCGTGCTCCCTATTTTCCAGCGCTAGCCCTTCTTTCTCGCATGTCCACTTATGCCGCTCGCGTAGACCGCCTCCGGGACGAACTTGCCGGCCTACCCGACCTGGTCGTCGCGGTTTCCGGCGGGGTCGATTCGGCGGTTCTCTTGCATGCAGCACATGCCGTACTGGGTGAACGCAGCGTCGGTTGGATCGGTGACTCGCCTTCATTACCGAGGCAAGAACTCGACGACGCACGCGCAGTGGCCAGGGCGATAGGTGTCAGACTCATCGTCAACCCCACCGGCGAACTCGCAGAGCCGAACTATCTGAAGAACGACGGTACCCGCTGCTACTTTTGTCGGCGGGTTCTTTTTGCCGCCATGGCGGAATGGGCAAGTTCCAACGACTTCCACACAATCGCCTACGGTGAAATCACCGACGATGGGTTTGATGTGCGTCCAGGGCGCCGGGCAGCATCCGAGGTAGGTGTCGTCGCTCCCCTGGCAACCTCAGGCCTGGACAAGCAAGACGTTCGACGTTACGCGCGCCAAGAGGGACTCCTACTCGCCGACAAACCCGCCTCGGCTTGCCTTTCCTCGCGTATCCCCGTCGGTACCCAGGTGACGGCGGAACGGCTCGCGCGCATCGAGCGTTCGGAAATACGGCTGCGCGAACTGGGCTTTCGAGTCCTCCGCGTTCGCGACCACGGCCGGCACGCTCGCGTCGAGTTGGGCTTGGCCGAACTGGAACACGGCCGGGGTCTGTGGGGGGAAATCGAAAGCGCTCTCGGCGAGGAGTCCTTCGAGTCCGTCGAGCTGGCTGTCTACTCCTCCGCCAAGACCCCCTAAAAAAATGCGCCGGGGTTGAGGTTCGTCAACTCGCAGAAGCAAACCCCACCCGGCGCAAAGAAATCGGGTAATGCCACCCATCGCCCGATTCCATTTCTGGTTGTCTACGAAGCGGATTCGCGGTCTGAATGGCACCGCGGCACCGCCCCTGTGTGCATCAGTCCTGAACAGAATAACTGGTGTTGTAGCCGACCCATGTGAATGGTGTGCGCGGCGAGGCCAGAATGAGTTCGGGGAGGAAGTCCCCGTCCAGGTCAGCGAAATTGGCAGAGGTGGTGTCCTCGGGAATCGGCAACGCACCCTTGATCGTCGGCCACATGATCGGGAAGGAACCGGTCCCGTCCCCGAAAAGCATGCGCAGTTCGCCCTCGGTCGTCGGAATGATCAGGTCGAGGTGCCCGTCGAAGTCGGCGTCGGCCACGACGATCGTTCCGGGACCCGGAGAAACCGAGATCGACTCAACGAGGAAATCAAGGCCGCTTGCGTTTTGGAAAACGAAGACCGAGTCGTGTATCAACTCGATCTGGCCGACGACAATGTCGACCATCCCGTCTTCGTTGAAGTCCCCCAGCCCAAGATTTCCGGTACGGCCATCCAGGGGATGAGAAGTTCTCATCGTAAGGCCGCCGGCACCGTCGCCCGCGACGATGACGAGGAAGGTCTCGTCCGTAGCATTCGTAGCCGTCACAGCAGCGTCGAGATCGCCGTCATTGTCGAAGTCTCCACAGACCAGGTCGATGGGCTGCATCCCCAGATTCAGTGTTGTCGTGAGCGTCAACTCACCGCGACCGACGCCGAGGTAGAGCTCCAGCGTGCCGTCGTTCATGTTGGCGAGAATGACGTCGGGCTCGTTATCGTTGTTCACATCCGCCAGGTCGAAACCCACGGGACCGTCGCCGACACTGATGATGTCCGCCGGAAGCGGCTCACTGAAACCGCCGATTTCCCCCGAATTGCGATAGATCCGCAGTTCGTTCGCCGCGAAAACAGTCACCAGGATGTCGACGTCGCCATCGCGGTCGATGTCGATCAGTTCGAGGAAGCCGATGTCGTCTTCAGTGGCGAGGGCCAGCGGGAGCATCGCGCGGGTGACGAACATGCCGTCCCCCAGGCCTTCCTGGATGACGAGCGACTGCTGTTGATTCGTGATCGCCACGTTGTCGAGATCGCCATCGTTGTCCAGGTCGATCGTCTCCGTAAAGATCGGTGCACCCATACCGGTATTGAAACCGATGGCGCCCCGGAAACGAGCGTTTCCCGTGCCGACCAGAATCGAGAGATCCTGCGCGTTGGCGCACATAAGATCCGGGGTCGAGTCGCCGGGCAAGTAGATCACGCCCAGGGCGCGCGGCGCGGCGCCGACGTTGTAGTGTGTCGGTTCGTCGTAGATGAACGGAGCGGAGGCTTTGTGGACCTGGATCGAGTTCTGGTAGAGCACCGTGCCGACCGCCTCGGAAAGGCCGTCGCCATCGAGGTCTGTGAAGACCAGGGATGTTGTCTCACCACCGAAGTCCATTGGATAGAGGTCGCCGTTGGCTATGCCCGAGGCGTTGGCGCTGAACAAGAGGACCTGCGTGTCTTCGAGCTGAGCGACAGCTATGTCCTCGTAGCCGTTGTTGTCAACATCACCGACATTCTGGACGACCGGACGAAAGAGAGGCATGTAGATGAGTTCCGCGGGTTGAAAACCCGAGGCCGTGCGCACGAACTGAATCAGGCGGTCGGGTGATCCGTCCGCGACCTCTTCTTCACCCACGATGAGGTCTAGCATGTTGTCGCCGCCGAGATCGACGAGCGCGAACGAGAAGGGGCCGCCTGCCGAACCGAGGCTGGCGGAATTCAATTCGCCGGTTTGCACGAGATTGCCCCCGTCGAGGCTGAGGCGCAGGACGCGCTTCTCGGGTCGTACGGCGACAAAGAGCTCGTCGGGGCCGCCAGAGCCCGGAATACCGGAGATGGGGCCGCTGATAATCTCCTTGGGATCGGAGGTCATCGGAAAGATCACCGAATCGGAAAATTCGACGATACCGGGGCCCTGCTGGAAGACCTGCACCGCCTGCTGAGCACCGGATTGGTGATCGCCGCAGGCCACGGCGATGTCGAGCATGCCGTCGCCCCCGAAATCACCGGTCGTGACTGAGAAACCGTGACCGACCGTGGCGAGTTCGAGGACCGTCGTGAAGGTGCCGTCGGGGTTTCCGAGGGCAACGGTGATGAATCGGGTACCGAAGTTCGATTCGATCAAGTCCTGGATGCCGTCGTCATTGATGTCGACGTGGACCATGTCGCCCAGGAAGGCGGTTCCCAGGTGAAGGTCGGTCCTCAGACCAAAATCGACCACCACAGGCTGGTTGCCGGGAGGATTCGGCCCGTCGGGAATGGTCGGATCACCTCCAACGCCGCCCCCGCAGGCGGTGAAGAGAAGCGTGGAAAAACCGACGGCGACGGCCCGGTAGCGGCGGCCTCGCTCGCGGCGGTCAAGAGAACCTCTAAGGTGTAGCTTTATCATCGTGGTGGCTGGCGCGTGAACGCCGAATCGAGTTGCGGCTTGTTGCGAGTTCAAACCCTCCTCGCTCTATTTCTAGTGCGAATGGTGGGCACGCTAAACCTACCCCGCTCGAGAAGACGGAGTCGGCACCGCCTAGAAAATCGACCTCACGTGCCGTCGATGGGGAGGTAAGCCCTGATCTTTCGGACGTACCCTTGGGCGCTTACGGAAAGCATTTCCCGCTCGGCTGGATGCAGCTCTCGAATCACTTTGGCCGGCACGCCTGCAATCAGGGTTCCCGGAGGTACTTCAAATCTTTCCCGCACCACGGCACCCGCCGCAACGATCGCTTCGGAACCGACGATCGATCCGCCAAGCAGCACCGCCCCCATCCCGATCAGCGCCCGGTCCCCTATCGTTGCTCCGTGAAGCACACAGCGATGCCCCACCGTCACTTCCTCCCCGATCGTATTCGGAACACCGGGATCGGCGTGAATCATCGTCAGATCCTGGATGTTGGTGCGCCGACCGATCGAGAGCGGAGCATCGTCTCCTCGAACGACGCAGGAAAACCAGATCCCCACGTCTTCGCCCAGCGTGACATCGCCGGTCACGATGGCGTTCCGAGCCTTGAAAGCCCCTCCTTCAAGGCGTTCGAAAAGACCGCGCACGGGGAAATGAGTCATGGCATCAGAGTCCGACGGTGAATGCGATGATCAGGGTCACGCCGTTGTTGAGAGCGTGGACGCAATAGGAAGCGAGAAGGCGCTGGGTATGCACCTGCAGCCAGCCCAAAAGCAGGCTGAACATGAAGAGCGGCAAGAATGCGTCCAATCCATGGAGCAGCGCGAACAGGAGGGCACACACTGCGATCCCACCGCGCTCGCGAAAATTCTGAACGAGAAGCGGCTGAAGAAAGCCGCGAAAAATGAGCTCCTCCAGAAGGGGGCCGATGAGGACGGCGAACACCAGGGCCCCGAACAAAGCGCTGCCTTCGAGGTCGAGGATGCCCTCGAGAACCGGCTGCACGCCGACCTCGAGGTCCATCAGACGCGCGAGCGTCGGCCAAACCCACATGCAGCCCGTGAGAACGGGCCACAAGAGCACGAAACAGACGAGACCCGCCCCGATTGCACGTAGATTTCCGCCTCGCGAGAATCCGAGCGCCCCGATCCCCTCGGGGTGCAGACGATGGGCGATGGCCAGCACCCCAAGAGCCAACCCGCCCATGAAGACCATGGTGCGGGCGATCTGAATCCAAGGATCCTCCGTGTTCCCGGGAACGATGAGCGGCGTCAAGTTCAGAAGGACCGCTCCTGCCCCCACCAACACGAGGACGTGCAAGAACCCCCAACGCGCGAAGAAAACGCCGCGGCGCGGCGCGATCCGTCTTGCAAGCGCCAGGGCCAGCGGTACCAGAACGACGCCGGTCGACATGAGAACCGCTCCGGCTCGCCACAGCCCCACCTCTTCCGCACCGAACGTATTCAGGTGCGGGCCCCTGTCTTGTCGGTGCTTTCGGCACTCTCGGTCCTCTGCGAGCCGGGCACGGACCTGCGCGGCGCTGGCGCGATCATCCCGTCCGTGGGCGACGACGCGTTGGCGTACAACCGTTTGGGAATTCGACCGGCGAGGTAGGCATTGCGTCCGGCGCTGCACGCGTCGCGCATCGCCGCTGCCATACGCAACGGTTCGCCGGCACAAGCAATCGCGGTGTTCAAGAGCACGCCATCGACACCGATCTCCATCGCCGCCGCCACGTCGCTGGCCGTACCCACGCCGGCGTCGACGATCACGGGCAATTCGACGAGCTCGAGCAGAATCCGAATGGCATGGGGGTTCAAGACCCCTTGGCCCGAACCGATGGGCGAACCGGCGGGCATCACCGCAACCGCACCGGCTTCCGCCAATCGCACGCCCAGACGCGGATCGTCGGAGGTGTACACCCAGACCTCGAAGCCTTCCTTGACGAGCTGTCGCGTCGCTTCGAGGGTTCCGACGGGGTCGGGCAACAGCGTCTTCTCGTCCCCGAGGACCTCGAGCTTGATCAGCGGCGTGTCCAAGAGCTCGCGCGACAACCGGGCCGTGCGCAGCGCCGTCTTGACGTCAAAGCAACCGGCCGTATTCGGCAACAGCGTCACCTTGCTTCGATCGATGTAGTCGAGAAGCGCCGGACCTGCATCGCGGTCGAGGTTGACGCGGCGTAGCGCGACGGTGACACATTCGGTTCGGCTCTCGACGTGCGCAGCGCGCATGGTTTCGAAGTCGGCGTACTTACCCGTTCCCACGAACAGGCGCGACCGGAAGGAGAAGCTCCCTACCTCGAGGGGCGTGGAGCCAAGGGGGTCCTGCATCGTCTCGGCCATGATTGTTCGCGGGAGCCTACCCCCCGCCCACGAGGGTGACCACTTCCACCTCGTCGTTCTCCTCCAGGACCAGGGATTCGTACTCGGTTCTCCTCACGAGCACCCTGTTGCATTCGACCGCCACCCGGTCCGGAGCCATCCCCAGGGCTGCGACGAGCTCCTCGAGGCCTGTCCCCGGGACGACGTCCCGCTCTTCGCCATTGATTCGCAGCTTCACTCGACTTCGATCCGGCAGTATACGGCCTTGAGGTACTCGCTCTCGGGGAGGTTCGCGAGCGACGGATGATCCGCTGCGGCGCCGCGGATCGAGAAGATCTTCGCCCGGCGTTTCACGTCGAGCGCTGCCTTTGCGATGCATGAGACGAAGGTCTTCCGATCGATGTTGAACGAACACGACGCGGAGAAGAGCATTCCCCCCGGTTCCACGAGGGACATCGCGCGGCGATTCAGCTCACGATAGCCGCGAATCGCACCCTCGACCTCGCGTTTGTTGCGCGCGAAAGCGGGAGGGTCCACCACGACGATCCCGAAGCGCTCATCGGAGTTAGCACGGTCGCGCAGGTCGTGCATCGCATTGACCTTCTCGAACCGCACGCGATCCAGAACTCCGTTGCGCTCGGCATTGCCGAGTAGTCTCTCACCGGCCGCCTGGGCTTGATCCAGACAGAGCACGCTTTGCGCCCCACAGAGTGCCGCACGGATGCCGAACAGCCCATCGTACGAAAAGGCGTCCAGCACCTTCTTTCCGTCTGCAAAACGTGCCACTTCCGTTCGGTTTTCCCGCTGATCGAGGTAGTGTCCCGTCTTGTGACCCCCAACCAGCGACACCTCGTAGGACAATCTCGGAAAACCGAATCGTTCGGGCTCTTTGATCTCGATCTGCTCGACCGCGCTGCCGGAAAGCCACCCCACGGACGGCTTCAGATCCTCGTGCTTGCGGGTCGCGGAATCGGAGCGCTCATAGACCCCCGCGACCTCGAACGGCAGCACTTCCAGAAACAGCTCGACCAGGAAATCGCGCATACGATCGGACCCCTGACAACCGCTCTGCACGACCAACCGGTCCGCATAACGATCGACGACGAAACCGGGCATTCCCTCCGCATCGCCTGTGGACAACCGGCACGCTCCGGCGTCGTGCAAGAGCCCTAACTCCTTCCGCAGCCCCACCGCCGCACGCACACGTTCGAGCCAGAAGGAGCGGTTGGGCTGTTTCGCTGAGCGGGTCACGAGCCGAATCCCGATTTTTGACTTCGTACTGAAAAGGCCCCAGCCCAGGGGCCTATCGTCGGGTGCCGCGATCGGCACGAGCTCGCCGGGTTCGCCCTCCCCGCCTGCGATGTCGTCGACGTAGATCCAGGGGTGGCCCCCTTGAAGGCGGCGGCGGCCCTGACCGGTAAGTTGTATGCGTCCCATGGGTTGGAAGGAACTAGGTCTTCGTTACTTGGATTCCGCGGCGGAAAGAAGCCGCTCGAAACGAGGGTCGGAACGCAGGCCGGCGAGATCGGGGTCTTCACGAGCCCACTCGACCTGGCGAAGGCGGGATCCTCGGGTGCGGTGGTTCTCTTCGAAGTCCCTTGCGAGATAGTCGAGAGCGAGTCCTACCTCGCCGAGCAGCGCATAGGTACAGGCAAGATTATAGTAGAACGCCGGCCGCGGATCGATTCCCATCAAAACGCCGCGGGCTTCCTCCTCCCGACCCGAACGTGCGCGATAGCACGCGAGCAGAATGCGCATGAACTCGCGCTTGTCCAGTTCGTAGGCTCCCTCGAAATATCCGAGCGCCTTGTCGGGGTCCTGTAGCCGCACGTTGGCATTTACGGCGAGGGACAGGAGCACCTGGGCGCGCAGGGTTCGCGTCTGGCGCAGCTGTGCATCGAAGCGGGCAGCCTGCATCGAGCCCGGCTCCGTTTCGGCCCGCATCTCCGTGAGCGTGTTCTCGAACGCCTCCAATCGTCGCGCTGCGCCGAGACAGGTCTCCTCCGCCTCTTGGGGCCGGAACTCATCCATGAGCGTAGCACCGATGGAGAGCTCCAGCTGGGCGCTCATGAGCTCGGTCAGGAGAGCGCCGGACCCCGGCAGCCCACCTGCGTAGTCTCGAAGGGCTCGCTCGGCCAAGCCGCGTGCCTCCTGGGCCATCCCCTCGATGCGCATGAAGTCTGCAAGGCTCAACGCAAAGCCCGAAGGTTGCAGATAGCGCGCCAGCCCGGAGTAGATGGAAAGCAGCTCCTCCTCGGAAGGCTCGCCCGCGCTAAAAGCTCGAGCTCCGCTCACGCGCTCCTCCTCCTCGATGCGCCGGATCTCCCTCAGGTAGTAGACGAGGCGACTCTCGGAGTTGCGATCCCGCACGTCTTGTCGGCGCAGCTTGTCCAGGCGTCGCCCGAGGGATCGGCGCTCTTCGTCGCGCAGCTCGACGAGAAGACTGCGGCGCTCCTGGTCGTACAGCGGATCTGCGAGGGTCCGTGAAACCCCCTCAAAGGGCTCGAACCCCGGCATCTCGAACCAGGCTACGCTGGCGATCGCCCTTCCCAGACGGTGGGCGAGACGCAGCCCGTGCCCTCCGCGAAAACGATCGACCTTCGAACGGGTCAACACGAGCCTGTAGGGGCTGAGGTTTCGATCGATGAGTGAATCCCACGACACCGAACCGAGCGGACTGTCCGTGCGCTCAGCCACTACCCGCGCGCGCAGCAAGAAAACGTGCGCCTGTCGCAGATGGCGCAGGGCGCGTGCATCGGGCATCGTGTGCAGCCAGGTCTTGGAATCACCCCGATCCAGATAGGTCAAGGCCGACCAGAGCTCTATCACTCCTGCGAGCTGCAGGCGATCGACCGCAAGCGAGCCGCCGTACTTCGAGGGTTCCTCGGCCCAGGGATCCGGCTGGAGATCGGTCCGTTCGCTGAAGAGTTGTTGGGCACGCTGGGCCGCTCGCCCAAAACCCTTGTAGGCCTCTTCGATCCGCCCGGCGCCAAACTGCGAGATGGCCGCGTACAACTCTCCGAAGAGAAGCCAACGCCCGCTCTCCTCCGGACGCGCGCCTCGGGCCGCCCGCTGCAGCGAACGAGCGTGTTGAAGGGTCGCCTGAGCGTCGCCGGATTCCGTCAACGCCAGGTCCGCTCGACGATAGAACATCTCGCGCGGATCCAAGCCCTCGGCGGCGAGCTTTTCCAGCAGAAGATCCGCACGCTCCAGTTCGCCGAATTCGACCATCCGCGCCAGGGCTCGATCCAGGGTGCGGCGAGTGGCCGTTGCTACCTCGGGGTCTTGGTGATGCCTTGCCGCTACGAAGGGCACGCGCTCCCGGGGAGCCTCACCCCCGACGGGGAGATCGGCCAGCGCCTTGCCGTATTCGTCGAGAAGTACGGCCAAGACGGTGTCCGACGGAGCCTTCAGAGGCTCCTCGAAGGCGGAGATCACCCGCGCGCACAGCCGAACACGGGCCGCAGGAAGATCGACCAGCGCGCGCGCACAATGGGCTCTTTCGCTCGGAGGCAGTTCGTCCAGCAATCGGTCCAACACACCCACTGCGGCCGCACTGCCGGTCTTCGAGAGAGCGCTAACCGCTTCCCGGCGAACGTCGAGGCTCGCGTCCTGCGTGGCCCGCTCCGCCAGCGCCTGCACCCGTCGCGGAACCTCGGCCGATCCCAGGTTGAAGGACCCCAGCGCACGGCACAGAAGCCGCCGGACCAGGGGATCGTCGTCGCGCAGCCGATCGAGAATGGGGGGGATGCACGCGGGCGAAACCGCGTCGACCAGAACGCGCGCGCGCGCGCGTCGCTCGCGAAAGTCCACGCCATCGAACGTCTCCAGCGCGCGCAAGGCCGCGACCTCGCCGAGGAATTTCAGCTCGTCGAGCGTCTCCGCATAGATCGCCGCGTCCTCCACACCCAACAGGGATAGCAGGCGATCGACCTCGTCCTCCTGCGGGACGCTCCCGAGACCGAGGGCAAGAAACCAGAGCGCCGGGATCATGGGTCTACTACCTCGCTGGCGGCGTCCGCATCGGAGCCGTACGAACGACGGGCGCGATAGTCGAACGCCCGACGCGTCAAGCCGACCTGTCGCGCTGCTGCGCTGACATTACCGCGCTGCTCGTGTAGCGCACCGTCCATCATGGCCTGGGTCACCACCTCGACGGTCAATCCGTGGCGCAGCGCACGCCCGGCCACATCCTCGGCGATGCCGGCGCAGGCTTCGTTTAGAAAATCGAACTCCTCGGGCCCGATGGGCATCCCGCCGCCACTCCCCGTGCCCTTGGGCGCCAGCACCAGGACACGCTCGAGCGCGTTCTCCAGCTCGCGTACGTTGCCCGGCCACGAATGGGACCGGAGCATGGTGCAAGCCCCCTTGGAGAGGGAGCGCGCGGCGACGCCGGTCCGTTCCGAAACTCCCTGTGCGAGCTCCTCGGACAGGGACTCGAGGTCGTCCCCGCGGGCCCGCAGGGGCGGCACTTCGAGGGGCACTACGGCCAGTCGGTAGTAGAGGTCGCCGCGAAAATCACCGGCGTCCATCGCGTCTTCGAGGTTGGCGCTACTGGTCGAGACCACACGCACGTCGACCGGTAGCGAATCCTCAGCCCCGAGGGGCTCGACCCGCCGCTCCTGGAGAACCCGCAGTAGTTTCCCCTGCATGTCCCCCGGTAGAAGATCGACATCCTCCAGGACCAGGGTGCCCCCATCGGCCCTTTGAAAAAGACCCTGGCGCCTTCGATGGGCGTCCGTAAAAGCTCCCCGCTCGTGCCCGAAGAGCGTGGACTCGATGAGGGTCGCCGCCGTCGCAGCCAGGTTTACCGACACGTAGGGCCCTTCCCGACGGCACCCCCGCTCGTGCAGCAGGCGAGCTGCCTGGGCCTTCCCCACTCCGCTCTCCCCCAGCATGAGCACGGTGGCCTCGCTCGCCGCGGCTTGCTCGAGCTCTTCGAGGAAGGACCGCAGAGCTTCCGAAGGCCCGACAAAGGGCGGTTGGTAGGGCGACATGACAGTAAGTGCTAGCAGAGACGGCTCGGGGAAAGGCGGCGAAATCAGGGGAATTTGTGGAAAGGGGGGGGTTGGATCGTCCGGCCAGGCAGGGGCGGGGCCTCGCTTTACGTTGACGGGTCCAGCTCGATATCGCAGACTGCATCGCCTTTATCAGACTGCACAGTCCTTAAAAAGAAGGTGCGAAGAATCGATCGGTTCGCGGCTAGGGCCCTTGGACGAGCGAAGGGAAGCGGGGCAGCCTGCTTGCCTTCTCTTTTTTAATGGGCATCTGCGCCGAGGCCAACCTCTACCCCACCATGAACGCCGAAGACCTCTTGCGGATGATCGATGTCCTCCATAGAGAGAAGGACATATCCAAGGAAGTTCTCTTCCTCGGATTGGAAGAAGCGATCGCTGCCGCGGTTCGCAAACGGCTAGGGGTCGGCGAAGACCTGATCGTAAATATCGATCGTAGCGACGGAGAAATCTCCGTCGAAGACGACGAGGGCGAATACGAGTTCGATCTCGAAGATCTGGGACGGATCGCCGCCCAGGCCTGCAAGCAGACGTTCCTGCAGAAGGTCCGCGAGGCCGAGCGGGACGTCCTCTACGACGAGTACGAGACCCGTGTGGGCAGCCTGATCAACGGGACGGTCCAGCGTTTCGACTCCGACAATCTGGTCATCAACCTCGGTCGTACCGAGGCCTTCCTGCCCCGGGAAGAGCGTGTGCGAGGCGAGACCTTCTCTCCCGGGGACCGCATCCGAGCGATCGTCCTCGAGGTGCGCAAGGAGGGGCCTCGCGTCCGCATCATCGTCAGCCGTACGCACCCCGACCTGGTGCGCCGGCTGTTCGAACTCGAGGTCCCCGAGATCGCCGACAACATCATCGAGATCCGCAGGGTCGTCCGCGAGCCGGGGTACCGAACGAAGATGGCGGTTCTTTCGCAGGATCCAAAAATCGACTGCATAGGTGCCTGCGTCGGTGTCCGCGGCTCACGCATCAAAGCGGTGATCGACGAGCTACGGGGCGAGCGGATCGACATCATCCGCTGGAGCGACTCGCTCGAAACGTTGGTGATGAACGGCCTGAAACCTGCCACGATTCACCTGGACAATATTTACGCCGACGTCGACAACCATGCGGTAGTTGTCGTTGTCGACGAAGACCAGCAGTCCCTCGCCATCGGCAAGAAGGGTCAGAATGTGCGTTTGGCCAGTCGTCTCTGCGGCTGGGACATCGACATCAAGACCCGCGAAGAGTTCGAAGCCGAGGGATTTGGCACCTCCTCCGCGGATCACCCCAAGCGTGACTCGCCTGCAGGCGGTAAAAGCGGCTCAGAAGACCCCGAAGGAGGGGCTGCTGACGCCCAGGACCCTGGCGTTCAGAGCGCCGAATTGAAACCGATTCCCGAGAAGTCACCTGACACCCCCGGTGAAACGGACTCGTCGGATTCGGGCGAGGCCTCCTCCCGAGCCGCTCAAGCAGGAGCCGAAAACTAAAGGCACGAGGCACGGCGAGACTTCGGCAAGGACTCGCTGACCTATCTCTTCTCTGCAAGCTCCCAAAACAACAAGCACTTGAGTTCCAAAAAGCGCGTCTACGACCTGGCGAAGGAGTACGGCATGACCGGCCAAGAGCTGGCGGCCAAACTCCGCCTGCTAGGCTTTGCCAAGGTCAAGAGCCACATGACGGCCCTGTCGGATCCCGAGGTGCTCGAGATTCAGGCCCGGCTCGAAGCCTACGGATATCTCGGGGAAGCCCCCGGCCCCACCGTACAGACGATCGACGGCGTCAAGATCAAGCGGAAGAAGAAGAAGCCGTCGGCCAAACCGAAAGAAACGGCCGCGGCACCTGCGTCGGAACCCGAGCCGCAGACTGAGCTGAAGCCCGATGCTGTCCGAGCGGCGGACGCTTCCGGCAAGGAGCGGGAGAGCGAGCAACCGGTAGGGCAACAGACCCCCGAGGAGCTCGACCTACTCGATGCGATCGCGCAGGAAAAGCCTGCTCCAGCCCAGGATGAAGAGCTCGAACCTGCCCCCGAACCCACCCTAGAAAAAGCCTCACCCGTGGGCGCGTCGAAAGAGGTGGAGGAAGCGGTCCCCTCCCCCACCGAGGGGCTCGCCCCCCAGCCCGGCGAAGCCCCGGACGCAGTCCGGCTTGTAGCCGATTCCGACTTGTCGGCCGAGCTCGATCTGCCCGTCCAGGCGTTGGAAGGGCGAGGGATCGCGTCCACCGAAATGGCGCCGGCCGCAGAGGAGACGGCCACAGCTGCCAGCTCCAAGGACGGGGAAAAGACCAAGAAGAAGCGCAAGAAGAAGAAGAAGAAAGAGGAAGAGGATTCCGCTCGCCCCTCCCTCAAGCGCAAGGGCGGAAAGGTCGTGGGATTCATCGACCCCGCCCAGTTTCAAAAACGCCCGGAACAAAAGGCCGTTTCGCGCCGCCTCCGTTCGTCCGACGACGTCGTTCCCAATGTCATGCCGACCATGGGAAACCGTCGCTCCGGAATGGTGCGCGGCGACACAACCCGCGGAGCATTGACCGCCCAACAGCTCCGCGAACGCGAAGCGGGACGCTTCCTGCGTCGGCGCCGGATTCAGCAGCAACAGCAAGGTTCCGGTGGCAGCCGCCGCACGACAGGGCGTCAGATGGATCCGTCCCTGGGGTCGCCCCACGCCGGCTCGGTGGTCAAGATCGACGCCCCGATCACACTGAAAAAGCTCGCCAACACCCTGGCGGTCAAGGAGAACCAGGTTCTTCGCGTCGCCCTCAAACAGGTCGGCTTCGGCATCAACATCAACTCGGTCATCGATGAAGAGACGGCCGTTCTCCTCGCCCACGAATTCGAAGTTGAAATCGACGTACGGGAAGAGGTGGCAGCCGAGGAGCAGCTCTTGCATGAGCTCGCGGAGGAACGGGGCAAGGTCGGCGAAGAAAACCTCGTAAAGCGCGCCCCGTGCGTGGCCTTCCTCGGACACGTCGACCACGGCAAGACCACTCTGATCGACTCGATTCGCCGCTCGCGAATCACCTCCGGCGAGGCCGGCGGCATAACCCAGCATATCGGCGCATACCAGGTCACGACACAGCATGGCCACACGCTCACGATCGTCGACACCCCGGGCCACGCTGCCTTTACGGCCATGCGTGCCCGCGGCGCGAACGCCGTGGACATCGTCGTGCTTGTCGTCGCCGCTGAGGACGGGGTCAAGCCCCAAACCGAAGAGGCGTACAACCACGCCAAGGTAGCTAAGACGCCAGTGGTCGTGGCTATCAACAAGATCGACAAGGCCGGAGCCAACGCCGAGCGCGTACGCAACGAACTCTCCGCACTCGGCCTGACGCCGGAAGAATGGGGCGGCGAAACGGCCATGATGGAGATCTCGGCATTGCAGTCGACGGGAATCGAGGAACTCCTCGAACGTGTCTTCCTCGAAAGCGAAGTGCTCGAGCTCAAGTGCCACGAAAGGGGCCCGGCCTCGGGCGTCGTTCTCGAGGCCCAAGTGCAGCAGGGCAAGGGCAAGATCGCCCACCTCCTCATCCAGGACGGCAGTCTGAAAAAGGGCGACGTCATCCTGGCGGGCGAGGGCTATGGCAAGGTGCGCGCCATCTGCAACGACCAGGGCGAGCAGCTGAAGGAGGCCGGTCCGTCACTGCCCGTAGAAATTACGGGTCTCAACGAGTTGCCCGGCGTCAGCGACACGTTCCACGTCGTCGAGTCTCTCGACCGTGCGCAGGAAGTGGCCAACGAACGCGCTCGCAAGAACCGCCAGCTCTCACAGGTTGAGCGCCGTCAGGTCAGTCGCGACAATATCCTCGAAGCTGTCGCCCAACAGGACAAGCCGACCATCAACATCATCGTGAAGGCCGACATGCAGGGGTCGGTCGAGGTGTTGAAGCAACAGATCGGCGAAATGGGGCACGAGGATGTGAACGTCAAGATGGTCCATTCCGGTGTCGGTGCGGTCCTGGAAAGTGACGTAGATCTGGCCGTCAACTCCGAGGCGCGGATTCTCGCCTTCCACACCGCCGCCAACAACAAGGTGCGCCAGCTTGCGGACCGCTCGGGCATCGACATCAAGATCTACAGCGTCATCTACGAATTACTGGATGACATCATGCGTCTCATGGAGGGTGAGCTGGCCCCCGAGTACGTCGAAGAAATCACAGGACACATCGAGATCCGACGTATCTTCAAGTCCTCGAAACTGGGCAACATCGCCGGCTGCTACGTTCTGGACGGCAAGGTCGCGCGCAGCAACAAGATTCGCCTCCTGCGCGACGACAACGTGGTCCACACGGGTTCGCTGGCTTCTCTCCGTCGCGAATCCGATGACGCCAAAGATGTCCGCGAAGGGTTCGAGTGCGGCGTTGTCCTGAAGGGTTTCAATGACATCGAAGAAGGCGACGTCATCGAGGCCTACAAGATCAACGAAGTCAAGCGGAAGCTCTAGCAGCAGAGGAGGAGGGCGCGATGACCAATCCGCGCACAAGGGCAAAGATCGAGGCGCGTATCCACGAGCGGGTCGCCTATTGTGTCGAGTTCGAACTCAACGATCCGCGCTCCAGCTTCATCACCGTCACCGGCGTGAAGATCTCGAACGACCTGGCGGTTGCAAGGGTCTCGTATTCAATCTTCGGCACCAAGGGGGAAAAAAGCAAAGCCGCCCACATGCTCGAGGATGCGTCAGGTTTCGTGCGCAGGCAGCTCGGACGCGTCCTGAACACGAAACGTATACCCCACCTGATCTGGATCTACGACGACTCGGCCGAGATCCAGGAAGAGGTGGAACGCGCGATCACGTCAGCACTGAATCACGACCGCGAGATCAATCCCGACGCGCACTCGGAAATCGAGGAAACGGAACCACCGCAAGCGGCTCGAGATGAAGTCGAACTGGAGTACCTGGACTTCCTGAATGCGCAGGAGGAAGAGGAAGGCAAGTAGCCTCACTCCACCGGCCGCGCGTAGTCAAAGTACCCGATGAACATCTCCTCGGAGTTCTGTTCCCCGCCCTCCACCTTCATCTGGGGATCTGGGTTGTCGGCGTCTTGCTCCGAGTTATCAAAGTGGCCTACACATTCCAGGCGGGACCCCGCCGGCAGGAAGAACGGGTCCGCTAGCACGTAGGACTCCTGCCAGTTGTAGTCGAATTCCACGGCCAACAGATCCTGGGTGCCGCCGTCCGGGTAGTGCACCGTGTACTTGAAGTCCTTCCCCCGGGTATGCATACGCGGCAAGAACGCCAAGATCCCGGTGTCTTCCACGATCCTCTTCTGGACTCGTACCTCGTGATTGGAGGCTCCCGGGGGAATCACGAACTCGTCCTGAAAGAGAGCGTCGGCCACGACCTCAAACTCGGGCTTCTCGTCGCAGAAAACCAGCCCCAGGCTTGAGCGGTCAAAACGCTCCTTGCCGTTCGGTATGTAATGCACCTGGAAGACGAGGCGGGCTCCGGCCGGGAGGCGCCTGCCATGGCCGAGCGGGTAGGTCCTCGAATGCTCTCCCGGCACGCCGGCCGCGAGATAGCGCTTGAAGGCCTCACGCCTGCGGGTCGTGTCGTCGCCCTTTCCGGACTCGTCCGCAAAGACAAGGATGTGACGCACGACGTCCGGGGCCCCCGCCCGGGTTTCGACCGCCTGGATCCACCGATCCTCGGGGTAGGTCGTCTCGGTCGTGAAGTATCGATAGGAGACAACCCCTTCGCGGGGCACCTCGAAGCCTCTCTCCGAAAGCACCTCTCGCCGGGCGAGATCCCGCTGCATTTCGAACACGGCATCAGGCTCGCCGATGCTCCAACCCGCGGGCCATTTCTTTGCTCCGGGGGCCTCTGCGGCAACCCCTCGCGGCATCCCACCATCGACCCAGGCGAGGAGCTGTTTCTGTTGCTTCGGCTCGAGCCTGCGCTCGTTGCAGAACATGCCGTTGAACTCCTTGCGTGCATTCCACGGCGGCATGCGCTCCTCTGCCACCACGAGCGAGATCTCCTTCCCCCATCCACGCGCCTGTTCGTAGGTTTGCAGCGCAAAGGGTCCCGCTTGCTCCGGGCGGTGGCAGGTCTCGCAGTTCTCTTGAAGGATCGGCGCGATGTGGCGCGTCCAGGTGACCGCTTCCGGCAGCTCCTCTTCGGGCAAGATCGTCAGCAAGCACCCCGGAGCCGGCGTCTCCCCCACGGGTGGTGTCTCGCCCTTCAAGACCGCCTCGAGCGCGAGCACCAGGTACCTCTTTGTCGGAGCCGGCTTGGCGGCCCCGAGGCTGTACTGGTCGTCGATCGCACCGCTGTACTGAAGCTCACCATCGGCATCGAAGAGATACACCTGAGTGGTCGTCTTCGCCCCCAGAGCTCGGGTCAGCTCCTGGCGGAAGTCCTTGTAGATCTCGATCCCGAGCCCCAGCTCTTTAGCTTCGACACCGATCGTCTTGCGCGAATCCTGGGGCGATGCATTGACCCCCATGAAACGCACTCCTTTCGGGCCATACCGCTCTGACAGTTCGTTGAGGCGGCTCGCGTACTTGTTCGAAATCGGACACCCGACCCCCGTATACGCGACGACCAGAGGGGTCTTGGCCGCGACCCGACTCGAAAACAGGATCTCGTTCCCGGCGAGATCCAGCAGGGTGACGGCCTTCAGACCCTCGAGGTCTGTGGAAGCCCCAAGTCCCGTCAAGAGGAGCGAAGGGAGCAGGAGGAAAGCACGGCCGGAGGTCTTCATCGTGAAAGGGGAAGGCAGCGCAGGACGATTCTCCTCCTGAAAGGGTCGCGCAGAGGCTGCCTGATAGGTCCCCTTACCCCTTCTTCCTCCAGATCGTACCATCCGGCGTGTCCTGCACGACGACGTCGAGCTCGTTCAGCTCGTCACGGATTCGATCGGAAGCGGCCCAGTCCTGGGTTTCGCGCGCGTGCACACGGGCTGCGATGAGCTCATGTACGCGGGCGTCGAGGGTGTCTTCCTCCAGCTTGATCACGCCGACCACGCTGTTGGCTTTCTTCAAGAATGCCATTGCGCGCTGGGCCGCCGCGGTCCCCAGACTTCCTTCAAGGGCCGTGGAACGCAATTCGAAGAGCGACGCCAGTGCCTGGGGCATGTTGAGATCGTCGTTGAGACCGTCCTCGAAGCTCTTCTGTGCCGAATCGACCGCGGCGCTCCCCTCGTCCGCATCCGCCGCGGCGCCCGTGCCTGCACATGAAAGGCGCAGCCTGTGGGCCAGATCGTCGAGCTTCTCGAGAGCCGCGCGGGACTCCTCGAGAATCTCCCACGTGAAGTTGAGCGGCTGGCGATAGTGACCGCGCATCAGTGCGTAGCGCAACGCACGCGGCTGATAGCCGCGTTCCTTGACGTCGTCGAGCGTGTAAACGTTGCCCAAGCTCTTCGACATCTTCCCGCCGTCCACGGTCAGGAATTTTGCATGCATCCAGAAGCGGGCGAAGGTCACGCCGGTGAAGCACTCCGACTGGGCGATCTCGCATTCGTGGTGCGGAAAGACATTGTCTTCGCCTCCCGTGTGGATGTCGAGTTCGTCTCCCAACAGCTTGCGCGCCATCGCGCTGCATTCGATGTGCCACCCCGGGAACCCGTCGGGGCCGAAGCGGCTGTCCCACTTCATCAGGTGCTTGGGGTCGGCCTTCCACAACGCGAAATCCGCGGGGTGACGTTTGTCTTCGCGCACCTCAACGCGCTTGCCGGCTTCGAGATCCTCGACCTTGTTCCCCGAAAGGCGGCCGTAGCGCGGAAACGTTGTGACGTCGAAGTACACGTTTCCCGCCTTCTCGTAGGCGTGTCCCTTCTCGATCAGCCCGTTGATGATTTCGAGCATCTCGGGGATGTGATCCGTCGCCCGGGGGTAGGCCATCGGAGCCAACACGCCAAGCTCTCGGACGTCGGCAAGGAAGAGCTCGGCATAGCCGTCCGCGATCTTCTGCGGATCGATCTTCTCCCGTCGGGCCTGGGCCTCGATCTTGTCCTCGCCGTCCATGTCCGCGTCGTCTGTCAGGTGGCCGACGTCGGTGATGTTCATCACCTGCGAGACCTCCAGGCCCAGGTACTCGAGCCAGCGCCGCAGAAGATCGGCAAACAAGAACGAGCGAAAATTCCCGATATGCTGGCGGTTGTATACCGTCGGTCCACAGTTGTACATACGCACCCGGCCCGGCTCGCGGGGGGTGAAGATCTCTTTACGCCGGGTCAGCGAGTTGAAGACGCGAAAGCTCATGGGGGTGGTCGGAATTGTTCGCAAGAAGTGCGAAGTCGAGGGATGATAGAGGATTCCCGTGGACTCCCAAGACCCCAGAAAAGAACCCCCCGCGGCCCCTTCCATAGGCGGTGGTTCGGACGAGGCCGTACCCCCGCTCCTCGAGGGGCTGGAGCTCGTCGGCGTCGGTAGCACGGCCCGGGTCGAACGGGCCCGCCTGGGCCGCCCCTTCGCCGGCCTGCCCGCGGGGTCGCAAGTGGCCGTCAAGACCCTGCACGAGAAGCTGCGGGGTGACGCGGAGCTGGAGAGTGCCTTCCGAGCGGAGGCGGAGGCCGCCCGCGGGGTCGAGGTGCCCACGCTGGTGCAGGTGCTCTACCACGGTTGCCACGAGGGCGGCGAGCGGGACGGTTTGAGCTACCTCGTACTCAGTTACGTTCCCGGACGAACCCTGCGAGAGGTGCTCGAACAGGAAGGGGCCCTGCCCGAACCGCTCCTTCGCCGCGTGGGAGCGCAGCTGGCCCAGGCCCTGGCGGCGCTGCACGAGAAGAACCTCGTCCACGGTGACGTCAAGCCCGAGAACGTACGGCTCGACGCCGAGGGGCGGGCCGTGCTCCTGGATCTGGGGTTCGCACGCCGCGCCCAGGAAGCGGGGCCGCTGAGCGGCGCGGGCAGTCTTCCCTACCTGTCGCCGGAACGGGTGCGCGGAGAGTCGGGCACGATGGCCGCCGATGTTTTTGCCCTGGGCGTCGTCCTGTACGAGCTGGCGACCGGCTTCCACCCCTTCGGCGGAGCGGGTCAGGCCCGATCCGGATCGAGTGGATTGCTGCTGCGGCGCTCGATCGAAGAGTCCGGTGCGGACGAACTGCTCGCGGCCATCGCCACCTGCACCGTCCCGACCGCCTCGGGTCAGAACCCCGCCGTGTCCCCCTTTCTCGATGCGATCCTCGCTCAGACGCTGGCCCGCGGTGTGACCGATCGTCCGGACCCGGCGGAGCTTCAAGAGATCTTCCGCTCGGGCGAGGGGGGGTCCTGGTGGCGCGCCCGGATCTCCCGCAGGGACAGTTGCGAGGCCTGCTCCATCGAAGCCCAGGAATTCCGACCCTCGAACGACCTCACGCCACACGTGGGGCGCACGGACGAGCTCGACACGCTGAAGCGGGCCCTGGATCTCGCACGCGGGGCCATCGGCGCGCCGGCGATCGTCTGGCTGTCGGGGCCGGAGGGCAGCGGGAAGTGGCGCCTGGTTCACGAATTCGTACGCCGCGCCCGAGCCGGTGAGGACCCGCCGACCTATCTCTACGCGCGCTGGAGACAGACGATGGGCGCCCTGCCGGCGGGGATGTTGACCGTCCTCTTGAACCGCTGGTTGGCTCTACCGCGCAACATACCGCCCGGGGAACGGGAACGTGCGGCCCTGCGCGAACTGGTCCCCCCCGCCGTGGCGGACGTCCTGTGCGGACTCCTCGATCCCCACGCCCATGGAACGATCGATGCGACCCTCCCGACGGCCCTGGGATTGTGGATCCGCAACCTCGCCAAACGCACGCCGCTCATCCTCTTCCTCGACGATCTTCAACTGGCCCAGCGCCTGACCTGGGGAGCCCTCGGAGCCTTCATCTCCGCACTCAAGGGGGCGCGCTTGCTCCTGATTCTCGGTTTGCGCGAGGACGTCTCGCTGGCCGAGCCCGAGGCGTACGAGCGCTTGCGAACGCGGCTGGAAAAGGACTCCTCCCAAGGTGCGAGCGTCCAGCGAATCGAGCTGGGCCCCTTCTCCACTGACGAGGTCAAGGAATGGGTCGAGGCGGTCTTCCACCCGCGCACGCCGCGGCTGCGCCTGGCCCAGGTGCTCAGCGATAAGAGCCACGGAAACCCGGGGCTATTGAGCGAGATCCTGGCGGGGCTCGTCGCGCGTGGGGAGGCGACTCCCGTGAACGACAAAGATTCGCGCCTCTTGCTGAACACGGCACCGGATGCCATTCGCAAGCCGCCCTCGCTCGAACGCTCGATCGCGGAACGCTTCCACCTTGTCGGCCCGGAGGAACGGGTGTGGCTGGAACGTCTCGCGGTGGTCGGAGGTCGCATCCGGACGCACTTTTTGATGCGCGCTTTTTCGCCCACCGGGCGCGCCGAGATCGACCGTGTCCTGTCGCGGCTCGTCCGCAAGGGCTGGCTCGTGCCGATCGCCAATCGCTATCGCTTCGAACGCCCGGCCCTGCGTGAAGCCATTTATCGTGGAATCAAAGCGGGGCGCCGGCGTCGGCTGCACCGGGCGGCAGCGAGGGGACTGATCGAAGGGGACGACGGGCCGCCGACGGTCGAGGAGGCCTTCCAGCGCGTCTTCCACCTGCATGCGGCCGACGAGAAGGATGAGCTACTCAGGGCCGTCCTCGGGCTCCTGCGCCCCCTGGGGCACCAGCTTTCGGCGGCCCGCGTGCTCTCGCTCGCGCGCTGGGGGCGGGAAGCGGCCGGAGACCAGGGGGGCCTGGAAGGCGAGCGCCTCGAGCTCTACGAGGCTGCGGCGGACGCCGCGGACCGGCTCGGACTACGAAAAGCCCAGCGGGAATGGCTCGATGAACTGGCGGAGCTCCACCTGACGGTCCAGAACAACCCCCTCGAGAGCGCGCGGCTGTATCTCCTGCACGGACGCTTCGCCGCCAGCACGGGCCAGCTCGGACTCGCCAGGGGGCTGCTCCGCAATGCGAACGGCATCGCACAAGCGGCCGTAGATCGCCGGCTTCAATCGGAGGCCCTGCGACGTCTGGCCCAGGTCCAGGCCCAGGTCGGCGAGCTCACCGAAGCCCGCAACCTGGCCGAGCGCGCGCAGCGCGTTGCGATCGGAGCCAACCAGACCGCCCTGACCCACCTCGCCCTGACGCACCTGGACGTCCTGGAGGATCGCACCGAAGAGGCCTTGGCCGGGGTCGATACTGCGCTCAAGACCCTGCGCGACGCACGCGATGTCCGCTACGGTGTCGTCGCCTATGCGAATCTTCTTCGAGCTCGCGTGTATCGCTCCACCGGATTGCCCTCGCGCGCACTGGCATCGGTACGGCGCGCGCTCCGACTGGCCCGGCGCGCGGGTGAACGCCGGCTCGAGGCCGAGGCCTTGGCCCGGCAGGGAGGCTTGATGCTGGATCTGAATCGCCCCGACGATGCACAGGTTCTCCTGAGCGAAGCCAAACTCGTCGCCGACGAGATCGAAGACCGCCGTGGGCAGGTGCTTTCGGGGCTGTGGCTCGGACTCCTTCAGCTCGAGCAAAACGAAATCGAGGGTGCTGCCCGCGTCGAACGTGCGCGCCGACTCGCCCATGAGATCGGTTACTACCGTGCGGAATCCCTGGGCCTGGCCATTCTGGGACGGCTCGAACGACACCGCGGCAACCTCCGCCTTGCTGAAAAGCAGAGCGGGGCCGCGATGCACCTGATCGCCCGGCACGGAGCGGAGTTTTCCGACCGCCTGGCCATCACCGGAACACAGATCCTCGTTCTCGCCTCGCTCGGACGGAAGGCGGAATCGAAACGGCTGAGGACGGAACTGATTCGCAGCGTCCGACGCACCTGTCGCCGGCGCAAGGAAAAGGCGCTGCGCGAAGCGCAGCAGGATTACGCCGAACGCCTGCTCAGCGCGGTGCTTTCGAGCGAAGGCCCCGTCTTTCCGCGCTGGGGCGAGTCCTTCGACCTGGACCAGGACGGGTCAGTCATCACGACCTGATGGCGGTCCGGAGAACGTATCAGCCTGCGAACTCGACGCCCGGATGCCCCTGGCATCGTGGGCGGAACACGCCCGTATCGTGGCCGGACGCGAAAACCCCTTGAAGCCGGTCAGGGAGCGCCCTCCGGTCTTGGGCTGAGCTGGTGGACGAGGTAGGCGGCCAGCCAAACCACCGACCCCACCCCGTGGACCCAGATCCAGGCGAGCCTCCAGTCTTGCTCCACGGCGGTCTGAACAAAATAGCCCGAAACCGCCATGGGGAAGAACGTGGCGAAGAGCACGAGCCCCGTCCTGCGCCGCGCCGGATGTCCTCTTCGCACGCGCCGCCAGACGTGATCGCGCCAAACGAGCCCGCAGGCGAAGACCAGCAGCGGCGCAACCAGTATGTGCGCCGCGTGCACCTCGGGCTGCCAGGGGTGATTGACGATGGCAAATTCCTCGGTCGGCGTCGCAAAGTAGCGCATCCAACCGTAGACGAGGCCCGTGCCCCCTACGATCAAGACGCCCGAATGGACGAACCAGGCCTCCGCACGCGTCATCGGGTAAGCCGGGGGGTTCAGAGTCGGGTCACGGGTTTCGGTTTTTCGACGACGGCGTGCAGGGCGAGCACACGGCGCGCCGCCTGGGTGGTGGCCCGCGCCGTAAGGGTGGCGCCCGTGACGCCACGGATTCCGCGTTTGAGGCTGAGCTGGTCGTTGAGCTTCTTCCCGATGAACTGCCTGTACCACTTACCGCTCGGGATGTACTCCACCGGCTCGGCAAAGGTAAGCAGCTCGATCCGCCGCAGCGATCGAGCTTTGTCGACGACGAACATGACAACCTGTTTGTGCGTGCGCACCTTGTGGACGTCGAAGTATGCCGTCCCGACGACCTCGTCCTTCCGCATTGCTCGATATGCGTGAACGACACGGCGCTCGACCTTGACCTTGGCAAGCTCTTCCGCGAGCTTACGTTGCTCCTTCTTCAGATAGTGGGTCACCTTTTCGATCCGACAGCCGGGGAACGCCAGCTGCAACGCTTCATCGCGCGTCAGAGAGTTCAAGGCCTTGTCCGTACCGGAAGCGTGGATCGAGCCGGTCGAGAAGACCAAGAGCGAGAGGAGGGGGAGAAGAGCTTTCACGGCCAGAATGGGGCTCAAAAGACGTATCCCACGGCAAGGCTCAGGCCGTCGAGACCACCGCGGTCGTAGTCCGCATAGTCGATCTTGAAGACCAGCTCGGTGATCGGCTGATACTGGATGCCGAAGGTCAGAACGTCGAAGTCGTTGGCCGGGTCGGAGGCGAATCCCGCGGGAACCTCCGCCTGCGTGTCGATCGATTCGAAGCGCACGTAGGGTGAAAGGGAAGCCTCGGAGTCGGGAACGAGGAGCGACAGGACGTCGTAACCCCCTTCGAAGTAGAAACCATGCAGCTCCTCCCCCACCGACTCGTCGCCGGTGAACCCGTTTGAGGTGTTGAGCTGAGAAACGTCGCCGACTCGGGCCATCGCTCCCAGTCCGCGCAGCCATATCCCGCCGGCCTTCCACTCGGCGTGCAGCTCGTAGATCGAGACCGGGGTGTCGCCGAGCCCAAGGCTGGACTGTCCCTGGCCCGCGTCTCCCATGTAGGCGGAACCACCCGCCAGCAGGCCGGGCTTGCCCGTCCAATCCGCACGTACGACCAAGGCGAAGTCCTCGGCCAAGGCTTCACTCCCCTTTTGGCGACCGCCGCGCAATCCCGTGGCCTGGAAGTCCTTGCCGTCGAAGCCGTTGACGGCGTAGGCGCAATAGCTGATGTCCCCGAGCTCCCCGAAGGTGCCGATACCGTTTTCGCGCCAGGTCGTGGGCAAGATGCGCAGCTCCGTCTCGGGCCGGTTCGCACACAGGTAGGTCGATGGTTCATGCAGTTCGTTCACAAGTCCCATGGGAACGAGAACCAATCCGACACGCGCGCTTATTTCATCCGACCGAAGGTAGTCGATATAGGCGAACTCCACCGACGCGCTGCCCGCCCCCGAGGTCGAGGCGTGTTCGAATTCCAGCTCGGAGTTGAAGACCCAGTGCTCGTTGAACTTGTAGCCGAAGTAAAGCACGGCGCGAAGAAAGTCGAACTCGTCCGTGCCGCCGGCGAAGTTGCGATAGATCGCTTCGCCATAGCCGCCGATCGAGAGCCCGGACTGGATCGAATAGACTTTCGAGGCGGCCGGCCCCAGGCCGTATTGCCCTTCCCCGACAGGGGGGACGAGGTCGCCGAGCTCGAGCCGCTCCTGCTCCTCGGCCAGGATGTCCAGCCGCCGGCGTAGCTCCTCGTTCTCGCGCTCGAGCTTTTCGAGGCGTTGCAGGGTGTCCTGGGCCGAGAGTCCGGATGGAAGAAGAGCTGCTACGACAGGAACGACCGAAACCAGGGCCCGGAAACAGGAGATCATCGCGTCCTCCAGTGCTCGAGAAGCGATGCTGAGGGGGACACGGTCCGGATGCGAGAGGACCAGCCGGAGGTGGCCTGAATCTCGATCCGCCCCTCTTTTCGAATGAGGCAAACGACCTCGCAGTCGGCCTCCGCTTCCCCGAAGGCGAGGGCGCGCTCGGGTCCCATCACGTAGAGAGCGGTCGACAGGGCATCGGCACGTGTCGCATCGGGCGCCCAGACGGTCAGGCTACCGAAGTCGTGGACCAAGAGGCCGGTGCGCGGATCGAGGATGTGGGATTGGCGCTCGCCGTCCACGCTGATCCCGCGCTCGGAGTTGCCCGAGGTCGCCAGGGACCCCCCGCTGAGGGTCACCTCGGCAACGACCTCGTCACGGTGCTCCGGATGGACAAGACCGAATGCGGATGCGGAGGGGCTCTCACCGAAAAGCACCACTTGCCCACCGAGATCGATCCGGCCCACGCTCGCGCCCCGGCCGAGGGCGGCGCGCACTGCGGCGTCGAGTCCGATCCCTTTTCCAAAGCCCCCTTCTTCGAGCGCTGCGCCCGCCTTCAGCCTCTGGGCGCGCCCCTCGGCGATGTGGAGGTGGCGAAACCCGCTCGAGGCGAGGGCTTCTCGTAGCTCGAGGTCGCTCGGTTGGCGCCCGCCGCTGCGAAGCCCCCAGGCGGAGACCAGGGGAGCCACGACGGGGTCGAAGGCACCCCGGGTTTCGCGCACCAGCTCACGCACGCGCCCGAGGTCGCCGGCCAGGGCCGGAGTCAGCACGAAGGACCGGCCCACGGGGTGGGCGTTGAGACGGGCGAGCTCGGTGTCATCCCGCCAGGTCGACAGCCGGGATTCCACCCCCTCGATGGCCAGGACGGCCGCCTCGCTGGCCGCCAGGGCCACCGAACGATCGGCCCCCCCGATCTCGAGCTCGAGCCAGGTCCCCATGGCCGCCAGGTGGCGCTCCACGGTGACGGGACCCTCATTTCGAGCGGATTCTCCGGACTCCACCGTCTCGGGGGCTCCGCATCCGGGAAGGATCACGAAGAGTTGAAGGGCTAGGACACGCACGCCGATGAGCACCCTAATTGAGATTCAATCTCAATGTCAATTATTAACTGCGATTGGTTCTCAATTCGACACCTCGCGCAGCAAGCGGGTCCAGAGGGCCAGGCAAACGGGGGGAGCCGCGCGATTACCTCCGGGGTGGGACTCCGAGGGGTCCGCGAAGCTACGCTTGCGGTCTTCGCTCGGGGACCCCGTCGTGGCGTTCGTGGCCCACGCCGAGACAACCCTCGAGAAGCCAGCCGCTGCGGTGCAAGAGCCGACCCCGGCGATCCATTTGCTCGACCCCGCGCCAATCCATCCTCCAGGCCGGGGAGCCCTTCCCCCGGACGGCTTCGTAGGCCCGCATGAAGCGAGCCACATCCCCCTGCTGGCAAAAGGCCCCGAGGCGTTCCTGCTTGCGACGCACCCAGCGCCACATGCGCGAGAGGTTCTTGCGACGCAGGGCATCGGAGAGCCCACCGGAGACGAAGTGCGACCCGTCGAGATCCAGCACCCAGCTCTCCTCCTCGGCCTTCAGGTCGACGTCGAAAAGGAGGTTGCGCGGGTGCAGATCGCGATGTTGAAAGCCGACCCGGTGCAGGTGCCCCACCAGCGTGCCGGCCCCCCGAAAGAGCACCCGGCGTTGCCCGGCGTCAAGCTCGCCCCGGCGCAGTCGCTCGAGGGCCTGCGCTCCATCCATGCTGTGCTCCACCGCCCGGGTGACGAGATCGAGGCGCCACCCCATCGCCCCCGCACGACGGGCCCGTGCCGCAACGACTCGCGGTGTCCTGATCCCGAGCCCCTCGAGCTTTTCGGCCAGTGCCAGCTCGTGGAAGGGCCGCCGCGGATCGAAGTAGAAACTCGACCCCAGCCAACGAAAGACCCCCCCGTGGTGGAACGCGCGCACGACATAGCGTTCGCCCCGCGGGCCCCCATGGAGAACCTGGAGCGGGCGCCGCCCAGAGAACTCGCTGACCTCGAGCCGCTCGCGTCCCTCAGGTCCGAAGCCGCCCGACTCCAGATGCGCTCCCACCCGTGAATCGAATGCGAGTACGCCCCCGCGGCTACGCGTCAGACGATAGCCGCGCGGGAGTTCCTCCTCGCGGAGCGGCCAGCGCACCGGACCTCAGAGGCCGGCCCCGAAGGACGACGGCGGCGGCCCCGGATCCGGGGGGCACTTTCCCTTGGGTTCGGGGGCCGGAGCAGGGTCAGGAGCCGGAGCCTCTGTCTGGACCCGTTTTCGCTTCGGCTCGGGAGCGTCCTGCTTGGCACGATCGCCCACCAAACCGGCACCGAAAGGGGTTCCCGGAGCCGCGGGAGCTGAGGAGGAACGTCCCACCGAGGAGCGCTCCTTCGTCCCGCAGGACCGGCTCGTATCGGAAGACTCGGAAGAAGCGGCCACGACCGGGCGTTCACGGCGCGGCTCGCGATCGTCGCGAGCCCTGGAGGTGCGCTCCGGATCGCGGCCGACGCGGCCACGACGCCCGCCCTTCCCACCATCGCTGCTGCGGCGAGGTCGCTCTGAGTGTCCTCGGGACTCCCCGCCGGCGTGTCCGGAACGACCGCGCGACCCGCCACCACCGCGTGCGGAGACCGCGTGCTCATCGTCCTGTTGCGGGCGCTCGCCGCCACCCCGATCCCTGTCGCCAACTCCGCGGGGCCCACGTCGCCCTCGCCCTCGACCGCCGTGATCTCCACGCCCTCCGCCACGATCAGCGCGGCGACCCCCCACGCGTCCGTGGCGCAGGGGCTCGACGCCGTCGTGATAGGTCTCTTCGATCTCGAGCAGATGGGTCGGCACCTCTTCCGCCAGCCAAAGCGAGTGGCGGTCGTAGAAGTTGACCCCCTCTTCCCAGGCGTCGAGGGCCTGGATCGAAAGAACCGTGTAGTCGCGGGCCAGTCGACGACCCGATTCGACGGCGTGCTCCTGACTCAGGGCCAGATGCAGGAAGCGCCTGCGTCCGCCGCGCAATCCAAAACGCTGCGCCCGCTCCACGTCCCCTTCCGGAAGAGACACGTAGAGCACCTCGGGGGGCTTGGACGTGTCGCCGGGGTCGACGGTGATCGAATGGCCATAGAGGGCGCGAATCTTGTCGCCATCGATCTCGTAGCGAGGACCGCTGGACCCGACGGCTTCCTCGACATCGCCGACTTCCACCGGCTCGCCGACCTTCTCATTGAGAGCACGGACCACTTCATCGAGGTCCGCATAGCCGTACTTGTCCAGTTCGAGGTCGAACTGCTCCGGTTGGTGGCGGAGCATGAAAGCCAACGACCGGGTGATGCGCTCGATCAAATGAGACTCGTCCATACGTAGCTGAAAGAACGGGAGTTGGGCTCGGGAGGGACGCCGGGGCATTCGTCCAAGGACGGTCGCCTCGAACGCCGGGGAGTTTATCTTAGGGATTCCCCGCTCTTGTGCACGGGCCTAGGACGGGAGTTGCCCGCTTTCTCCGGGGACGGCCCTCTTGGCCGCGCTCAGAGCCAGTCTGCGAGGTAGGAACGCCAGGTCCGGATCCACATCCCGTGACCCGCAAACGCCAGACACGCCAGGACCAGCGCTGCCAGGAGAAACCGGCGACGGAGGGAAGTGAGCGGCGCCAGCTCGGGAAGGAGGGCCATCTCACTGACCGCCACCGCCCCGAGAAGCCCCGCCAGGATCCACAGCAAGAGATGGGGCGGGATTGCGCAGAGCACGATCAGTCCGGAGGTCCCGGGCGCAAATCCGGCGGCCCCGAGGGCCCCGCCGACCGCCCCCAGGAGGTTGGCGAGCATCAAGAGGGCGAAAACGCCGCCCACCGGCCGGGCCAGGGCCACCACCAGCAAACAGGCGAAGAGGTTGCGGGGCAGGGTGGAGCGGGGAACTGGCGGGGGGTCTTCGGTGCCAGGCTCCAGGAGCCCCTCGATCTGCAGAAAGCCGAAGTCCTCCTGAAGCAGGGTGTGGGCGCCCGGAAGCCGGGCGGCGAAGTCCTGGGGAATCGGCGCCTCGTACACGACTCCGACCACGGCGCCCAGGGATCCCAGGGCCCAGACGGCCGAGCTGGCGAGCATCAGGGAACGCTTCTCGCGCCTGAGGAGGTCCACGTAAATCGGTGCGAAAGCCGCGCTGGAAAGGAGCGCGGCAAAGCCCGGGAGCGGCACCTGGAGACCGAGCCAGGTGGTGACGAAACCCACCCCGATCGCGCAGGCCCATGCGAACTCGCCACGCGTCCACCAGGGCTCGGAGCTATCCGGGGGCTCCGGCATGGAGCGGCCCTTCCTCTCCTTCGCTGCGGGCGACCACACAGGCGCCGCAGGAATCGGACCAGACGTTGACGACCGTGCGCAACATGTCGAGGGGCCGATCGACAGCGAGCAAGAGCGCCGCCCCTTCGATCGGCAATCCGAGCACGGAGAGGATGGCCAGCATCATGACGAGTCCGGCCGAGGGGATGCCCGCCGCGCCGATGCTGGCCAGGAGCGCCATGATCACCACGATTCCCTGCTGGCCAAAGGTCAGCGAGAACTCGGGACTGATCCCCGAGTAGTACTGGGCGAGGAAAATGACACCGATGCACTCGTAAAGCGCGGTGCCATCCATGTTGATCGTCGCTCCGAGGGGCAACGTGAAGGAGGTCACCTTGTTGCTGACCTTGCCGCGCTTCTCCACGGTTTCCAGCGTGACGGGCAGGGTCATGCTGGACGAGCTCGTGCTGAAAGCCGTCATCAAGGCGGGTGACATGGCCTGGGCCCAGCGCTTTGGCGAGGCCCGCCCGATGAAGCGCACGACCAGGGGCAGGGTCACGCAGGCGTGGATAAGAAGCGCCAGCGTAACCGTCCCCATGTAGAGCAGCAGCGGTTCGAACACGGCGAAGCCGGTCTTGGAGACGACGCGCACCATGAGGCAGAACACGCCCAAAGGCAGCAGCGTCAAGACGCCCTCGGCCATGCGCAACATGACGGCGAAGGCCGACTGGAAAAAGCCGGTCACCCTTCCGCGGTGCGGTTCGTCGGTGCGCGTGATGAAGAAGCCGAACAAGAGGGCGAAGAAGATCACGCCCAGCATCTCGCTGTTGTCTCCGAATGCATCGAAGACGTTCGCCGGCACCATGCGCTTCAAAACACCGATGAAGTCCCCGGAGGGAGCCTCCCCGGGAGCGAGCATGGCCAGCCCCAGCTGGGCCCCGTCCCCCGGACGAATGAGCGTGACCAGGGCCTGTCCCACGAAAATGGCGAGCAGGCTCGTGCTGAGGTAGTAAGCGAAGGTCTTGAGCCCCATCCGACGCAGGCTGCCCAGATCCCCCACCCCCGCGACGCCCGAGATGATCGAGGTCAGGACGATCGGCACGATCAACATCTTCAGGAGCGCCATGAAGATGTCGGCGATGAAGTCGAAGGGCCGAATCCAGGCGGCGCGACTCGAGCCGGGGTCCATGCCCAGGGTCACGATGAACGTTCGCCCGTCGGCGCGCTCGAGGAAAAGCACGTCGCCGTTCTGGGAGCGATCGAGCACCCCCTGAAAATCCGTCTCGGCCCGCAGGACGACGCGCTCCTCGGGGCGGTCGACGTTCTTGCTGCCCTTGTTGCGCAGCGCCGCGACGATGACGTCCCCGACCGCCAGATCGCTCTTCTGAATTCGGCTGCCCACGGGGCCGGACGCGCTCAGGATGACGAGCCCCTGCCCATCGGCTACCACCCCCCATTTTGCCCCGGCAAAGGACGGCGCCGACGTCCCTTTCTGGAGCACCATTCCCAGGACCACCCCGGCGAGCATCCAGGCCAACACTTTCCAGTGGAACTTCATGGGCCACAGGGTAACGCTTAGGGAATGATGGATTTTGCCCAGTTTGATTTTGTCCCCCTGCTTCTCGCCGTCCTCCTGGGCGGCCTGGTCGGCCTCGAGCGCGAAATGCACGGGCGACCGGCCGGGCTACGGACCCACGCCCTGGTCTGCGTGTGCTCGACCATGCTGATCCTGGTCGCCAGGCAGGGAGAGATACCGACCTCCGAACGCCACGTGTTCGATCCCAACCGCATGGGGGCGGGCATCGTGACCGGCATCGGCTTTCTCGGAGCGGCCACCGTTCTACGCTCGGGGGATCTCTTGCGGGGGTTGACAACCGCCGCGTGCATCTGGTTCGTCGCCGGGCTCGGCATCGTCCTCGGAAACAAGGACTACGCCCTGGCGATCGTGGGCACGCTGTTTGTGCTTTCGGTCTTGACCTACTTCGAGCGCGCGTCCGGTCTCATACGGCCCACGATCTATCGGCGACTCTTCGTGAGCGCCGAACGGGGCGAGGTCGATCCGCTGATCGAAGAGATCAAGACCATGCTCGAGGCCGAGGCAGTTCGAGTGATCGACATCCACGGCCGGACCAGCCGCAGCGGCCCGCTCAGCATCACGGTTTACCTGAGCACGAGAAACCGTTTCCAGGGACCGCACCTCACGGAGCGGATTTGCATGCTCGAGGGAGTGAAGGAGGCCCACTGGAAGGGCATCCGCACGGATTGATACGGGTATACGGAGCCCGGCTCCGTATACCCGGCTCGTATCACCGGAACTCCAGGGGCTCCAGGTCCATCGCCTCCGGAACATCGACGCCCAGGAGCGAAAGGACCGTGGGGGCGATGTGGAGTGCTTTGACGCCGCCGTCCTGTGGCACGTCGACGCGCCGGTTGCTGAAGAAGACACCCGCCACGTCGGGCAAGGCCATCGACACGTGGCCGCCGGACCAGGGGGAGGTGTTGTCGGAGCAGATGGGTCCGATCTCATCGAGACCCGACTCCTCTTCCCGCACCATGTACAGCCCGCCCGAGGACGTCGTCCAGCCCACGCGGTAGGGCGGGGCGAAACCGGTGATCATGTCGGCCTCCAGCGTGATGTAGGCGCCCTCGTGGCGGTCCTCGACGATGTAGACGTCGTTGCAGATCTTCACCCCCGTGTCGGGATCGGTGGCCGCCATGAGCCCGCTACGCACCTCTTCCATCAGGGCGCGCTTCTCCGAGGGATCGACGATGCCCCTGGGTTCGCGCCCTTTCAGGTTCACGTACAGAAAGCCCAGGCCCAGGCTGTACACCTTCGTCTGATCCCAGTCGACGAACAGGAGCCCCTTGGCGGTCCTCTTGCTGGCGCCGGGCTTGACCTTGAGATAGCCGTTCTCCGCCAGCCAGTTGTTGATGTGCACCTGACGACGGAAGCTCTGAAAACCGTGGTCCGAGCAGACGAGCATCGTGTCCCCGGGCTGCAAACGATCCAGCACGTCCCCCATCACGCGGTCCATCTGCTCGTAGATCATCGGGATGGCCCCGCCCAACGTGACCTCTTCGCCGAAGAAGCTCACCTTGCGATTCGCCTCCGCCGCATCGTACTGCGGATGCTCGGTGTCGTAGAACTGGTACATCATGTGCTGGATGCGGTCGGTCGTGCTGAACACGCTCATGAGACAGCGCCAGTCGTTCTTGTCGAGCATCCGCCGGGTGATGTCCTCGCGCCACTTCATGGTGAACTCGACATCCTCCAGGAGGATTTCCGGATCGACCTCGCGATCCTTGAACGGCATGGTCGGTGTCGGCCAGCCGTAGGTCTCGTAGAGACGACCGCAATCGTCCGCGAGCTCCTTGGAGAAGCCGTAGGGCGAGGAGATCGGCTGCCAGAACGGCGGGTTGCGCGGATCGATGTCCAGCACGTTGACGAAGAGCTCCAGGTGCGGTTCCAGCTGGACGAGCTTCACGCGCGTCAGCGCATCCACTTTGACCAGCCAGTTCAGCTCGAACGACAGCTCGTAGAACTCCGACCACTCGCCCACCTTCACGGTCTGCGCACCGCCGCCGATCGTGACCGTGGCCTGGCCGTCTCCGAGCTCGATCTCCATGGGAACGGAGGTGGGGCCCACTTCCTTCAACCGGGCCTTGAGCTCCTGGCTGCGGTTGCTGAGATCGGGGGCCTTCTCCCAATCCAGGCCGGGATCGGCCAGCTGTCGATCGACCTCGTCGAGCTCCGCCTGAATCCTGTCCTCGCGCCAGAAGTTCGCCGGACCGTCGATCTTCGTCTCGATCACGCCGTCGTATTCGTCGACGCGATACACGGTGCCGGAGGTGTTCGTATCGCGGCCTTCGCGTTTGAATTCGTCGGGGTCGGTGGTGTAGATGAACCAGTTGCCCAGCTCCCCGCGCGCGTCGGGAAGACCGAGACCGGCCAGCACCTTCGCACCGTCCGGTGAGGGGCGATCGAAGACCTGCGCGCCGTCCAGGATGACGCTCGGCACGCCGGCCCGCGCAAGGTGATCCCAGAAGCTGTCGACCTGCAGAACGTTCGCCGTGTGGGGATAGCTCTCCGGCAGGTAGCCCCGCAACATCCAACCGCCCCAACCGGCGATGCCGCCGAGAAGCACACCGAGGGCCATGGCGATCACGAACTTGCGCAGGGCAAGGAAGGCCAGGCCGAAGACGACGAGGAAGGCCAGCCCACCGAAGACCGCCCCCGTGGTGGCGGCCGGCCAGGTGGGGATCGGCGCATGCTCGACGCTCTCCAGGGGTAGCATTTCCCTGCGGATGAAGCCGAAGCCCGGCGAGGGGGAACTCGCACCTTCCCTCAAATCGCGCTTGATGAAACCGGGCACGCCGGTCTTGGCCGGGTTCATCCCGCTGTTCACCGAAGCCCACGCCACCGGCGATTCCGGCGAGGTGACGCCGCCCAGGGGCCCGAAGGTTCCCTCGCGCCGGAGCTTCTCGAAAGTCGGGTAACGCCCCGGGTGCTCCTCGACGAGCTCGCCCACGGTCCGCGCATCGGCCCCGTCGAAGCCCAGGACGACCACTCGCCCCGCCCTGTAGGGCCCCTCGGCCCGGATCGAGGAAACGGATTCCGCCTTCGGAGAAGGCTCCTCCCGGCCGCGCATGGAGCACAAAAGCAGGAGAGAAAGAAGCGATAGGACCTTCAGAACGGTGCGTGCGTGGATCATGGGAGGCCAGGAAACCCGGTATGTATTGGTCTCGGGACTCATCACGGTACGGTTAGGGGAGGCTCGGGGTTTGGGCCCGTTTGAATCTAAGGTGGAAAGAACCGGCGGACTGGGGCGGAAAGCCCACAAGGACTCCCGCAAGGTGTCAATCGGCACCCGGCGGGGCAAGCGTGCAGGACGCATTCCGCTCCTGCCCCTGGCACTGCTGGCACTCCTGGCGCTGGCGGCCCTCCTGAGTCCCTGGCTGATTCCAGAGGGTTCGCGCCGCGGCGGAGCCCTCGAGGGGCCTGGCGTGGGCGAGCCCGAGCGCTCGCCGCGGACGGTGGCGGACCAGCCGCGTCGGACGCCGATCGGATCCGACGGACCGACCTCCGGGGCCGGAACGGCCGGGGATTCGAGCTCGACCTCCCTCCAACTCCCCGTTTCGACCGGGTCCGAACGGAGCGAACAGAGGGATCCCTTCGAGGGCACGGGGATGCTGCGCGGGCACGTCCAGGCCCGGGGGGTGGACTTTCCGAAGAACTGGAAGCTTCTCATCCGCCCCAGCCGCACCCTGATGGGGCGCGAGCACGCGGTCGAGAGGACGCTGATTTTCGAGCGGGGCGAGGAGGATTTCACCGTCAAGGGCCTGCCCTTCGCAGGCTACGACATCGAAGCGAAGGGGGCGGGCTTGAACGGCCGTGTGGCCTCGGTCCTGTTGCGCAAGGGCAACGAGGCCCCCTTCATCAACCTGATCATGGTCCCCGCCGGTTTTCTCGAGGGCGTGATCACGGATGCCGCGGGCGCCCCCCAGGAGGACGTACCGATCACGCTCGTCGAAATGCCCGAGGGGGGCACGCGCACGGTAAGAACGGACCTCACCGGAACCTATCGTTTCGATAAGGTCCTGGACGGGCCCTACGAACTGATCGTCGGTCTCCCGGAATCGCCGCTCCTGCGCGAGCGCAAGTCGATCCTCTTTCGGTCGCCCTCGCTGAGTTTTCCCAACATCGAGCTGCCCCCCTTCGCAGGCATCGACGTGCGCGTTTCGGATGACCTGAACCGCTCGATTCCGGGGGTGGAGGTGCGCGGAAGCGGCACGTCCGGCGGCTCGTTCACGAAGACGACCGACGCCGGTGGCTGGATCCACGTGCGTCACGTACCCGAAGGACGGTTGCGGCTTTCCTTCAGCCATCCCGACTACAAGAGCTCGCGCGCCCACATCGAGCTCAAGAAGGGCGAGATCACCCGGCACCACTGGGTTCTCAGTGAGAGATGAGAGGCTCGCCTTCGAAGACACGGCGCGCGCCGGCGCGAAGTGCGCCACGGAGCCGCGACGGCCCTATCGCGCATCGGACGAGTACGGACGCGAGAAGTAGATCGGATTGCTGAAAGCGACCGCACGATCCTCGGCGTCGTAGATCTCGAAACGAACGAACGTGCCCCGCTCACCCGGCGCCACCGTGATGGAACGATGAAAGCTCGATCCCGTGACGGAGAACGTGCGCACGACCTCCCCCCCCAGGACCACCTGGACTCGCTCTCCGCCGCGCAGGCCGCGGGCCATCAACCGGACCTGCAACTCGTCCCGATCCGTCTCCACCTCAGCTCCCATGCGCTGGCCTGCGTCGGTGACCAGGTCCAGGTCGCCGTCGAACAGCACGAGGTCGCCGAAGAACACGCGTCCGGCACGCAGGCCCTCGATCAGGGCGGCTTTCGTGGGCTCCTGCGCGTACACCCAGCTGATGAAGTTGTTCGGACTCGTACGCCAGCGCGCATCCGGGCCGCCGTGGGAATCGCTGACCCCGGTCCCGACCAGCCGCAATCCGGCGAGGGCGGCCTGGTCCCAGACCCACAGGTGATCGGTGAGCGAGGCTCCCGCACGGTCGCGATAGCCCACTTCGAGCAAATCCACGCCGAAAGCATCGTTCTTCAGGAGGATCTCGAGCTGCTGCTCGCGCGTCTTACGCCGCTCGCTTCCCGTCGGATTCACGCCGAACATGTGGTTCCAGGAAATCAACCCGCCGCGGGCGTGGGCCTCCTCGACGGCGCGCTCGACGACGAGAGCCTTGAAGCCCTGTTCGTCGAAGAGCTCAGGGGCCTCGGGATCGAACCCCGCCTCCCGCGCCAGGGCGTCGTAGTCCAACAGGCCCGTCTCGACGCTGAACTCGTTCAGGTGGCGCGCTGCGAACGAGACCTCCACGCCTTGCAGCTGGAGCGGAGGACCGTTCCCGAAACTCTCGATCAACCGCGCCTGGTGCACGAAGGCCGGCGGGCCGTCGAGTTCCTGATCGATGCGCAGGTCATCGAGCACGATGCTCGCCCGCGCCCCACGGCGGGCCTCCACACCGAAGGAGAGACCGAAGAGGCTGTGGTCTTCCCCCGGCAGGCCGGGAAGGAACGGAAACCCCGCCGCGGCATCCCTGCGAAGGTCCAGGGTGAACTCGTTCCAGCGCCCCGCCTCAAAGCTCAGCGGGATGTGGTAGACGTTGCCCTCACGCCACGCATCTCGATCATCCTGCACGAGCACGTAGCGCAACGCGTAGGCTTCGGGAACCTCTCCTCCACGCGGGGCATGCTCCGAGAGGTCGACGCGCAGGAACGCCCGGGCGTCCTCGTCCAGGGACTCGGGATAGAGACCGATACGCACCGTCGGTCGAGAGGCGAGGGGGCGACGGTGCAGGAGCCTGCGCGTCTCGAAGGTCCAGCTGTAGGGCTGAAAGGCCCGTGTGTCCGCGCTGGTTTCCAGGCGCAGGGCACGCTCCCCTTCCCGAACCGGTTCCTCGACGAGCTCGGCCCGTCCTCCCGGAGCGCCGCGCAAGAGTCGCACGCCCTTCGTGTCGCTCTCGCGGCGCGCGAGCGCCAGCGACCAGGCTTCGCCCCGGGCCTGGGGCTCCTCGAAGGCCTCGAAACCAAAGCGACCGACGTGGTTGTACGAGGTGGCGCGAAAGTCGTGATCGCTCCACCAGATCACGTCCAGACCGAGCTGGGAGGCCTCAAAGGTGTGTGAATCGATGCTGGCGATCCCTTCGCTGTAGGGACCGTGGACGTGCAGCTGGCACGAATAGGCGACGCCCGTGAAGTCCGCGGCGGTGCCTCCCCTGCAGCCGTCGGGTAGGACGAACAGCGCGAGTCCCAGTAGGACGGCGATGGCGATCGTGCGAGCGAGTCGCGCAGACATCGCAGGCATCGTACGATTCACACCATGAAGCCGCGATGGGCATTGGCCGCGCTGGTCACGATTCTCGTCGCCGTACACGTCGCGATCACCGTCGCCCTGCCCCATCCGAGGTTCTGGGGGGACGAGGGACACTACCTCGAACTCGCGACGACCGAGGCCGGGGAGCCGGGCTGGAGCCTCTTGCCGGGGACCCTCGGGTTCGATCACCGGCCGCTCTTGAACGTACGTATCCTGTCGCTCTTCGCACCCGCGGTCTACCCGGCGATCGCCTATATCAACATCCTCTTTCTCGTGGTTCTCGTCCTGTGCACGCACGCGACCGCGAAACACCTGGGGCTTTCGAAAGGCGCCGGGATGGGTGCGACGGCGTTCCTGGCGTTCTTCCCGTGGCTCGGATTTCACGTGCACACGCTTTGGCCCGAGCTCCTGCACGCAGCGCTCTTCGCGGCGATCGTGCTCTTGTTTCTACGCTTTCTGGAGAGCGGTCGGATCCTCTTCTTGGTCCCCGCCGGAGTCGCCATGGGCTACGCGCTCTTCGCCAAGGGATCCCTGCAACCCTTCCTCATCCTCTTTTTCGCCTTCATCGTGTGGAAGAGCCTGCGCTCCCCCCTGCAGCCGGCCCAACGCCTCGCCAGGTCGGCGATGGCCCTTCTCGCCTTCGCAATACCGCTCCTTTTGGTCGTCCTTCCACAGCTCCTGGCCAACCAGCAACAAGGCCACGGCCTGCGCCTGGCCGCCAATCGCTGGTGGAACCTGGAGGTGGGCATCACCTCCTCGAAGGAGGTGAAGATCGGAGAGATCGACCGCGGGTACTGGATCGTCTCTCCCGATCGAGCGGAGCGTGAACGACAGGCCGAAGAGCGGACACTCGACTATGTCACCGATACGGGCGTCTTGCGCGTGGGCTGGCAACAACTGGGCAAGCTCTGGAAGCTCCTGGCGAAGAAACCTTCGGGGTTCGAGCGCTCGCTGAACGATTTCGACCGCTGGGGCGAAACGGCGCCGGTCGGATTGAGGTCGCTCGAACTGCCGGCGCGCATCGCCTGGTACCTCTTGTGGGTGCTGGGAATCGCCGGCGTTGCCTGCCTGGCCCGCAAGAATCCCGGCTGGACATTTCTGGCCCTGATGTCCCTCGGTTACTTCATCGCGCTCGTGGCCGTACCCGTGAAAATCCGCTTCGCACTTCCGCTGGTTCAGCTGCTGGCGCTCTTCGCCGCCGGCGCCGGCGAAGAACTGTGGAGGAGATGCCGTCCGGCAAGGAACTAGCGCACGTAGCCCAAACGGCGCAACTCCTCCAGCTGGGCCTCGTCAAAGACCGCAGCGTCCCCTAGGGAGCCCTCGGCACGGGCCTTTTCCCAGGCTCGTAACCGTTGAGCGAGGGGGTGGGAGCTCTGAAAACCTGCCTGCCACAGGTTCTTTCTCTCTTCCCCGTCGCTGCGGCGATCAAAGAGCTCGTAGGAGTCGCTGGGTTCGTCGTGGATCAGCTTGAGGTCGTTGACGATCACGGCGGTCTTGTGCGCGACCTTGTCGGCCGCCCGTGGGTTCCGCGCTTCGGCGCCCGGATCGGCGTTGCCGAACGACACTTCGGCAAAGACCGGTCGGTTCAGGTGCACGCCCTTGCCCTCGCAGAGGAGAGGCGCCAGCGAGGTTCCTTCCCAGCCCGGAAGGCGCGGCAAACCGGCCAGCTGGGCGATCGTCGGTGCGACGTCGAGCAACGATACGGGCTCTGGAACGACGCGGGGTTCGATACGGGAGGGCAGCGAGATGATCAGCGGTACCCGCAGGAGCTCGTCGTAGAGCGTGCGCGTGTGGCCGATCCAACCGTGCTCCATCAATTCCTCGCCGTGGTCGGCGGTGAAGACGACGAGCGTGTCCTCCGCCAACCCGTGCTCAGCGAGCGCATCCAAGAGCCTGCCGACATGGAAGTCGGTAAAGGCGATCTCCTCGCGGTAGAGATCGCGCAGATGCTCCACGTCGGCCTGAGCCAGCTCCCCTCGCAGGTCGCGTAGACTCCAGATCTCCATTCCTGAAGCCACCGGCCCCTCGTAGTCGCCGGTGTGCGCAAAGCGCTTGTGCTGGTGGTAGGCGAAGTGGGGATCGAAGTAATGGACGAAGAGAAAGAAGCGCTCGTCCGTCCGCCGTTCCAGAAAGGCGAGCGCCTGATCGGTGACCTTCCTGGAGGAGATGCCCTCGTGTCCGGCGATCGCCGAGCCGTCGAAGGTGTCGAAACCCTGCCCGTATCCGTGCTCGGTCGTGATCAAGAAATGACTGATCACGGCATGGGTCTCGAACCCGCAGGCCTGCGCATGCTCGGCCAGGGTCGCCACGCTTTCGTTCAACCGGTCGGTCAGGCGCCGAACGCCGTGGCGGGAAGGCATGACGCCCGTGAAGAGCGAAGCGATGGACGGTTTGGTCCAGGGAGCCGTCGAAAAGGCCCTTTCGAACAGCACGCCCTCGCGGGCAAGGCGATCGATGCTCGGCGAACGGGTCGGACCGCCGTAGGCACCGAGGTGTTCGGCGCCCAGGGTGTCGATCACGATCACCAGCACGTTTTGCGCAGGCTCCGTCCGGGGCCGCGTGCAACCCGACACCAGTAACGCGCCCAACGCGATTCGAGACAGGCAACGGCTCATCTCAGCCATCCTGCTCCGGCGCCCGAGAGAGATCGCGGGGTCGCGTGGCCGGGGTTTCCACGCCCCCCAGGCTCGCGGCTTCGGAGATCGAGGAGAAGCGCCGCAGAAGACGTGCAGCAGCTTCGTCACCGCCCGCAAGCCCGAAGCTGTGGTCCAGTCCCTGTGCGCGCCGTCCACGGGCCTCTTCATCCGGGTGAAGTTGGTGCTGCGCACGAGGGGGGCGACGAGAGGATCCCCTCTCCGATGCGGCTCTCCCCGCCCGTGAACAGACCTTGTCGCGAGGGAAGAGCCCCTTACGCCCGATTCTCCCATGGCCCCATTTGTAGGGGGCAGGGCCCGCAGCGCAAGGCGCAGCGAAAAAGAGCCGTCGAGACCGCCATGCAAAAAGGCCCCCCGGGTCGAATGCCTCCCTAGAAGGCAGGCGCATTCCCTCGAAATGAATGCGAGGGAATTTCCGCCGGCATCTTCCCCGCCTCCACCCCCCCTTCGGTCGGTTCCGCGGAAACAGATCCGTAAATCCCGACGACCCCGCTCCCGACCCGTCGCGGACCTGCGCATTCGGAGGTAACCTCGTGAGCGCCGCCTCCCCCCCACCTCGTACCTCGAGTTCATGGAGTCCTTGCTGACCCTCTACCTCTTGGCTGGCCCTCTGCTGCTTGTCGTACAGCCCGGCCAGGCTCCCCAGGAGACCGAGCCCCGGACGAGTCAGAGTCGTCCATCGGACCGCGCAACGAAACAGGCCGAAGATTTTGCCCACGCGCGGGCCGCAATGCGTAGGGGAGACTTCGAGAGCGCAACGCGGGAGCTGACGAAGATCACGGAGGAGCACGCCGATCACGCGAGCGCCTGGTTCCTCCTGGGATACTCGCTGCAGATGCTCGGCGAGCTGGAACAGGCCCTGAAAGCCGACGTCCAGGCTTCGCGCTTCCCGAAGACGCGCGCCTCGGCGCTCTACAACGCCGCGTGCGCTTGCGCGCAGCTGGGATGGATCGAGGAGGCGTTCGACTGGTTGGAAAAATCGACCGACGCGGGCTACTTCAACCCCAGCCTCATGGCGACGGATCCGGATCTCGATCCGTTGCGCAAGTACAAACGCTTCGAGGCCTTTCTCGCTCCACCCAAGCCGTCCAGGTTCTTCGGGGAAGACGTGCGACTTTTGTACATGCTGGAGGGCGAAGCGGCGAACGACCAATTCGGCTGGGAAGGCCGCAACGCGGGCGATGTCGATGCGGACGGGGTTGCCGACTTCATCGTCTCAGCACCGTACAAATGCTCGGAAACGGTCGGGGAGAGCGGCGACGGAGCCAACGCCGGGAAGATCTATGTTTACTCCGGCGCGACCGGCAAACAAATCCTCAAGCGGGCCGGTCAACCCGGCGAATTCTTCGGCATCGGCATAGACACCGCGGGAGACCAGAATCGCGACGGGTATGCGGACCTCCTCATCGGCGCCACCAATTGGAGTTACGGCATCGGACGGGCCTACGTGCTCTCGGGGAAGACCGGCGAAACGTTGCTCGAACTGAAATCCGAGGAGCCCGAAGACGCCTTCGGTTGGCGCGTTTCTTCCAGTGGAGATTGGAACGGCGACGGTGTGCCCGAGTATCTCATCGGTGCTCCCAACAGCGACCACACCGCCGAGGACGGCGGATGCGTGTATCTCTTCTCGGGCAAGGATGGCGAGCTTCTGTGGAGCGCGTCGGGACAAGAACGGGACGGGGGATTCGGCAGCTGCGTCGCAGCGTCGCGGCATTGTGATCAAAAACTGATGGTGATCGGGTCGGGCAACGCGGGCCTGAGAAACCGTGGGCGCGTCTTCGTTTACCGCTACGCGAGCGAGCAGGCGCAAGAGGTCTTCACCTTCGAAGCAGACGACACGGGCATCAGTCTGGGGCGTTTCGTTTCCATTCCGGGGGATGTCGACGGTGATGGGCACATCGACATCTATGCTTCGGACTGGGAAAACTGCGCCCGCGGCCGCTGCACGGGTCGCGCCTACGTGTTCTCCGGAAAGACGGGCGAGCGCATTCTGACCCTCACCGGGGAATCGGCAGGAGACGGATTCGGCGGTTCCGGCCCGGGTATCGCGGGTGATTCCGACGGCGACGGCTGTGCCGACCTGATTGTAGGCGCCTGGAAGAACGAAGAGGGCGGCGCTACCGCGGGCAAGGCATACCTCTACTCGGGACGAACGGGCCGACTGATACGCTCCTACGCCTGCAACGTCTCGCGCACCACGTTCGGCTTCGACGCCGTGGGGTTGGGCGATCTCGACGGCGACGGCGGCATCGACTTCTTGATCACCGCCGCCTGGAGCCGAGGCATCGGAGAGAAGGCCGGCCGCGTCTTTGTCATTGCCGGCCCGACGCCGCGGCCGCTGGCCGACGGGGGCTCTCCTTCCCACGTGACTCCCACGTCGATCGGCACGGACGACCGCTAGGCTGCCAGGATCTCCCGCCGCTCGCCGAAGGCGGGCCGCGAACCCGAAAGGTTCGGCTTGCGGCGTTCAGGGAGCGCAGCCGCGCAGGTAGCTAGAGCCCGGACCCGAAGACCGGCGGCGCCGTGTACTCCCGGATCTCGCTCCCCTCTTCGTCGAGGATGTCCAGGACGTCCAGCTGAACGCAGCGGCAGGGAACCTCGAGCAACGTAGCCAGGGAGGGAGTCGTCTGGCCGTCCTCCCCCGAAAGCACTTCCTTGACGTACGTCCCGTGCTGGGTCCGCATGCGCACGCGAAAGTGCCCGGGGGGCTCGGCCTCGGGTTCGATCTCGAGGAACTCGACCCAGCGCTCGCGGTCCTTCACGACCCGGCGATGGGCGACGCGCTGGGGCGTCTTCTGCAGCACCTGGAGGCGCTTGCCGATGAAGTCGAGCCGACCCATGTCTACGGCTCCTTCCACCTCGACGAGGGCGCCGTATTCCTTCGAGTGGGGCGTTTCCTTGAGATAGGCGATACGCGCCCTTTCGGTCCAGTGCAGCCCCAGGACCTCGAGCGTCCCCTCGTTACGCCGATTGATCTCGGCTTCGAGCTCGGCCAGATCCACGTCGTGGTTCTTGGGTCCGATCAGCTCGAGCACGAAGGGCCGCCCCGTCCCGAGCATGCGCACATCCACATCCTCGCGGCCGGCGCCGTGGAACTTGTTCTTGCGCGTCCCGAAGGCCTTGCCGGCCACCCACGCGATGAGCTCTTGCACCGATTCGCGTGTCAGCTTCCCGAATCCCTCACAGCGCTGACAGGCACGGCGTCGGCGCGGATGCCCCTTGCACTCGGGGCAGAAGAAGATCGTCTGCGGCAAACCCCGCGAGAACTTGCGGTAACGTCCTTCGAGATAGATCTTGGCCCGAGGAATCTGGTTCATACGCTCGAATTCGCGGCTCGTCCACGCTCCCCTTCGGATCTCCGCGCCTGGATTCAAGCGGGAAAGGGGCGCAGGATCATAGCGGCCGGGAGCGGCTCATCAAGCCCGCCCACAATTGAGATTCCGGCGTGAACTGCCCGTCGGTGCCGGATAGGTTGGCGCGCCATGCATCCCGTCATTTTTGAACTCCCCCTCGTGGGCTTTCCCATCCGCAGCTTCGGCGTGACCGTGGCCGCCGGAATCCTGCTGGGAATCTGGGTCTGGGGCCGCCTGAGCGAGCGCCACGGCGATGATCCCGAGAAAGACCCCGCCAGGGTCTCCCAGGTCGCCCTGTGGGTCGTGGTCGGCGTTCTCGTGGGAGCTCGCCTGATGTACGTCGTGGTCGAGTCCTCGCGCTACCTCGCCAGCGACGTGACCGGCGAGCAGGTCGAACACTGGCGCTCGGGCCTGGCCCCCGCCTCCACCCCCGCCCAGATCGAAGAGCGGGACCACGTCCTGGAGGTCGCCGTCGGGCACGATTTTCTCGACGATCCGTTCAAGGTCTTTCTCATCTGGCAGGGTGGGCTCGTGATGTACGGGGGCATGATCGGCGGCATCCTCTTCGGGATCTTGGCCTCCCGCTCCCAGGGCCTGAAGGTCTGGAACACCCTTGACATGGCCATGATCGGCGCCTTTCTGGGTCTGTCGATCGGGCGCTGGGGATGCCTCCTGGTCGGTGACGACTACGGCGCCGCCGTGCCCGAGGGCTACACCGACTCGATGCGGCCGATCGCGTTTCAGAATGGCGGCGAAATCGGCCCCTTGACGATCCGCGTGCCGGATGCCGACTGGCTCACCCTCCATTCGGAGAGTCTCTTCGATTCCTCCCTGGCAGGACAGACGCTGTGGGCTACCCAGCCGTGGATGAGCATCAACGCCGCCATCATCGCCCTGGTGGGTTACCTGGTCTTGAAGCGGCGTACGTGGTGCGGGCAGGCGGCGGGCATCATGTTGGCGCAATACGCCATCATGCGTTTCACGATCGAGTTCTTCCGCGGCGATAAGATCCGCGGGCTGTGGTTCTCCAACACACTCTCCACTTCGCAACTGATTTCGTTCCTGGGATTGGCCGTCGCCGCGTACCTGATCTGGAAGCGCCCCGGTCCCTCACCGCCCGAGCTGGCAAGGCTGCATGGCGCGTGAACACTCCCCGGACCCTCCGTCCGCAGACGTCCCGCTCCAGTCAGCGAACCCAGGTGGTCTGCGGTCTGGACGAAGCGGGTCTGGGACCGCTCCTGGGCCCGCTGACGATCGGGTACAGCGCCTTCGAAGTCCCCCGCAGCGAAGCGGACCCCTGGAAACTGCTCAAGCGCGTTTGCGCTCGCAAACAGGGCAAGCAGAGCCGCATCGTGGTGGCCGACTCCAAACAGGTATTCAGCCGCAATCCCAGGGGCTGGAAGCGGCTCGAACGCACCGCACTGTCCTTCACAGGCCTGGGCGAGCGCGAGGGACGGCCACCGAGATCGGCCCGTGCGTTCCTGTTCGGCCCCCTGTCGCCGACCGCCGGCTGGATCGATAGGCACCCCTGGTACGCCGAGCTGCCGAAGCTCCCCCGGGTTCACGAGGCGGGCACGATCGAACTGGCCACGGCCGCATTGCAACGCGAGTTCGACCTCCAGGGCATGTCTCTTCTGACCTCCGGGGTGCGGCTGATGCCCGCAGGAGAACTGAACGCTTCGCTGGAGGCCACCGGGAACAAGGGCGAGACGGTATGGCAGCAGGTCAGCACCGTTCTGAGGCACCTGTGGGACAGGTTCGCCGAACAGGATCCCGAGATCACGGTCGACGTACTCGGCGGGCGGATGCGCTACGGGGGATTGCTCGCCCGCTCTTTCCCCGAAACCGCGGTGGAAATCGTTCGTGAGGAACCGGAGCACTCGGCCTATGTGCTCTGCGAGCGCGACGAGGCCGAGGGCACGCGCTGGTTCCCCCGGCGCATGCGGATCGCGTTCCGGGTCAAGGGCGAGGACCACTCTTTCGCGGTGGCCCTGGCCTCCTGCCTGGCGAAGTATGCCCGCGAAATCGCCATGGAAGCCTTCAACGCTCATTTTGCCAGCCTTCAGCAAGATCTACGCCCCACGGCCGGCTATCGAGGCGACGCCCAGCGCTGGCTGGAGGATGCCCGCACGGCCATCGAGGCCAGCCGGATCGACCCCGAACTCCTGATCAGAAGCCGTTGAGAGCACTCCTGCAGATGCCGATCACTGGCTGGAGCCCCTCTTCCGCTAGGCTGGGTGGACCTCGCTCACCCGATCAGCCACCCCCCACACCCCTCCCTCTCCCGTGAAACTCGCGATCCTAGGCGCCGGCGTTTCCGGCCTCGCACTGGCACGTCAGCTGATGCTGCGCGGATACAGCCTCTCCGACCTACACCTGTTCGAGGCACACTCCGTCGCCGGCGGGTTGTGCCGCTCGAAGACGATCGATGGGTTCACCTACGACATCTCGGGCGGCCACATCCTCTACAGCAAGGACGGCGAGGTCATGGACTGGATGAAGCAGGAAGCGGGTGGCGAAGAAGCGTTTTGCAAACGCGATCGCAACACGAAGATCCGCTTCGAAGATCGCTGGGTGCAATATCCCTTCGAGAACGGTCTGGGCGATCTGCCGGACGGGCCCAAGTTCGATTGTCTACAGGGCTACGTACAGGCCTGGCACCTGAGGGAAAAAGAGCACTCAGAGGCACCCCCGGACTTCGCGGCCTGGGTGCGCTGGCGCTTCGGCGACGGGATCGCGAATCACTTCATGGACCCCTACAACGAGAAGGTCTGGAAACGCCCGCTGGAGCGGATCTCCTCGGGTTGGGTCGCCGGCCGCGTGCCCGACGCACCGGTCGAGGATGTGCTCCGCGCGGCGATCGGGATTCGCACCGAGGGCTACAAACACCAGGCGATCTTCTACTATCCACGCAAGGGCGGTTTTCAGGCCCTGACCGACGGTATGGTCGACCCCCTGAAGTCTCAGATTCGATTGAACACCCGCGTCGAGAGCGTGACACGCCACGGGGATGGCTGGCGCGTGAACGGTGAGGACTTCGATCACGTCGTGAATACGATCGCCCTGAACGAGTTGCCGAAATTCGTCGAGGGGATCCCCGAACACGTCGCAGAAGCCATGCGCGGACTGGCCTTCAACTCGATCGTTACCTATCTCGTCGCCCTCGATCGGCCCGAGCACCCGAACCTGTCCTGGGTGTACCTACCCCAGCGAAAGCAGGGACCGGTCAACCGCTTGACGTACATGTCGAACTACTCTTCCGGCAACGCGCCGGAGGGCAAGACGTCGTTCCTTCTGGAGGTCACCTTCGAGGGCGGAACGCCGACACCCGGCAAGGAACTCGAAGAGGAGGCGCTCGAGGGCGTCGTGCGGGCGGGTCTCATGGAAAGAAACGAGATCCTGTTCACGGATCGCAGCGTGTGCAAGTACGCCTACATCGTGTACGACCACGAATTGGTGAAGCGGCGCGAGATAGCAAACTCGTGGTGCGAGAACAACGCGCTCCTGCCGCTGGGGCGCTTCGGCCACTACGATTACTTCAACTCCGATCAATGCGTGATCGCTGCTCGCGACACAGCAGAAAAACTCGCACGGCGCGCGACGGCCGGCTGATCGAGCGTGGGAACCGCCAGCGCGATCCGAAGCGAGCCGCGATCGATCTCTCTGGTCATCCCCACCTGGAACGGCGGGGCGCTCTTCCGCAAGGTCCTTGCCGCACTTGCCGAGCAGGACATCGAGGACGGCTTCGAGATGGTCGTGATCGACTCGGGTTCGCGCGACGGAACGGCCGAGGCAGCGGAAGCGGCGGGTGCGCGGGTCGAACGGATCGACCGGTTGACGTTCAATCACGGCGGCACCCGCAATCGGGGGATCGCGCTGACACACGGCGAGCGAGTGTGTCTCTTGACACAGGACGCGCGCCCGATGAACCGGAGCTACCTGGCGAACCTGGTGCGTCCTTTCGATGATTCGTCGGTCGACGGCGTCTACGCGCGCCAGTTTCCGCGCGACGATTGCGATCCGCTTCTGGCGGAGCGTTTACGGCGCTGGAGCGCCACGCGCGAAAAGCCCGAACGCAAGAGTCTCGTCCCGGGGGATCCGCCGGCGAGTATCGAGGCGTTCGAGGCGCTGACGCCCCTCGAACGCTATCTCTCTTCGGTATTCGACAACGTCGCCTCGGCGGTGCGGCGTTCGACCTGGGAGCGGCTGCCCTTCCCGCAAAGAGCCTTCGGTGAAGACGTGGCCTGGGGCAGGCTGGTCCTGCGTGCGGGTGGAACCCTGGCCTTCGAGCCCTCCGCAGAAGTGGAACACTCCCATCGCATCCGGATGTTCGGCGAATTCAAGCGCATCTACTGCGACCACAGGAACCTCTTCGAGCTCTTCGGTCTGCGCAACGTACCCGCCTGGAGCAACGTGAAGGACGGCGGCCGCGGGCAGTGGAGGGTCTATCGCGAACTCCTGGACGGCCTGGAGATCGGTTCGCTTCAGCGGCTCTTCTGGAAGGCCTATGCCCTGCCCTACGCCTATCTCGAGACCGCGGCGCAGTTTCTAGGGGCCCGCAGCGAATCGAAGGCAAAAGTGAGCCCGTTCTGGCGCTGGGCGGATCGAAAGATCCGTGCGGGGGTTTGACCGTGTCGTCCTTCTCCGCCCGCTCCCTCACCCGAGCCCTCACCTTGATCGGGTGGGCGACGGCTTGCGGCCCGGGGACCTCGCCGCCACCGGCCCCCGCCCGCCTCAGGTTGGCGGATGTGGGGCAGGCGGAACTGACTGCGATCCAGGTTGGAGCTTCCGAGCGCAAACAGGTCTGGTCGGCGGATTTCAAGGACGGTGTCGTCGGCTGGAGGAGTGTTTCCAACCCGACCGAACCGGCCGTTCAGGTCCAAGGCGTCCTGGTCAGTGAGGTCTTGCAGGATGGGAAGGCACGATTTCTGCGACTGAGCGGCAAGCGCGGCCTCGCGGTACAGATCGTGCCCGTCAAGGCCGAGACGACCTACGTGTTCACGGGCGAGATACGTGCGCAGAACCTGGTCCCCGAATCCACCCCCTTCCACGGTGCCACGTTCTGGCTGGCGGAGCTCAAAACGGACGAGAGTTTCGATCGGATCGCCGGCGGCGATCTCGACGAGTCGATCCATCTACGCCACATCCTGGCCCCTGCGGCGGAAACCCGGGACTGGACCGAACGCAAGAAGACGTTTCGCACGGGGCCTTTGACCCGTGCGCTCCTGATCGGCTGCGCCCTGGGAACCAGCGAAGACGTCATTTCGGGCGCCGTCGATTTCGCGCGGTTGCACCTCATGCAGGCCCCCGACGCGGTGCTTTGGGACGCGCAGGCGCGCTCGGCCGCGGCAACTCGCCACGGCTCCGACCACGCGGATTGGCGTTCTCGACGGCGAATCAGCGCAGATCTGCGGGCGGAGCTGCGGCCCTCGATCGTGCTGTTGCCCGGCGAGAGGCTACGTTTCCGCCTGCGCCTGCAAGAAGAGGCGCCGATCTTCAACAGCGGCCTCGGCGTGTGGCGCGAGGCCATCCTCCCGGGCTCGACGGCGAACTGCGAGTTGACGGTGCGAGTCGACGGCCATTCCGTCCTGGAAAGCGAGCTACAAGCTCCAGAGGATTCGCTGAAGGCTCGCTGGCACGAGGTCGAAGTCGATCTGTCCGGGTGGGCGGGAAAATCGGTGGACCTGGAGCTCGCGTGCCGGGGTTCGACGCCCGCCGTCTTCGGTGCGCCTTGCGTACGGGCCGCTCATCAGCGCGACGAACGCCCGAACGTTCTTCTGATATCGATCGACATGCTGCGCGCCGATCACATCGGAAGCTATGGCTATGAGCTCGAGACCACGCCCAATCTGGATCGACTGGCGCTCGAAAGCCTCTTCTTCCCGGACATGCACGCCCAGGCCTCCTACACGTTGCCTGCAACGGTCTCGATGTTCTCGGGCCAGTTTCCATCGGTTCACGGCGTATTCCGCGGGACCCAGGCGATCTCCCCCCTACGCTCACCCTTGATCGCCGAGATTCTGGGAAGTGAGGGCTACCTCACCCAGGGCTTCACGGCCGGCGGTTTCGTCAGCGCCGACTTCGGTCTCGACGCCGGCTTCGACGGATTCACCAACGTGGACCCCCTACGCCACGAGGATTCGGATTTCTTCCACCTTCTACGCAATCGCTGTCCCGAACTGACCCGCGACCTGGTCGCCGAACACGGGTTCGAACGCATCGTGGGTTGGCTCGGGGATCACGCCGACGAACCTTTTTTTCTGTTCCTGCACACCTACACCGTGCACGACTACGATGCGCCGGACGAATGGCTGGCGTGCGAATCCCTGGGTTGCACCTCGACCCGCACCGACTACTCGAGCTTTCTACCACACGTCGACAGCGAGGAGGTCGTCACCCCTGAGGATCGCAGGCACCTCGTGCACCGCTACGACGGTTCGTTGCGCTTTGTCGACCACCTCCTCGGCGAGCTCTTCGCCCAGCTCGAGCGCCTCGACCTCGACGACCGCACGATCATCGCCGTCACCTCCGATCACGGTGAAGAGATGTTCGAGCGCGGCTTCATCCAGCACGGCAAGACGCTCTATGAGGAGCTGACCAGGATCCCCCTGATCCTTCACATTCCCGGGGTCCCGGCACGCGTCATTTCGAAACCGGCCATGACCATCGACGTCACCCCCACTCTTCTGGCCGCCCTGGACCTCCCGCGGGATGATCGGATGCAGGGTACGAACCTGCTCGCCAAGGATCTCGAAGCACGCCCGGTCCTGGCGGAGATCAACGACAACTTTGCCCACAAGTACGCCCTCCGCGACGGACTCGGTTTCAAGCTGATCCACAGCCCCAAGGAGCGAGAGGTCCTGATTCCAAGCGAGCGTGAGTGGGAGCTCTATGCGACCAAGAGCGATCCCGGGGAGACCCAGGACATTTCCGAAACGAACACCGAGCGCTTCGATCTCCTGCGCTCCGCGCTCGAGGAGCGCATCTCACTGCTTCAGCAACTGGGTCGCAGCCTGGGCCTTGTCGGCGCGGCCGACGTCGACGAACAAACCCGCCAGCAATTGAAGCAGCTGGGGTACTAGAACAAGGCTCACTCGATCATCATCTCCGAAACGAGCCGGGAAAACTTCCCTGGGTCGCTGGGGGTCGATCCCTCGGCCAGTTGCGTAAGACCGAGAAGCAGCTCGCAGCAGTTGGAGAAACGCCCGAAGTCATCGCCCACCTGACGCCCCATGCTCTCGATGAGTGGGTGCTTGGGGTTCAATTCAAGGACGTGCTTGGGGTCGGGTACGTCCTGGCCCTGTTCGCGCATCAGGCGCACGAGATGCTGGGGGAGCGCGTTTTCGCCCGCCACCAGGCAGGCGGGTGAGTCGGTGAGACGCTTCGAAAAGCGCACCTCTTCCACACGCTCGGAAAGCTCCTTGCGCACGGCCTCGATCATCGGCTCGAGCTCTTTCTCCTTCGCTTCGTTTTCCCCGCTGTCCGCGTCGTCGCTCAGATCGATCTCGCCCTGGTCTATGCGCCGGATGGTCTTGTCCTGAAACGTCGTCATGCGCTGAAGGACGAACTCGTCCACTGGATCGGTCAGCAGGAGCACCTCGAACCCCTTGGCATGGAAAGCCTCGAGGTGTGGCGAGCGCTGGGCGGATTCACGGTCGGCAGCGAGTAGGACGTAGATCTCCTTTTGGCCCATGGGCATGTCGGCCGCGTAGTCATTCAGCGTGCGCAGCTCTTCCCCCTTGGTCGAGGAAAAGAGTCCGAGCCCGGCCACTGCCTCGCGGTGTTCGTCGGAGTAATAGATCCCCTCCTTTACCACCATTCCGAAGGAGCTCCAGAACTTGGCGTAGTCATCGGCCCGGTTCTTCTGCATGGCGCTCAGCGAGTCCAGAACCTTGCGTGAAAGGCGCTTCTGAATCTGCGCCACCTGGTGATTGTGCTGCAGCGTTTCACGTGAAACGTTCAACGGCAGATCCGCCGAATCGACAACACCGCGTATGAAGCGCAACCAGACCGGAAGCAGCTCTTCACAATCGGCGGTGATGAAGACGCGCTTGACATACAGCTGGACCTGCGAGCGCTGGCGCTTGGGATCGAAGAGGTCCATCTGCCGCTGAGCCGGGATGTAGAGCAGCGCTGCGTATTCCACCGCGCCCTCCGCCCTGAAATGGATGGTGTCGAGGGGCTCGTTCCAGTCGTGCGAGAGGTGCTTGTAGAACTCCGTGTACTCCGTCTCTTCGATCTCACTTTTTGGGCGCAACCACAGGGGCTTTCGGGAATTCAAGACCTGCGTTTCGAGCTCGTCCTCTTCTTTTTCGGGAGGACGATCCAGTTCGATCGGATACTCGATGAAATCCGAGTAGCGCTTCACCACCTCCCGCAGAACCCACTCCTGCGTGAAGTCCTTCTGGCCTTCCTCTTCCCCATCGATCGCCTTGAGGGTCAGGGTGACGGTGGTGCCGTGTTCTTTCCGCGTCCCCTCTTCGAGCTCGTACTCACCGTCGCCGCTGGAACGCCAGACCACCGCATCGTCGGTCGTCGTCCCGATACGCCTGGTCGAGAGTTCGACTTCGTCAGCCACCATGAAGGCCGAATAAAAACCGACGCCGAACTGCCCGATCAGCTCGGGCAGTGCCCCGCCTTCCTTTTGCATCTTGTCGAGCGCATCCGAAAAGCCCTGGGTTCCGGACTTCGCGATCGTCCCTATGTTCTCGATGACCTCCTCACGCGACATCCCCACGCCGTTGTCGATGATGCACATGGTGCGCTTGTCCTTGTCCACCTCGAGGCGGATCTTCAGTCGATCGAGGTCGACCGAAAGTTCCTCATCGGTCAGAGCCTCGATGCGCACCTTGTCCAGGGCATCGCTGGCGTTCGAAATCAACTCGCGCAGGAAGATCTCTTTGTGGGTGTAGAGGGAATGAATGACCAGGTCGAGAAGCTTCTTGGTCTCGGCCTGGAAGGGAATCGTCTCGGTAGTCGGAACCATAGGTCTACAAGCGAAGAGGGTCTTTGAATCGAATGGGTTGCCTGCGTTCTGGAAATCAGCCGGTCGGTGCGACCTTGTAGTTGCGAATTTGCTCCTGTATGAAGGCGCACACCTCGTCGAACTTGACCTTGTCCTGGGCCATCGAGTCGCGGTCGCGTATCGTCACCGTCCCCTCGGTCAAGGTGTCACCGTCTATCGTGACGCAGTAAGGCGTACCGACCTCGTCCTGGCGTCGATAGCGGCGGCCGATGGCGGCCTTCTCGTCATAGAAGCACGTGAAGCCCGAGGTGCGCAACTCCTCCTCGAGCTCGCGCGCCTTCTCCGGCATGCCGTCCTTCTTGACGAGAGGGAACACGCCGACCGTCGTCGGGGCGATCTCCGGATGAAAGCGCAGGACGATGCGGTTTTCCTTTTCCAGCTCTTCCTCGGCGTACGCGTCGATGAGGAAGGTCAACCCCATGCGATCGACGCCGCCGGCGGGCTCGATCACGTAGGGTGTGTAGCGTTCCCGTGTCTGTGGATCGAAGTAGACGAGATCGGTTCCCGACCCCTCGCTGTGGGCCTTGAGGTCATAGTCCGTGCGGCAGGCGATACCCTCCAGTTCGCCCCAACCGAAGGGGTACTCGTACTCGACGTCGGCGGTCGCCGTCGAATAGTGGGCCAGTTCCGAGGCCTCGTGCTCGCGCAGGCGCAGCTTCTCGGGGCGGATGCCGAGGTCGACATACCACTGGAAGCGTTCCTTGCGCCAGAATTCGTACCAGCGCTCGTTCTCTGCCGGGGGCACGAAGAACTCCATTTCCGCCTGTTCGAACTCACGGGTCCGAAAAACGAAGTTGCCTGGCGTGATCTCGTTGCGGAAGGACTTGCCGATCTGCGCGATGCCGAAGGGTGGCTTGAGGCGCGCGCTCTGCATCACGTTCAGGAAGTTCAGGAAGATGCCCTGCGCGGTCTCGGGGCGCAGGTAGGCCACGTTGCCCGACTCCTCGACTGGACCGATGTGGGTCTTGAACATCAGGTTGAAGGAGCGCGGCTCGGTCAACTCGCAATGGTGCTCGCCGGGCTTCTTCGAGGGTTTGTCGGGACAGCGCGCATCCTCGAGATGGTCCGCCCGAAAACGCTGCTTGCAGACCTTGCAGTCGATCAACGGATCCGCAAAGCCGCCCACGTGCCCCGAGACCTCCCAGACCCGCGGGTTCTGGATGATGGCCGAATCCAGGCCCACGATGTCCGAGCGCCGGGTCACCACCCGACTCCACCAGGCGTCCTTCACGCGCCGCTTCAGCTCGACGCCCAGGGGGCCGTAGTCGTAGGTGTTGCCTATACCCCCATAGATCTCCGAGGCCTGGAAGATGAAACCCCGGCGCTTGCACAGGGAGACGACCTTGTCCATCAGAGACGGGGGAGGCTTGGCCATTGGAGAATCCGGATATCGTGGGGCAACGGGGAATTTGGGCGCAGAAGTCTAAAGGACGAGCGCTCGAGCCTCACGAAAAAGAAGCTCACAAACACTCTTCCGCTCCCTCGGGTTGGAGCGCGGAGTACCGCCCGCCCTATACTCACGGGCGCCATGGTCCAAGCGCCTGCACCGGAAGCTCCTCCCTGGAAAGCCCCCCTGACCGCCTTCGCACGGCTGAACATGGACGTTCAGCGTGTGGCCCAGCGCGTTGAAGACGGCGAACGTATCAGCCCGCCGGAGGCCCTCGTGCTACACGAGCAAGCCGACCTCCTGACGCTGATGCGCCTGGCCGACCTGGTGCGCGAGCGAAAGCACCCGCATGGGATCGTCACCTACATCGTCGACCGCAACATCAATCCGACCAACGTCTGCATCACCGACTGCGGGTTCTGCGCCTTCTACCGGCGCCCGAAGGCCGAGGGTGCCTACGTGCTTTCGAACGAGGAGATCCTGCACAAGGTCGAGGAGACCGCCGCTCTGGGCGGCCGCCAGCTCCTGATCCAAGGGGGACACCACCCCCACTTGAAAACCGACTGGTGGTGCACGCTCCTCTCCGAGATCCGCGAGCGCTTTCCGAAGCTCAACCCGCACGCGCTTTCCGCACCGGAGCTCGATCACCTGGCCAGGATCGAAAAACGTGGCGTCGAGGAGGTCATACGGGACCTGAAGGAAGCGGGAATGGGCAGCGTACCGGGTGCCGGCGCCGAGATCCTGGACGAGCGCGTGCGTAAGCTCATCGCACCCAAGAAGACGAGCACCGAACGCTGGCTCGAAATCCACCGCAAGGTACACGAGGCGGGGCTGCGTTCCTCGGCCACGATGATGTTCGGCCACCTGGAGACGGCCGAAGAACGGATTTTGCACCTCGCGAGACTGCGCCTGCTACAGGACAAAACCGGCGGCTTCACCGCCTTCGTCTCCTGGAACATGCAACCCGAGGGCGTACCTGAAGAGGGGATCTATCCTGCGAAAACGACTCCCTCGATCTACCTACGCGTACAGGCGATTGCGCGTATCTTTCTGAATAACTTCGAAAACATGCAGACGAGCTACGTCACTCAGGGGATGAAGATGGCCCAGGTGACGCTGCGTGCCGGGTGCAACGATTTCGGCGGCACCATGCTTGAAGAGAATGTCGTCAGTGCGGCAGGTTGTTTCCATCTTGAATCGATTCAGGCCATCGAGCACACGATTCGCTCCGCTGGATTCGAACCGCTCCAGCGCAATAGCTGGTACGGAATCATCGATGAACGCTACGACGACAAACACGGGCCGCGCGGACCGATGACTCGAGAAGAAGGGGCTGCCGTATGAGCGTTCACCTCCCGGAACAGGACGAAGAGCTCCTGGCGCAGGCACGGGCTTGCGACCTCGGCCCGATCGCAGAAAAGGTCTTCGCGGGCAAGCGGCTTTCGACCGACGATGGTGTGTCGCTCTACCGCACTCCGGCGCTGAACGTCCTCGGCCAACTAGCCAACCACGTGCGCGAGAAGATCCACGGCGATCTGGCCTACTTCAACGTCAACCAGCACATCAACTATACCAACTACTGCAACAAGTTCTGTCGCTTCTGCTCGTTCGACAGACTGCCGGGACAGGAAGGCGCGTACTTGCTGACGCCTGAAGAAGCGGCCCGCAAGATCCGTGATCAGCTGGACGAACCCGTGACCGAGGTCCACATGGTCGCAGGCGTTTGGCCGAAGATCCCCTACGAGTACTACCTCGACCTGTTGCGCGCCGTCAGGGAAGCGCGGCCCGAGATTCACATCAAGGCCTTCACCATGGTCGAGATCGACCAGATCCGGAAGGTCGCCAAAAAAAACCTCGCAGAGGTCCTGGAAGACCTCAAGGAAGCGGGGCTGGGTTCGTGCCCGGGTGGCGGCGCCGAGATCTTCTCGGAACGTGTGCACCGCGAGGGCTACCGGATGAAGATTTCCGGCGACGAGTGGCTCGCTCTGGCCGGTGACGTGCATCGCGCCGGGTTGCATACAAACTGCACGATGCTGCACGGGCATATCGAAACGATCGAGGAACGCGTCGATCACCTGGACCGCCTGCGCCGACAGCAGGACGAGACCGGGGGCTTCCAGAGCTACATCCCCCTGTCGTTCCATCCCGAAAACAACGAATGGTCCCATCTCCCGGGCCCTTCGGCACTGGATGAGTTGCGCGAACTGGCCGTGGGACGATTGATGCTGGACAACATCCCCCACATCAAGGGCTACTGGATCATGCTAGGCATCCCCATCGCCCAGCTGGGGTTGAGCTTCGGAGCTGACGACGTCGACGGAACCGTCGTCGAGGAGAAGATCTACCACGACGCCGGCGCCCACACGCCGCAGCGCGTGCAACGCGAGGATCTGCTGGGCTGGATTCGCGACGCGGGCCGCGTCCCGGTGGAGCGCGATACGCTGTATCGGGTGGTGTGGAGCGCGGATGAACAGGTGGCGCCTGTCGGATCTCCGGCACCCCTTTTTTCCTAGGGGCCGAACGGCGGGATCCGGAGTCGTGAATCGGGAGGGCGTACGGCGTCGGTACGCTTCCGGGACGCGCGGGGCTTTCGGCGCGGAGGCCTAGGATATGCCGACCGGAGAGGGGTGCGTGGAGGGCTCCCGCGCTTGTTCGAGAGGAGCGAGCTCGAACGGGAAGAGCTCGCCGTGAATCTCGTGGGCGATTCCGTACTGGCTGAAGGTCTCGCTGATGAGCGTGTCGAGCGAATTGCAATGGTCCAGCACGACCTCGTTGAGCCCGAAGAAGCCATCCTTGACGATCGAGTTGATCTCACGAACCGTCGCGGACTTGCCGGCTCGGAGGGCGAAGTTCTTGGCGAAGTACACGCGCTCGATGAGGTAGGAGAAGCCGCCCATGGAATCCTCCTTGACCTGCGTGCCTCTGGCAGGGATTTCGCCACCGTAGAAGGCCTCGAGATGGTCTCGAAGCTCGACCTCGCGGGAGACGACTCGATGGAACTTGACCGCCACCTGATTGGTGAGTTTCCCGATCTCGACGGTCAGATCTCCTTCGAGCTCGGCTACCTTGTCCAGCTCGCGCGCAGAGGAGACCTGCGGGGCGTGGAACAACGCACGGCGAAAATCTTCGGCGGTCGAAAGAAAGCCGGCGAAGAAGCCATGAAAGGACTGGGGCCCCGAGGAGTTGTGAAGCGGCCTGGACGGCTGGAGCGAATCGAAGCACGGTTCGGCGCTGGCCCGGAACCAGCGGTGCAGGAACGGAAAAGATGCCGCGGAAACGTGAGTCAACGAGTGGTCGAAGAACTCGGCCGCCTCCTCGCGAGCGCGGGGGTCGCAGATGTAGTGCACGGTCAAGGTCGCATCCAGGAGGAAGAACCGCACCTGGCTGTTGAACGGTTGAGCGACGACGGGGCCCTGCGGAGTGACCTGCACGAGCTTCCCTTCGAGCGTCAGTTGCTCATCGACGGGCTCGTCCAGGGCTCTTCCGACAAAGATGCCGATGCCGTCGGAAAGGCCGGAAACGAAAAAGAACTTACCGGCGACCGACTCGGGGAACGTGGAACCTGTTGCCATGGGAATTTCCTTGGGTAGACCGGGCTTAGACGAAGGGGCCGGCGACGCCGGGAGGAGCGGGACCCTCCCGCTCCGGGGAGAGGACCTCGGGGGGCGTGGCCTCAGTAACCTCATGGGAACGATCGGAGCGTGCGGAGGTGGACTCGAGGCGGGTGGGGAACGGGGTAGGGCCGGTGGGGACCAGAACGATCTCCTTCAGGCCGGATCCGGTCGCCTGCTCGACCTTCGGGAGCGACAGGCCCCCGGGGAGGAGACGTGCTGCGAGGAAACGCCCCGCGTGGTAGCGCAGGTCGAGCAGCTTCGTGAAGGGAATCCCGGCGCGACGGGCCAGGGCCAGGCTCGCCAGTTCGACCAGGGAAGGGTAGGTGCGAACCCCCTGGGCGATGAGCTTCTCGAGCACGACGGAGTCGAGCCCGGGAATCTGCCGGCTGCGCAGGAGCGTGCCTTGCTCCTGGCCCTCTACGACAATCCCCCCTGGCTCCTCCCGAGGAGCTCGGGTGGCGCCCGGGGCCGGGGGCCTGTCCGCGCTGCGTTCCGGGGGGATCTGGACGGGCACGTACGAGGCCTTGGCCACCGGTTCGGCCACGGCCGGGCCGGTGTCGAAGCCCTGTGGGCGGCGAGCGTTCGGCGGCAGCTCGAAGGCCGGCCGTTTCCCAGCGATCGGCTCGGCTTTCGGCTTCGGCTCGCCGGAGTCGAACGCCTCCACCATCGGAGCGGAGGCTTCCACGACGCTCGGCCTGGTGGCCTCTTGCTCCCCACGCCCCCCGTCCGACGGGGAGGCCGCGGGTCGTGAAGCCGCACGCTCACCCTCGGTTCGCTGCTTCAACAAGCTCGCCTCCACGAGGAACCGACGCGCCTGATGATCGGAGGAGCGCAAGAGCCCCCCGAGCGACTCACGCGGCGCCTTTTCCAGGTCGGAAAGCGAGCGGATCCCCGACTGCCGCAAGCGCCGCAGCGTCAGGGGCCCATCCGCATGGAGATTGCACAAAAGCGCTAGACCATCCATGGATCACCTCGAACCGACGGATTTCTTATGGAGCTTCTCAACTCGACCGGCACTCACCGAGAGCGGAGAAATGCGACCGAGACAACGGACCTCCTCGGCCAGGTATTCAAAGTCACGGGCTGCGCGACCTTGGGGGTCGAGGAGTTGAATGGGTAGCCCGCTGGCCGCGGCTTCGCGCAGGGCCACGTTCTCGTGGATCACCGTGTCGAACATCAGGCTTCCGAAACGAGCTTGCGTGGCGATCAATAAATCACGGGCCAGCCGCTCGCGTCGGTTGAACAGCGTCGCCACGACCCGTAGCTCGAACTCGACTTCCATGTCGTCTGCGACCTCCTCGAGAATGCTCACCGCCTTGAAAGCACCCTGAAGTGCGAAGGCGCCCATCTCGACCACCAGGCACACCACATCCGCGGCGCGCAGCGCGTTGGCGGAGAGCACGCCGTCGGCCCGGGGAGGACAATCGATGATCGCGTAGTCGTAGCGGTCCGCCACGGTCGCGAGTGCACCGCGCAGGAGTTGCTCGGGATTGACCACACGCTGGGAAACCTCCTCGAATTCGCCCAGCTCGGCCCGCGCCGCAGCCAGCGCGATACCACCGGCGGCGGGACGGATCGCATCCCGAATCGGCCATCGGTGGAGCAGCGTATCGGCGATCGACACCTCGCCCTCCTCCACGGCGACCGACAAGGCCATGGTGGCATGGGCCTGGGGATCGAGATCGACCAGGAGCACACGCTCTTGCTTGCGCGCGAGCGCACCGGCCAGATGAACCGCGGTGGTGGTCTTCCCGCAGCCACCCTTCTGATTGACCAACGCCAAGGTCCTCATCCGACATCCTCAGGAGGTCCGGTCTTCAAGCCACGAAGGAGCAGCAGAGCGACTGGCCTCCACGAGGAAAGAGGGGAACCCTGGATTGGCTGACAAGAACGTCTAAGTGGCGCTTATTCGGTGCGAGTAGGCAAAGCGACCTACTATCGAAAAGTGTCCATCGCCCCCCCTCCTGTCCCTCTGCACTCCCCTCGGCAGCCCCCCCGAAAGGGTCTCCATCGCGTTCGGCACGCCGCTTGCCGGAGAACAGCCCCATGGGCGGAAGAAACCACCACAGAGAGTCGTCCGGGCAGGGACTGCGGTCCCCTTCGAGTCCGGATGCGCTCTCTGAAGAGGACACAGGAGGACAGACCATGCGATCCCTGCACAGCCAGCGACTCCATCGGAAGGGGCTCCTTTTTCTGATCCTCCTGGGGCCCGCCTGTACGCCCTACAAGGAGCGCGTTCAGGTCTTCCAGGAGCTGGAGTCCAACGACACTCCGGCCGATGCCAACCACTTCGGGACGCTCCGCGACGGGGATCGGATGGTGATCGAGGGCGTGATCGGTGATCCGTTCCTCGACATCGACGGTTTTTCGTTCACGTCCGACTCGCCCATCCACGTGGATTTCCAGCTGTTCGCTCCCACGGATCTGGACGTCTGTCTGTACGACCCCGCGATCGATACGACCATCGCCTGCTTCGCCACCGCAGACCGCCCCGAACAGGGCGGCGTCGATGTCCTTGGAAGCGGGTTCGATTTCCATCTGACCGTCGAAGCGTGCATCGAACCGGGGTGCTTTCCGCAGTTCGGCACACCCTATTCCCTGGAACTCACGGTGCAACCGCTCTTCCTGGCCAGCGACGCCCCCGACACTTCGGTCGAGCCCGAGGGTGGCGCACTCACGGAAACGGCAACCGATCTCCCGAACCTCGTCGGAGTCGATGCTCGGCGCGACGAAAGACGAACCCAGGACCCGGCCGCTGCAACACGCTACAAACTCCACGAAGAGCCCGCGGAACCCGAGGAGGTTCCCGACCTGATTCTCGAGCAGCACATCGAAGTCGTGGGCGACGAAGAGTCCGGGGCGATCCTCACGATCCAGTTCATCGGGATCCTCTCGCCCAAGGCCGGCCCGTCAGGAAAGTGATCCCGGAGGAAAGCGCCAGATATCGAGTCGAGGCTCCGGGCATTCCAGCCGTAGGACCTCGCCCCGGGTCGGATGCGGTAGGTTGAGGAAACGAGCGTGCAGCGCGACGCTCTTGTCCGAGAGCGCCGCGCTCGCTCCGTACTTGAGGTCCCCCAGAAGCGGAGCATGCAGGCTCGCCGCAGCCACCCGCAGCTGGTGCGAACGTCCCGTTCGGGGCCTCAATTCCAGGAGCACCCGACGCCCGGCCCCTCGCCCCGCCCGGGCCAACTTGCGCCAGGTGGTCAGCGCGCGCCGGCTCTCGGGCGTGCCCGGACCGACCACGTGCACGAGGTTTTTGGCGCGGTCCTTGCGCAGCCACTGTTCCAGCTCCCCCTCGGGGCCGCGGGGTTCAACGCCCGTGACACCCCAGTAGACCTTCTCGACCTGCCCCTCCTTGAACGCCTTCGTCAATCGGCCGGCGGCCTTGGAGGTCCGGGCGAACACGACCACGCCGGACACCGGCCGATCGAGTCGGTGGACGATCCCGAGAAAGACCTTGCCGGGCTTCTGGTACTCGCGCCGGATCCAATCGCGTGCGAGATCGAAGAGGGAGGGATCCCCCGATTCGTCGGGAACGCACGGAAGCCCCGAGGGTTTGGCGAGGGCCAGGACGTGGTTGTCGACGTGCAGGATTCGCAATGCGCTTTCTGCGGGCATCGCTTCGGCTACCTCTGCCAGCGCGCGCAAAAGCCGCAGGAAAGGAGCCGGCCTCCCCGGGTCTCCACGAGCGCCAGCTCGCCGGTTCGCACACGCCCCCCCTCGAGCTCCGCGAGAAGTCCGTAGAGGGACAACGGTGAAAACCCGATCGCGTAGGTCGAAAGCACCAGAAACGAGTTTTCGGCCAGGAGCTTCGACGCTTCCCGGATCAACGCTTGGATGTCGAATTCGAAGCGCCACCTCTCGCCCTTGGGGCCGCGACCGTAGTGCGGCGGATCGATCAGGATCCCGGAGTAGCGTGCGCCCCGTCGCACCTCGCGGCGCACGAAACGAAGCGCGTCCTCCAGGACGATTCGAATCCCATCCGCCGGGAGTCCCGACAGTTCGAGGTTTTCGCGCACCCAGGCGAGGGTGGTCCGCGAAGCATCGACGTGGGTGACCCGGGCGCCGGCCTTCGCCGCCAGAACGCTGCCTGCGCCGGTGTAGCCGAAGAGGTTCAGGAGGCGCGGGCGCTCCCCCATGCGCCCGAGCTCGTCAGCGACCCAGACCCAGTTGGAGGCCTGCTCGGGAAACAAGCCGACGTGCTTGAACGGCGTCGGACGGATGAGAAGACGCGCCTCGCCGAAGGTCACGGGCCACTGCGCCTCGGTGGGCCGCGCAACCGTGCGCGAGGGACGCTCCCAGCGGCCACCGCGATCCGATTCGCGTTCGAAGCGCAAGTCAGCCCGCTCCCAGGATTCGCTCGACGAGGGTTCCCACAGCGCCTGGGGGTCGGGCCGGTCGAGAATCCGGTGGCCGAAGCGCTCGAGCTTGCGACCGTTCCCCGAGTCGATCAGCTCGTAATCCTCGAAGGCGGGCTGTTCGAAGATCTCGGTTTGGACCATGGGTGGACAGGGTAGACGAGAAATGACGGGAAAAAGACGGCGCAGGGGATAGGTTAGTCCCCGTGCTACGCGTCGCCAGCGTCCCCTATCTCGTCGGCCGCCCCCTGGACTTCGGGCTGGAGGAGGAACGTGACATTCGCTTCAGCACGGCACCGCCCTCGGAACTGGTCGTGGGGCTTCGCTCCGGAGAGCTCGACGTGGCCCTGGCGAGTTCGATCGAGCTTTTCCGCCAGCCGGGCTACACCTACCTGGACGGTCTGTGCGTCGGGGGTGAGCGCTTCGTCTCGAGCGTGCAGATCTTCCTCAAGAAGCCGGTCGAGGCGGTTCAGCGCGTCGATCTCGACCCGGCGAGCCGCACCTCGGCAACCCTGGCCCGGATCGTCTGGCCCGCCCCCCCATCCCGCAAACCCCACTTCTACGAGGTCGAGCCGGGGGTGGATCCGCGCCGGGGCCCCGGCGATGCGTGGCTTCGGATCGGGGACGCTTGCATGCGCGAGTACCTCGTTCCCGACGTGCCCCAGGTTCTCAACCCCTCGGAGGAATGGCGCGAGATGACGGGCTTGCCGTTCGCCTTCGCCCTCTGGATCGTCCGTCCGGGCCTGGACATCGCCCCCTGGATCCCGGCTTTCACCCGCGCCTTCACCCGCGGCCAGAGCCGTCTGGACGAGCTGGCCCGGAATGCCGCCCGGGCCTGGGGGGTTCCCCACGAGGCCACGCGCCGCTATCTCCTCGAGGAATGTGCCTACGACCTGGGCGAGCGGCTGACCCCGTCCCTGCTCGCCTTCCGTAAAGAAGCCGCAAAACTCGACCTGGCCAGGCTCGATCTCGACCCCCAACCGATCCCTGTCGCAGTACCCCGGTGACGAGCCGATTCAAGGAACCGTCCTTATTCGACGATCTGGATGATCTCGGAGAGCGCCCAGAACCCCCTGAGACCGACGCCGTGGCCAAGAAAAAGACCGCCAGGAAGAAGGCGGGTCGCAAGACGACCCGGAAAGCAGCGAAGGCTCCGCGCAAAACGGGGAAGAAGACCCCGAATGCCCGGATAGCCGCAGCGGTTTCCAAAGCCCCCCGGAAGGAGCGCAAGCGCGCCGATGCCGAGTCGATGGCCAGCCGCCAGCGCGAGATTTCTGTCTCGGAGTTCTTCACGAAGAACCGTCACCTCCTGGGTTTCGATTCTCCCCTGAAGGCCCTCTTGACCGCGGTCAAGGAGGCGGTCGACAACTCCCTCGACGCCTGTGAAGAGGGCGGCATCCTGCCGGAGATCACGGTCGAGCTCTCCCAGACCGAGAACAACCGCTACCGCATGGTGGTCGAGGACAACGGCCCCGGAGTCGTCCGGGATCAGGTCGCCAAGATCTTCGGCAAGCTTCTGTACGGCTCCAAGTTCCACAAGCTATCCCAGAGCCGCGGACAGCAGGGCATCGGCATCTCGGCCGCGGGCATGTACGGCCAGCTGACCACGGGCAAGCCGGTTCGCATCCTCACGCGCACCGGGCCGCGCCGCAAGGCACATCTGTTCGAGCTGGGTATCGACACGGCCAAGAACCGCCCCGACATCCACAAGGACGAGGACGCTGACTGGGACAAGAAGAGCGGCACGCGCGTCGAGATCGAGATGGAGGCGCGCTATCAAAAAGGTCAACGATCGGTCGACATGTACCTGAAGCAGACGGCCATCGCGAACCCGCACCTGACGCTGCACTACATCGACCCCGGCGGGGAGAAGGTCACCTACGAAGCCAGCACGAAGTCCTTGCCGCCCGAGACGATCGAGATCAAACCGCACCCCCACGGTATCGAACTGGGGCGGTTGATCGCGATGTTGAAGGAGACGAGCTGCCGTTCGTTGTCGGGCTTTCTGCAGGAGGAGTTCAGTCGCGTTGGACCGAAGGTCGCCAAGGAGGTCATCAAGAGCGCCGGCAAGGGCCTGAGTGACAAGTCCTACCCGAGCCGAATCGCACGCGAGGAGGCCAGCGCCCTGCACAAGGCGATCAACGAGACGAAGATCTCCTCGCCGTCGACCGAGTGCATCGCTCCGATCGGCGAGGACCTGATCGTCGCCGGGCTCAAAAAGGAGATCACGGCGGACTTCTACGTGTCCTCGACGCGGCCCGCGGCGGTCTATCGCGGCAATCCCTTCCAGATCGAGGTCGGCATCGCCTACGGCAAGCCCGGGGGTGTCGGACTGGAGCTCACGGATGCGGGCCGCATCGCCAAGAGGAAGAAGAAGCCGGATCCCAAGACGGCCCACGAAGACCTCGTCGCCGATGCGGATGAACCCATTCGGGTGTTGCGCTTCGCCAATCGCGTGCCGCTGCTCTATCAGCAGTCCGCCTGCGCGATCACCAAGGCCGTGATCCAGACGAACTGGCGCTCCTACGGCCTGACCCAGCCCCGCGGAGCTCTGCCCGTCGCCCCGATGGCCATCCTGGTCCACATAGCGAGCGTCTGGGTGCCCTTCACCTCCGAGTCCAAGGAAGCCATCGCGAGCTATCCCGAGATCTTCAAGGAGCTGAAGCTCGGTCTCCAGGACTGCGGCCGCAAGCTGGGCACGTACATCCGCAAGGGCAAGCGCTTGCAGCGCGAATTCGAAAAGCGCAACTACATCGAAAAATACATCCCGCACATCGGGATCGCGCTGCAAGAGATTCTGGATCTCACGAATCCGCAGCGGGACAAAACGGTCGAAACGCTCGAAGACGTTCTCCACCGCTCACGCAAGTTCTGATTTCGAACCAAAATGGCAAAGAAGGCGAAGAAGAAGAAGGCCGTCAAGCCCCCCGCCAAGGTCACCACGAAGCGCCGCAAGGGGGCCCTGACGAAGCTCGACACAAAGACCATCGGCCTGATCACCCAGACGGCCGAACGCGTCCGCAAGAAGATCGACGGGCGCATCATGCCCGAACTACGCTTCCCGGTGCGATCGCTGGCGAACGTGCGCTACGACCGCAAGGTGGGCTACTTTCAGCTGGGTCGTGGAACGAAGACGCGCGCCCTGTCCGTCAACACGGTCAAGAACTTCGCCCAGACGTTACGCCTGATGTCGATCTCGAAGGAGATGATCGAAAACAACGACTTTGCGACGAAACGGGAGGCTTACTACGTCTCCAAGAACTGGGCGGAGTGCAAGTTCAAGGACCAGCCGGAATCCGATGCGGTGATGGACGACATCGAGGCCCTGGCCAGCCTGGATGGGTTGTCGCGTGAGCAGCTGAGGTTTTTTCCGGAAGAACACGGTGGTTCCGTGGCCGGAAATCTGCTCGTCATCGATCGCGATTCGGACACGGGTAAAGATGTGAGAATCGACTGCACGGGGTTCGGCACGGGGTCCTACTCGATCCCCCATTCAGTGGAACACCTGCGCTTCGAGACGGATGCCAAGTTTGTGCTCGTGATCGAAACCGGCGGTATGTTCCAGCGCCTGAACAACCACAAGTACTGGAAGAACGCCAAGTGCATCCTGATCGAGATGGGCGGCGTGCCCACGCGAGCGACCCGACGGTTTGTGCGTTTACTGGCGGATTCAAAGAAAATCCCCGTGTATGCCTTCGTGGATTGTGACCCCTACGGGATCGCCAACATCTATCGGACCCTGAAGGTGGGTTCGGGCAACGCGGCGCACATCAATCGGTTCTTCTGTGTACCGCAAGCGCAGTACCTGGGTGTGACGCCCCAGGACATCGTGGATTTCAAGCTGGAGGATGCGACGCACGAGCTGCAACCGGTCGATGTCAAGCGCGCGAAGGACGCCTTGAAGAACGATCCCTTCTTCAAGGCGCACAGTCCCTGGATGAAGGGCTTGAACCAGCTCTTGAAGATGGGCGTGCGAGCCGAACAGCAGGCCCTGGCGAAGTGGGGCCTGAACTTCGTGATCGAGGAGTACCTGCCCCGGAAGCTGAAGAACAAGAAGGGCTTCCTGCCCTAGCAGCCTGCCAGCTCTCCCAGCACGCCCTCGTCCAGCTCGTGCCCCCCCTCGAACTCCACGCAGCGGTACGGAACTCCGCTCGCCCGTAAGCGCCCCTCTTCCGCACGCCTGCGCTCGGCGCCGGAGATGGGATCCCGGGTCCCACGGACGAGGCTCAATTCCAACCCCCCGAGCTTCGCTCGCAGGCTCAGCAAGTCCAGGTCGGGAGGCAACCCTTCACCCCAGAGTGTCAGCCGATGCACGCGAGCGTGGCCCAGGAGTGCCCAGCGGGCTGCCGTCGCCGCTCCCTGTGAGAACCCCAGCGCGTGCACGCCGACCTCGGGCTTCAAGGACCGGAGCAACCCGTCGTGCACCGCGTCGACGAAACGCACGTAGTCATCGATCTCGTCGGTACGGTCGATGCTGGTCATCCAGGACGCCCCGATGGGGCCACTGCCTCCACGGCGGTAGAAGCGCGACAGACCCTCGGGGGCGACGAAGAGCCTCGCGGGCGATCGGATCGTGCGAAACTCTTCCAGAAAGGAGTCCGCCACCTGGGCATAGCCGTGGAAGCAAAACCACACCTCCTTCACCTCGGGGGTGAGCCGGCCTTCGGTGAAGAAGCGGGCGGTCTTGGGGATGCAGAGGGTGTGGCGCTGCATGCGGCCGGGAGTATGCCCGCTCTCGCTGTGGAAAGCGAAACGACGATGACGTATGACTGGCTGACGGGTGGCGCCATGAAGATCATCGTTTCTGGAGCGAGCGGACTGATCGGTGGTGCCCTTTGCCAGCATCTGGGGGAAAAGGGCCACGAAGTCCTGCGCCTGGTGCGGCGCGAGCCCGGCTCGGACGACGAGATCGAATGGCATCCGGATCAGGGGCGTGTGGACGCCGGGCGACTGGAGGGCCTTGATGGCGTCTGTCATCTCGCCGGAGAAAACATCGCTGCCGGTCGCTGGACGGCGGCCAGAAAAAGACGCATCGAAGACAGTCGCATCGGCGGAACGAATCTCCTGGCACGGGCGCTGGCGACCGCCGAGCGGGGCCCGCGCGTCCTTGTTTCAGCGTCGGCCATCGGCTACTACGGAGATCGGGGCGAGGAGGTGCTCGAGGAGTCGTCGGCCCCGGGCCGCGGCTTCCTTCCGGACGTTTGCAGGGCATGGGAGAACGCGACCGACGCCGCGCGTGATGCGGGCATCCGCGTTGTAACCCCCCGCGTAGGCGTCGTCCTTTCACCGGCGGGCGGAGCCCTCGCGCCCATGCTGTTGCCCTTCAAGCTGGGACTGGGCGGTCCGATAGGTGCCGGGCGGAACTGGATGAGCTGGATCTCACTCGACGACCTCGTCCGCGTGCTTGCGTTCGCTCTGGAAGAGGAGCGACTCGAGGGACCGGTCAACGCGGTCGCACCGGCTCCGGAGCGTTTCAAGGACTTCGCTCGAACCCTGGGCCGGGTCCTGGCGCGGCCGGCCTTCCTGGCGCTCCCTGCCTTTGCAGTGAAGCTCGCACTGGGCGAGATGGCAAAGGAGCTGCTTCTGGCCTCCGCCCGCGTTCGGCCGGCGCGGCTGGAGGGGTCCGGCTTCCGCTTCGAGCACGGGTCCCTAGAAAGCGCGCTGCGCCATGTGCTGAAACGCCCCGGCTAGGTTCGAAATAGGTTGTCTTGCCCGGGCAAAGAGCGCTTTTCGGGGTGCCTTCGGAGCGGCTTTGGTATGCCTGGTTCATGTACGTTGGCGCCCTCTCCCTTCTTCTCGCTCTTTCCTTGACCGCCGCCGCCGAAGACGATGCTCCGGAGTGGGGCGGGTTCCGTGGAAACAACGGAACGGGCGTCGCCGCGAGCTCCATCCCCGACGCCCTCGATCCCGAGGGCAATCTGATGTGGCGCATCGAGGTACCCGCGGGTTATTCCTCGCCGACCATCGCGGGGGACCGCCTCTTCATCACGGGCGCGGAGGGAACGAGTCTGTTGACGATCTGCATGGATCGATTCGATGGCACCGAGATCTGGCGTCAAGAAGTCGGCTTCGACGGGAAGCGACCCGGAGCCAACTCGCCCGCCGCCCCCTCACCGGCCACGGACGGCGTGGGCGTCTACTCCGTCTTCCACAGCTTTGGAATCGTCGCCTACGACCTCGAAGGCAACAAGCTGTGGGAAAACGAGACCGGCCCTTTCAACATCCCCCACGGCATGTCGACCTCCCCCGTGGTGCACGGCGAGATGGTCATGCTGCAGGTCGATCAAGACCGTTCCGCCTATCTCGTCGCCTACGATCGCAGGACGGGCAAAGAGCGCTGGAAGGTGGAACGCCCGGGGGTCACGCACAGTTATGCCACACCCACTGTCTACGCTCCCGAAGGCAAGCCCGCGCAGTTGATCGTATCGGGCTCCTTCCAGATCGCCTCCTACGCCGTCGAGACCGGCGAAAAATTGTGGTGGGTCGACGGTTCCGCCTGGCAAACCAAGTCGGTCCCCGTGATCCACGGTGATCGCTGCTACATCAATGCCTTCATGCAGGCCCCATCCGCGATCGGCCTGCCGAAGTTCGCAGGCAGCTTCGAAGACATCCTGGCCGAGCGCGACGAAAACGGCGACGGCCTGATCAACAGGAATGAATGGGAACACGAGTTCCTGCAGATGGCCTGGTTCATCTTCGATCTCGATGACGACAACGCATTCGGTGCCGAGGACTGGGAGTACGCAGTCGCCTGCGGGCGCGCGACAGGGGGTCTCTTCGCCATCGACCTCGGCGGTGAGGGCGACGTCGGCACTTCGCACGTCGACTGGAAGTTCACCGACCGCCGATCCTTGCCCGACATCCCCTCGCCCGTCTTCTGCAACGACACGATATTTCTCATTGCCGAGGGCGGAATCTTCACGTCGATCGACCCTGAATCCGGCGAAGAGATCAAGCAAGGCCGGGTCGCCGAGCCCGAATCCTATTTTGCCTCACCGGTCTCGGCCGGCGGCCGGATCGTTTTGGCCAGCAAGTCCGGGCAACTCTCCGTGATCCGCGCGGACGCGGAGTGGGAGCTCCTGTCGACCCACCGGATCGACGAGGAGGTCTGGTCGACGCCCGCCATCGCCGGCGGCCAGGTCTTCATCCGCTCACAGCAAGCGCTCTACTGCTTCGAGGGCCGATCCGAGGACTGAGCCTCCGCAAGGGGGACCGGCAAGCGCTACCCCTCCCCCCTGTCGAACGCACCCGCTCGACTCGTCGTCCTCCCCGGGGTGGAGGTGTCCGTTTCCGTGACGTCCCGGTACGCACCTGTCCAGCTCAATACTCGAACGCCTGCCACCCGTGAAGGAGCGTCCTCGAGTTCGAATCGAAAGCGAAGTAGTTGCCTTCGGTTCTGTCCGGCTGATCCATGGCCTGATCGATGCGCACGCCTTTCAGGTGGCAGAGCAAGAGCGCGCCTACCGCTCCGTGGGAACACACGGCGACATCTCCCACGACCCTGCGTCGTAGGAGTTGATCGACCGCAGCGACGATTCTTCGTTGCGCATTGGAAGCGCTCTCCCAGCCGCGTATCTCTTCCTTGGGGTGTTTGAAGAAGAGATGGGCCGTCATCTCGAACTCATCCGGCGGTAGGTAGCCCGTGGCGGTGCGGTCATTCCCGCCCAGCTCCGAGCACCCCCGCACCGCCTTGCGCGAAAAGCCGGCGTTCTCGGCGAGGATCATGGCGCTCAAGCGCGCCTTCTTCTCCGTGCTGGAATAGACGGCGCCCAGGCGCGCCATCCAGGGTCGGCGAAACGAACGCATGCGCCGCTCGCCGCTTTCCGAAAGCCCCCACTCGGGCCCGGGAACCCGGGGATTGATCTCCACGTCGGGATGGGCGATGAAGTAAACGATCGATGGGCCCGCTGCAAACGGACTCGACGGAACCACCCTTTCCACTTCCACACCCCCCAAGTTAGTCGAGGTTGCTCGAAACCGCAAAGGGGGTGAAGATCGTTCAGGGATCCGACGTTACGGCCGATCTTCACTCCGATGTCTCCCCCTCACCGCAAGAAGAAGCTCCTGGCGGCCCTTTCCTCCGCGCTCCTCGCCTTCCTGTCCGTGGAAATCGGGCTTCGAATCGCGGGTTATGCACCGCTCGAGGCCGCCCTGGGCGGCAAGGGTCGGGTTCTACGCCCCTCACAGGACCCGCTCCTCGGTTATGAACTGACCCCCTCCACGGAGGGTGCGGGCTGGGGCACCCATGTCGAGATCAACTCCCACGGATTCCGCGACTCCGACTATTCAAAGGAGAAGGGCGAGCGCCGGCGCATCTGCGTCATCGGCGATTCCATCCCCTTCGGCAACCATCTCGAGCCGCAGGAGACCTACCCCGAGTTACTGGAAACCGAGCTGAGAGAGCGCGGCACCCGCGTACCCGTCGACGTGCTCAACCTCGGCGTCGGCGGATACGACACGGTACAGGAGGTCGCGATGCTCGAGCGCACGGGGCTCGGCTTCGATCCCGACCTGGTCGTGCTCGGTTTCTGCGTGAACGACCTCGGTATCGTCTCGGTCACGATGGATCATTCGTGGGCGGAAGAGGATCGCGAGAACCCGCTGTATCTCTCCCGAATCGCGCAGGGGATGCGCGCTTTTCTGGGCGAACGCAAGCGCCGGCACGAAAGTTCCGATTGGAGTTCGGACGAATTCTATGGGAGAGCCTTCGCGGATCAGATCGCCGACATCGAGGGCGATCTCGAGCTGCGTGAGCTCATGGCTGCCCTGCGCGCGGACCTCCGCATTGCGAATCAGAACCCTCCCGACACCGCGCCCCTCGCACGCCGCATCCCTCCCCGCTGGTTCGCATCCGCCCCACGCGTCGGACGCTTTTGCTTCGCCCTGGATCAGCTCGCCGCGCTGTCCGAGGAACACGGCTTTGAAAGCGTGCTCTTGTTCATCCCCTACCTGGACGAGGAACCGGCCTTCCAGCACGCCGATCGCATCGTGCGCCACCTCGCCGAAGCGCGCGGCATCACGGTTCTGGCGGTCCGCGACGAATTCCGCGCGACGGGGCTGGAAGAACTCCGCATCGATCCAAAGGACCCGGTACACCCCGACGCGCGGGGCCACGCGATCCTCGCCCGACGCTTGCTCGAACACACGGACACGTTGGGTTGGTTTCAGCCGCAGTGAGCCGCGGGGTGGCGGGCACTGCGAGCCCCCCACCCCGCGGCTCACCGCGACTCGATGAGGCAACGCAGCCGGGTCGTTCGCCCCTCGATCACCTCGACCTCTCGAACGATTCCCGTGCGCCGATCCGGGGATTGCGCCCGCAGGAGATACGTCCCGGGCGTCACGCTCACCATGAGAAAGGAGCCGCGTGTACCGGTGCGGGTCTGCGCACGCTCGTAGCCACGTCCCAGCATGTTGGGCGGGGGCAACTCATCCCCGAAGAAGATGTCGAGGGGCAAGAGCTCCTGCTCACCGGGAACGAAGAGGGCCACGGTGGTGCCGGAGAGGGCGGGCCGACCTCGAACGTCGACCACTTCGCCGGAGACCTCCCCACCCTGGGTCAGAGGAACCTCGAGAATGCGAAACTCGCCGGCCTCCAGGTCCAGGGGGAAGTAGCGCGTCGCGAAGCCCGGCGCCGAGACGAGCAGTGTGCAGTCCCCCGGGACGAGTCCGGACAGGTAACCGCGCGCCAGGGGGGACTGTGAGGCGGAATGCAGACGGACACTCGCGGGACGGGAGACGTTGCCGGAACCGAAGACCGAGCGCCAGGGATCGTCGAGAGGTGGAAACAACGAACGCTCGATCCGCAGGCGCACGTCGAAACGATCGAACGGATCCTGCGTTTCCGCATCGAAAACGACCAGGCGCAAGGCGCAACTGCCCTTGAGATAGACGCGCGTCACGCCGTTGCCGGGCTGCAGGTCTTCGACGCGGATGTGCTCGAAACGGGGATCGTCGATTTCGAGGCGGTAGTAGCCCGGTTCCAGGCCCTCGAAGTCCAGGCCGCGATGGACCTTGTCGCTGACGAACGGGCGCCACCAGCCTCCCTCACCGTCGCGGAGCAGAACCCGCCCTAGATCGGGCCAGGCGGAACTCAGGGGACGCGTCGCGAGCTGGATGTGAATCCGCCTCCGGAGATCGGGCCCCTCGTATCTCAGCTGGATCGCCGTCACCTCGCCGGCCACCACCTTCGTATCCGGCATGTCGAACCACCCCGCGGCGTCGAAATGCAAGCGGACCCGGCACGGCCCTTCACCCAGCCCCTCAAGACGGAACTTGCCCCCGTCCCCCTGTGCTTCGTGGCGAACCTGGGGGGTGATGGCGCGCAGGGTCTTCGAGTTCTGCGGCACCGTCGGGCGCTGCGGGAGCACGAGAACCTGCCAGTGCGCCGTGATCGGTCGCCCCTCGCGATCGACAACTTCCCCCTCGATCGCACCGGAACGCAGCAAGACCACCTCGCCCAGGTCGAAGGTCGCCCCCGCGCGGGCCGAAGACCAGCGCCAGGACTCGGATGCGTGCCCCGCGAGTCCGGCTTCCAGCTCGTAGCGCCAGCCCTCCTTCGGGACGAACTGCAAGCTCACCCGGCCGTCCTCCAGACTGCGGGTCTCCACCTCGAGGGCCCGCCCCCCGGGCACACCCGCGATGAAGCTCTTTGGAATGAGGCCCAGGCGCAGGAAAACCCCCGCCGCCGGCTCCCCCGAGGGCAGGAGAAACCGCCCCTCTACGACCGCGGTCACGGCTTCGGGGGTGTGCGCTTTCTCGCCAACCTGGGGGCTGGAAACACCCTGACGGGCCTCGATCGCAGCGAAGAGCACGACGAGGACCAGAAGCGTCTTGGAAAGGAACTGCATGGTGGGCTTCGGGAAAATCTCGCGGATTCGCCCAGGATAACCGCACCCCTCGTTACGCGCCGAGGGCGAGGCGAAACTCCAGGATCGCATTCGAACCGCGGTGAGGCCCCACTGAAGGGCGCGACGAAAAAGAAAGCGCCCCGTGCGGTCTCGAGGGCCGGTGGAGCCCGTCGGAAGCTCCGCGGAAGGGGTCGACGCCGCCCCGGCCCGGTTCGTTCCCCCCCGGCCCGGTCGCGGAGGGGGGCCGGGGGAAGGCCTCAAGACCTCGGGCGATGGGTTCGGTAGGCTCGTGGCGCATGCAGGGCGAATCGAGGCATCCGGAGCGCAGCCCGCTTTTCGAGGGACTCTTCGCGGGCTGCGGACTGGCGATCCTGGACGGACTCGCGAGCGGGCCGTGGCGCACGCCCATCGCGCTCACCGCGGCCTCGCTGGGCTTCTTCGCACTCGCGGGGTTATGCGCCGGGGGAGTCGCAAGAGCCCTGCGCAGAAACGGGCTCGCGCTGGGGTTGATCGTGTCGCTGGGCGTGGTGCTCAACGGGCTCTCGCTGGGCTCCAAGGACCTGTCCCTTTCAAAGCCGGCGCTGCTCGGAGTCGCCGTGGTCCTCTGCGCGACCGCACTTGCCATCCTCCGGTTCGCGACGATTCTCGGCCAGAGATCCCACGGCCTCTACTCCTTTGGCCTCCTGGCCATGGCCCTCGTACCCGGGGGAACGCTCCTCTGGAACGTGCTCGCGCCGGACCTTCCTTCGCTGATCGTCATCTCGCTCCTGCCCGTGTCCGTTCTGTGGTTCGCAACGCTGAAAGAGAGGAAGGGCCACGGCATCGGGTTGCTGGCAGCCCTCGCGTGCGCCGCCCTGGCCCTGCCGGTTGCGCTGGAAGGAGGCCCCCATGCACGCGAGGCGCCGTCCGCGCCCCGGGGCCCCGGAGCCGCAGCGGACGCCCCCAACGTTCTCCTGATCGTGATCGACACGCTGCGCGCCGACCGGGTCACGGCCGAGGGAGCGGGAGCCTTCGGCGCCCTGGCGCGCGAGGGCGTCTTCTTCGAGCAGGCGGTCAGCCCGGCTCCCTGGACCCTGCCGGCGATGGGCTCGCTCATGACGGGACTCTATCCCTCCCAGCACGGGGCGGTCTCCGCGCGCAACCCGCTCCCGGCGGAGGTCACGACCCTGGCCGAACGCCTGCTCGAGGCCGGCTACTCGACGAGCGCCTTCACGGGCGGAGCCTTCGTCGGGACGACGCACCGGCTGGATCAAGGCTTCGAGCACTTCGACCCCGACGTCGAGCGGGCCTTTCCCGCATTTCGAACCCACGTGCCGCTCCTGTGGCGCCTGGCCAAGAACCGTTTCCTGCCCCTCTTTCCGCTCGTGCGCCTGGTCGAGGAGTACCGCGGTCTTGGAGGAGCCCTGGAAGCGTTGCGGGCCTGGAGCCCCGCCCCGGATCGCCCCTTCTTCCTGTTCGTGCACACCTACCAGGTTCACGACTACTACCTCTTCGACCCGCGCACCGACGACGCGGTGCGGAAACGACGGGAGGCGCCGCCGCGCTTCGCCAGACGCTTCTCGGTCCATCCCGAGGAGCTACGCCACGCCAGCCCCGACGAGCTCGACTGGTTCCGCGAGATCTACGACGAGCGCCTGGCGGACGTGGAGCGGACACTGGGTGAGTTGTTGGCCTACGTGGGCGGGCTTTGCGACGAACGCGACCTGATCGTGGTCCTCACTTCGGATCACGGTGAGGGGTTCGATGCCGCCCACGCCCGCGTTCATCACGGAGGTCGCCTGCACGACGATCTGCTACGCGTCCCCTGGATCCTGCGGGCTCCCGGTTTGCCCGCCGGGCTGCGCGTCCCGGATCAGGTCCGGACGCTGGATCTCACGCCCACGCTCCTGGACCTGCTCGGCCTCGAACCGCTGGAAGGAATCGCCGGCCGATCGCTCCTCCAGGCGCTCGAGGGGCGCGCGAGTTTTCCTCCGACGGCCTTCGCCGAGGAGTCCGGCCACGGCACGGAACTCTTCGCCTTGCGCCAGGCGCACTGGAAGTGGATCCGCAAGCCCGGGGCCGACGAGGTCTACGACCCGAGCGTCGATGCGCTCGAGGGCCGCCCCCTGGAACGGGGGCCCGTCGAGCTGGAGGCGCTCTTGAAGGGCTTTCGCGAGAGCTACCCTCCCCGCCCGCGCGAGGAGACGCTCTTCGACGCCGTCACCGAGAAGCACCTGCGGGATCTGGGCTACACGGGTGGAGAGGATTCGCCCTGATCGCCTCGCTCCTGGACCCAGGCGAACCACAGGCCCGTCAGGATCAAGAGGGCTCCCGCGAAGAGGGTCCAGACGCCGAAGCGCTCGCCGTGGAAGACGAAGGTCCAGATCGGATTGAAGGCCACCTCGAGGAAGAAGAGCAAGGCGGCCTGAAGCGCGGGCACGTGGCGCAGACCGCGGGTGGCACAGAGGTAGGCGAGGGCGATCTGAAAGACTCCCAGCCACAGAACCACGGCCAGATCGGTCTCCGAAAGGGCGGGCAGGGGCCAGGCGAAGGGCAGGGCGGCGAGGAAGGCGAACAGGTTGCCGAGGGCGATCGCGGCCAGGGCCTCGTGCCCCCCTCGACCGAGGGCCCGTAGCCCGCACAGGGTCACGCCCCAGGCGAAGCCGGTCCCGAGGGCGAGGTAGTTTCCGAGGATCGGATCGGGCGCGCTCTCCTGGGGCCGGTCGGGGGCCAGAAGGAACACCGCCAGCGCCCCGCAGAGGATCAGCAGGAAGCGCAGCTCGCGCACCCTCCAGCGCTCCCCCAGGAGAAGGGGGGCGAGAAAGAGCAGATACAGGGGTGCGGTGCCCTGCAGGAATCCCACGCTGGCGGCGGTCGTCAGGCGCGTCGCAGCGACGTACAGGATCATCGTCGCCGCATAGGCCAGGGCGGTCCAGACGGTGGTCGCGGAGGGGCGCCTGCGGGCGGCGGGAACGCACGCGAACAAGACCAGTGCCGCCACGAGCGAACGCAGGCTCGCCAGGGCCGGGAAAGAGAGGTCGCTCGCCTTGATCGCGGCGCCGCCCGTCGAGAAGAGCAGGGCGGCCGCGGCGATCAGAAGCCGGGCTCGACGGGCGGGGATCATGGGCGGAGGGTGGCCCCGTTCAAGTGGTCTCAGGAACGGTCCTCAGGAAAGCCGATAACGAGGACCGACACTTTGCGAACACTTTTCGTGTTTTCCCCGTTCGGTGGTCAACGCACGAAACTTTCAAACGTCTAAAAAACTAAAGGAAACAAAGCGAGCCAAACGGCGTAAATCCCCCTGTAGGTGAAGACGGGTGTCCCGAGAGGGAACGCCCGGCACAGTCAACGGCAGGAGCGAGTCGGCAGGACGCGATCGATCGGGAAGGCGAGCAGGGCCTTCCCGGCAGGAAAGGTCGGTCGCGTACGACTCGCATCGGGCCGCGTTGTTCGATCCCCCCGAGAAAAGAAGACCACGAGAGGCAGATCCCCATGGCGAAGTTGGCAGGGTTCGTCGTTTTGTTGCTCCTTTGCGTCCCGGCTGCGGCGGGCCAGAACTCGCTTCACGGATCCGCTCGCGTCGCGTCCCGCTCCACGGGCGCGAAGGACTTGCTCTTCGGCCAGCTGGCCCGGCGCTGGCTCGACCGCCAGGAATACGATGCCGCGGAGGCGCTCGGGGTCGGCCTCGAAGAGGTCCTGAAGCGACGTCTCACCCGGCTCGAGTGGGGCGCCCTCGATCTGCGGATGCCGCCGGAGGCCCTCGCCGATCCGCGCTGGTGCCGGAGGATCGCGGGCTCCCTGGAGGCGCTCCTGGAGGCTCAAACCGAGTTTCTGCGCTGGCTTGCGGGTCCCGCTTCCGCCGCTTCCACGCGGGAGATCGCGCGGAATACGAAGGCCCACGTGAAGGAGCTCAAGCAGTGGCTGAAGGGCCTCAAGCCGCGACACTTCGCCGATCTGCAGGCCCTGCGCGGCAAGGACCTGATGGACGTCCTGCAACCCAAGCCCTCCGTGGTCGAAGCGCTGCGAGCCTTCAACGCCTACCTGGTGCGGGGCGGGCCGCTGCAACGCAAGGTCGAGCTGCGGCGGGCACGCATCATCTTCCAGCCGACCCGCCGGGACCTGGTCGAGTTCGCCTGTACGGTCGGCCTGTTGCGCCCGCAGCTGCGCGAGTTTTTCTGGGTGTCGGGCCTGGAGAACTGGACCATGTTCGACTTCGACGGAACGCGCGTCGTCGGCATGCAGTACGCGGGTCCGAAGGCCGAGAACGACTACACGGACGCCATCGCCATGGACGGGCGCAACAAGAACGCCCTCTTCGAACACGTCGTCCAGCTGGGGGTGCGCTCGCTGATGGAGAGCGTCTCGCGCGGCAAGATCGAACCCTTGCTGGCGGGGGGACTCGCGAACGAGCTCGTGATCGAACTCTACGGGGAGGTCGACACGCGCTCCGACGGCGATTTGAGAAGCCGCTCCACCCTGGCGCGTTCGGTCTTCGTCCCGGGTGCGAACTCGAGCGGCGGGTTCCTCCCGCCGGTCAGTGCGGACAGCCGCTGGCGCAGCGACAAGGGCAAGAACCACTTCAAGAGCGAGTTGAAGAGGGCGCAAAAGGGCGGCGGAAAACGCGCCCGTTCCAGGACCGACAAGCTGTCGCGTTTTCGCCTCATCACCGACGACCAATCCGGCAAGTTCGTGATCCAGGCCCCCTTCCTCGGCCCCCAGGCCCTGGCCCCTCCCCCGGCGAAGTTCTTCGGCGACTACGCCGAGCTCTTGCGCGCCTATCGGGCCGGGTTCCTCCACTGGCTGCGCACCGAGGCGGGTGGCAAGCGAGGAGAGAGCGGAAGGCTCTTTTCCGAGCTCCTGAGAGCCTCCACCGACCCCCGGGAACGCCGCGACCTGGCGCAGTTGTTCGAAGAGACCTACGGCACAGCCCTCTCGGTTGGCGCACCCGAGGAACTCTTCGAGAGCGACTCCCTGGAGGGGCGATTCCTGGTCTGGCTCTCGAAGTAGGCGTTGCTCGCCTGCAACGTGCCGCACAGGATGTTCGAACTCGGTCGGCCTGTATCGAAGGCGCTTCGGAGGTGAAAGCGGGATTGGTGTAGGAGTTCCGGCTACATCTTGAACCGTGCAACAAGGCCCGGGATGGCGCCATCCTCGGCGGCTCATCATGAGCTTGTTCGTAGCGGAAAGACGAAGTCGGACGCCTGACGGGCCAGTCCCAGACGGGGGCGAGAGAGCTCGCGCCAGCGCTCTTATTCGGACTTCTCGAGCTTCTCGTAGAGGGCGGCCGCTTCCTCGCGGGTTATCGCGCCGGCTTCGACGGCCCCTTCGATGCGCTTCTTGATCCCTTCCAGGGCTTCATCGCTCAGGTCGCCGGCTGCGACGGCCCCTTCGATGCGCCTCTTGAAGCCATCCCAATGGACCTCACCACCCTCGCCCCTACCGGCGACGATCATGAGGCGCATCCTGCCGAGCCTGCGGTCGGCGTCTTCCCGACTCACCTCTCCATCGGCAACCATCTTCTCGACCGCTTCTACACGGCGTGCGTATTGCTCCCGAGTGATGGTCTTGGAGTCACCGGTGATCGTGTCGGCTGCGGAGTTGTTGACGCACCCGGCTCCCGGAGAGGTGAGTCCGGCCGCGACGAGGAGCAGGGCGAGGGAGCCCGAGAAGAAGGAGCGGTTTCCGAGGCGGGCCGCGCTCCTGTTCGTGGGCGTCCCGAGGATTCTGGAGATTCGGTTCATGAGTGAGCCTCCGTTGGCTGCGGAGGCGGTAGCGGGGGTGGTCAGGCAGAGGGACTCCAACTGGGCGAGAGCTTCGGCGTTGGTGCATCGATCCTACGCTCGGGACGAGCACTGCCCGAGGAGCTGGCCTGTTCGGTAGGAGGTGGGTGACGATCTCCGCATGAAGTTGCGAGTCCATCCGAATTACACAGCTCGGAATGTTGGAGCTGGGTCGGCCAGGTTCGGAGGCGATCAGGCCCTGAGATTGTAGGGATGGGGAACCTGTGGGCTCATTCCTGAACCATGCACCAACGCCTCTCATGAGACCAAGAACCTCGATGTCTGAGCCCGGCAAAAACACCCCTTTGGAACACCTATACTCAGAGATCGGTGGGCAGCGGAACCGCCGAGCCCCTTCCGATATCCTGAGCCGGCCACCGGACCGACGGCTCCGTGCCCGCCCATCGCCCCCCACCTAACATGCTCCAGACAAAGTATCCCAGGATGATCAAGTCGACGATTTCGCTCGCTGCGTCGATCGCAACGACGCTCGGCGCGGGCAACGCCCTCGCGCAGGACTCGGCCGAACCGGTCTTCGAGGACGGTCAGGCTCAGGTCGTCGAGGCCTTCCGCGACTCCGACCAGTGGATTCGTCAGCGCCTCTGGATCGAGACCGAGTTCGACTCCGATGGAGACGGCCGGCCCGACCGAGTACACGTCGACGTCACGCGGCAGGCACAGACGGACACCCAAGGACTGAAGGTGCCGGTGGTCTACGAGACGAGCCCCTATTACGCGGGTACGGGTACGACGGACTCGAAGTACTTCTGGGACCCGCGCCAGGAGCTCGGCACCGATCCGGCCGAGCGCAACCCCATGCCGCCTATCGGCTACCGCGACGACAAATCGAGCATCTCCCGCTCGCTGGTCAAGACGTGGGTCCCGCGAGGCTTCGCCGTCGTGCACTCCGAGTCCCCGGGGACGGGTCAGTCGCAGGGCTGCCCCACGGTGGGAGGCAGCAACGAGGCCCTCGCGCCGAAGGCCGTGATCGACTGGCTCAACGGGCGCGCAATGGGATACACGACACCGGACGGCGACGAAGAGGTGAAGGCCGACTGGTCGACGGGCAAGGTGGGCATGACCGGCACGTCCTACAACGGCACGCTCCCACTGGCGGCGGCGACGACGGGCGTCGACGGACTCGAGGCGGTCATCCCGGTCGCCGCGAACACCTCGTACTACCACTACTACCGCTCGAACGGCCTCATCCGGCACCCGGGCGGATACATGGGCGAGGACATCGACGTCCTGTACGACTTCATCAACAGCGGCAACGCCGAGCGGCGGGAGTACTGCGACTGTGAGGTTCGCGACAAGGAGATGGCCGAGGGCTTCGACCGGGTGAGCGGCGACTACAACGAGTTCTGGGCCGGCCGCGACTACGCGAACCAGCTGGGCCCGCTGAAGGCGGCCACCCTCATGGCCCACGGCCTGAACGACTGGAACGTGATGCCCGCGCACAGCGTCCGTATCTATGAGGCGATCAAGGCCAAGGGCGTGCCTTGCCAGCTCTTCCTGCACCAGGGTGGGCACGGTGGCCCGCCGCCTCTCGAGCTGATGAATCGTTGGTTCACCCGCTACCTGTACGGCGTGGAGAACGGCGTGGAGGACGACCCGCGCGCCTGGATCGTGCGCGAGGGCGACCGGCGCTCGAAGCCGACCCCCTATGCGGAGTATCCCAACCCTCAGGCCGAACACGTGCGGCTGCACCTCGGCGCGGGCGGCGCCGAGGCCGGCACGCTCTCCGCAGAGGCCACCCCCGGTCAGGGACAGGAGACCCTCGTCGACGACGCCTCCGTTACAGGCGCGAAGCTCGCGGCGGCGAACGGCTCCCCGCACAGGCTCTTGTACGCCACGCCGGAGCTGACCGCGCCCGTCCACATCTCGGGGACAGCACGCCTCGACATTCGCCTCGCGTGCAACCGCCCGGCCGCGAACCTCTCCGTCTGGGTCGTCTCCTTGCCCTGGACACCGCGGGACAAGCCGAATGCGAACATCATCACCCGCGGCTGGGCCGACCCACAGAACCACGCCTCCCTGACCGAGAGCGCCCCCCTCGCGCCCGGCGACTTCTACGACCTGAGCTTCGACCTGCAACCCGACGACCAGATCATCCCCGCCGGTGCACGCATCGGACTGATGGTCTTCTCGAGCGACCACGACTTCACGCTGTGGCCCGCCCCCGGCACCGAGCTCACGGTCGACCTGGATGCAACCTCGCTGACGCTGCCCGTCGTCGGGGGACTCGCTGCTCTAGAGAAGGCGACGAGCGAGTAGGAGCTCCTCGACCGCAAGTAGACCGACTCTCCTGCGGCACCCCATGGGTGCACGGAGGAGAAGCGCGGGGAGCGACCCGAGTCGCGCTCCCCGCAGCATGCCGGCTCCAAGGGGTGGACGGCCCCTTCCTCCTGCCACCGCGCCCGCACCCCCCCACGGCCGCGGGCCCCGGCAAAAACACCCATTTGGAACACCTACACTCTCGGACCCCGCGCATGCGGCCCCTGGGGCGAGGGTTGCCTCCCTGGGGCTCCGACCCCGAGGGCCTCCCCACGATGAAGACGATCACGCTCTGCCTGGTACTGGCCGTCGGCCTGCTCACCCTCATGCTCTGGCTCCTGTTCGGAGGTGGGGAGGGGCGTCGGGACGCTCCGTCCGCGGCACCCTCGATCAAGGGCGAGGCTGGTGCGGAGGCGGGAGAGGCGGTGACGTCGGCCCTCTTGGATGGGGGCGGGGAAGGGGCAGCTCGCGCGCCGATCGAGGCCGAGTCGATGCCCGAGGCCGCCGCCACGGAAGAGGAGGGGCAAGCGCCGACGAACGCGCTGGCCGGCAGGCTGACGATCCTCGACGAGGTGGGGGGGGGTCTACCCCTCCGAGAGCGCGACCCTCACGCTCTACGCCCGGGGTGGCGAGGAGGCGGGCTCGCAACAGCATGGGATGTCTCCAGGTGGTTGCCATGATCAGGGGTACTCGATCTCGTCTCGCCGTGTCGTACGAATCTCGCGTGGACAACTGAGGGCCGTGCACACCTGGCCCGTCGACGCTCGGGGGCCCCGCGGGGGGGCTCCCATCCGCCCACGACCCTCCCGATCACGGGGGGTGGGGCGCCTCGTCCGACAGGCTGCTCCAGGTGTTTGCCTCGACCCGTGAGCGTTTCCGGGGTGGCCTAGCCTCGACCGGCCCGTCCGATGAAGAGGGTGTGCCGGGAGCCCTTGCGCTCCTTCGTTCGCGCATGGACCCGGCGGGCCTCGACCGTGAGTCCGGCCTGCCGTAGTGCGTGCTCGAAGGCGTCGCTGCCATAGGCGGACCACACGATCAGGACGCCACCCGGCGCGAGGGCCTGCGCCATGCGCGCGACGCCCTTGCGACCGTAGAGGGCCGCGTTGCTGCGGGTCGTCACCAGTCTATACTCAGTCCGCGCTGGATGGCGTAGGGTGGCGGTATGTTCTCGACGCTCTTCCCCAGCTTCCTCTGTCTCTTCGGGGTTTTGTGCGGCTCGGCTCAGAGGACCGTCGGCCGACATGACCTGGAGCTTCTGGATTCAACGGGCACGCCTAGGCCGGTGGTACTCGACCCACGGCCCGTGCGTTCGCCGCGCCTACGGCTTCGAGTCTGGAGAGGGGAAGGGTTGGTCACGATCGAACCCGAGCCCTCGCGCGTGTTTCGCGGACGACTGGCTGATGACCCCGGCAGCCACGTACTGGTGCGCAAGAAGAACGACGGCAGCCTCGAGGCCCGCGTGTTTCCCGGGCAAGGTCGGTCCTTTGGCGTGGGGATCGGGGAAGAATTCCCTTCGGCCAGGCTCCGATGCGAAACCTGCATAGACCCAAGCTCCAACCGACTCAGCTCGGGTCCAAACCCTGGCGGGCGCAGGGCAGGTCCGCCCCCCAACGAGCTCAGCGCCGGCCGGCTTCTCTACGGCCCACTACCGGGCCCGACCATCGAGGTTCCGGCTCCTACCGCGCCCGCTGGATGCGTGATGCGTTGCGAAATCGCGTTCGATGCCGACTACGCGTATTACCAGCACCTAGGTGGAACAAGCGCGGCGGTCGTCGATCGCATCGAGTGGATGATGGCGGTCATCGACCACATCTATGCCCGGGACGCTCTAATCACCTATGACCTGACCGAGATCATCATTCGCGAACAACCGTACTACGCAGCAAACGGGGACACGGGAGCCGTACTGGACGAGTTCGTCGACGAGTGGAACAACAACCTCGCGGCCGTGCCTCGCGACATCGCACATTTGATGACCGAGCGCTCTACTCCTGGCATCGGTGGTGTGGCCTTCTTGGGTGTGGTCTGCACAAGTTTGGGGTACGGATTCAGCCATGACAGCGAGTTCATCGTCGCGCACGAAATCGGGCATAACTGGGGCGCCGGCCACTGCCTCGATCCTTGGACCGAGAACATCCTTTGCAATGGCGGCGGGCTGATCATCGGACCGCGCACGCGCGACACCATTACCGCGCACAAGCTCTCGCGGACGTGCCTTGATGAGATCGGTATCTATCCGAATCCGCTTCCTCCCTACGCAGCGACGGACGAGCTCGCATTGAAAGCATCGGACCTCGACCCCGGGGTGCCCGTGGTGGTCGACGTTCTCGCCAACGACCACGACGGAAACTGCGACAAGCCCACGATCGCCACCTTCGAGCCGATCAGTGCACGCGGCGCAACGATCGGTCTGTCGATGGGGGCCGGCCCCGGCGCTCGAGATGAGCTCTCCTACACGCCCTCCGCAGAAAGGTTCGTCGGCCTGGACAGCTTCTCGTACACCATCGTCGACGCTTCGGGTTCAACCGCAGAGGCAGACGTCGTCCTCGATTTCCCAAGCCCCGGCGTCAAGGCCTACTGGAGCTTTGATGAGACGAGTGGGACACTCGCCAGGGACAGCTCCGGTTTCGATCACGATGCCGTGGCACAAGCCCCGACACAGTGGGTCACGGGGGTCATCGGTGGTGCGCTCGAGTTCGACGGATCCAGCCAGGTGCTGGACACCTTCGCGCCTTCCTTTGCTCCCCCGTGGTCGGTCTCCGCCTGGGTGCGTCGCTCCGCAAACGCGGGATCGTCCGCGCACTTGATCGAGTCCTCAAACGGCAGTTTGCGCCTCGAACAATGGTTTCGGACCGGACAAATCGGGGTGACGCACTACGGCGTTGCCGACTCGCACTTCGGCGTCTCGGCGCCTCTCGGCGTCTGGACACTCCTGACGTTTGTAGGCACCGAGGACGGCACGAGCCTCTTCGTGGACGCCCAATCCGTTGGCACGCTACCCACCTCGATTCTTGCTCCGATGGGGCCTATCAGCGCCAGCGGTGGACCCCTGGCGGCCACGCTCGACGATCTGCGTGTCTACAACGTGGCCCTCGACGCCAGCGCGATCCAAGGCCTTCACCAATTCGGTGGCGCCGCCGTCGCTCCCCGTCCAGTGGACGGCGGCAGTTTGGCGGACACCCCAGGTGAAATTCTGCGTTGGTCGGGAGGCTTTGGGGTGACTAGTTACGACGTCTACCTGGGAACCGACGCGGCTGTGGTGACCGCGGCGACCTCGGTGTCGCCGGAATACCGCGGCAACCAGAGCACGACGGAATACATTCCATCGGGCCTCGTGAGCGGGGTCACCTACTACTGGAGGGTCGACGCACTCGTCCCGTCCGGAGCGCTGCCCGGTCCCGTGTGGCAGTTTGGTCTCGGTCCCGCAGGCCTGCTCGCTCACTGGCCGCTGGACGAGGGGGCAGGCGCTGTCGCAATCGACGCCGCGGGCTTGCACGATGCGTTGCTGATCGGTGATACCGGTTGGGTCCCCGGTCATAGCGGAGGAGGCCTGCGGTTCTACGGAAACGAAGAGCTCGCGGTGTCCTCGCTCTCGGACTTCGATCCTCCGTGGACGGTGGCCCTGTGGGTAAACCGAGAGCCCAGCCCGGGGGGAAGCGCCGCGCTCATCCGCTCATCCGACGGGGCCCTCAAGCTGGACCAGTGGCCGAACACCGACAAGGTAGGCGTCACCCTTTGGGGCGTTGTCGATGCAACGTTCGATGTCGTGGCCCCGCTCCAGGCCTGGATGCACCTCACATTCGTGGGTACCGCCCAAGGGATCGATCTCTACGCGGACGGGATCTACGCCGACAGTGTGCCCTACACGCTACGAGCCCCCACCGGACCGCTCGGTGGCTTCACAGACGCGCTGAACGCATCCGTTGATGAGCTGCGCATCTACAACCGTGCCCTCAGCGCCTCGGAGATTCTCGACCTCGCTCAATGAGAGCCTTTGCGACGAACTCTCGCTCCTCGTATGCGGCGGATTCGGTCCAACACCCGGTTGGAAAGCCGAGAGGGGGGTTCACTTCGACGACTGGAGGGCCGGGTCGCTGGTCGAGGACAACTGATCCTGCGGGCCCTGCGTTGCAAACCGCTGCGCTGAGCCACAAACAAACCGACTAGCGAACCCCCTCAGACGGGGGAGGGTTCGCCGCTCCGCGGGCCGCGCAGGGCCAGCGCCAACATGATCAGCGCGAGTCCGCCCATCAGCAGATTGACCCCGAGCAGCAGCCCGATGGCCCAGGCCGAGTCGTCCGGCCACTGCCACCACAGCATTCCGCCCAGCACCATGCCCAGGACGCCCGACAGCACGAATCCGGCGGTGCCACGCGGCAGCCGTCCGCGCACGCCGATTACGATGCGCGCGGCGCCCTGACCGATCAGCAAGACCGCCAGCAGCAGCGTCAGGCCAACGGCGCCCTGGCCCGGGTTCCAGAGCAAGAGTACGCCCAGCGCCAAGTCCAGACCGGCGGCCAACAACAAGAGCGGGGTGCCCTTCCAACTGTGCAGCCGCACGCCCTGCCAGATCTGCAGCCCCGCTGCGAGCAGCAGCAACGCTCCGAGGAACTCCACCCCCAGCGGGGTGGCAACCTGTGGCGCGGCGATGGCGGCAGTGCCCAGGAAGGCCTGGACGGCCCCGACCGCCAGCAGCAGACCGGCTTGGGGGCGCAGGGATTCCATCAGCTCTTCAGGCTTGGGGATCTCGATCGAACTCACGTGGCCTCCTTCCTAGTGGCACGCGCCGAATCCGGCGCGTCTCCGGTGGCGGGGAGTCTACGCCGAACGACGGGCCGCGCGCGAGGGGTAGGGCGCGGCGGGAGCATGAAGTTGGAGCATCTTTGCCGCTACATCGCCCGCCCGCCGATCTCCACCGAGCGTCTGACGCTCGACGAGCGCGGTCGGATCCCCTATCGGCTCCGCCATCCCTATCGGGACGGCACGACGCACATCGTGTTCACGCCGACGAGTTTCCTGGAGCGCTTGTGCGCCCTGATTCCCC
>NYUD01000065.1 GCA_002683825.1 Planctomycetota bacterium
GGGCGACCGCGGGGATCGGGGCGACCGCGGGGATCGGGGCGACCGCGGGGATCGGGGCGACCGCGGGGATCGGGGCGACCGCGGGGATCGGGGCGGCCGCGGGGATCGGGGCGGCCGCGGAGGGGGTCCCCGTCTCGGCGGCATCATCGCCTCGCCCGTGATTCACGACGGCGTGCTCGTCTACTCGACCGCCACCCGCAGCGGCGGTTCGTTCCACGCGGTGCGCGTGACCGAAGCCAGCGGTGACAAGGTCCACGAAACCGAAGCGCTCCTGTGGAAACGCGACCGCGACGCGCCTCGCATTCCCTCACCCATCGCCCACGAGGGCATCCTCTACGCCTTGAAGTCCACCAGCGGCCTCCTCTCCGCGATCGACATCGAAAGCGGGAAAGCGCTGTACGCTTCCGAGCGACTCGACGCGATCGGTGACGTCTGGGCCTCCCCGATCGTCGCCGGCGAACACATCTACATCCTCGGCCGGGATGGCACGGTCGAGGTCGTCGCGACGGGCAAGGACTTCGAAACGGTGGCGGTCAACAAACTCGAGGACACGTTCGACGCCTCCCCCGCCGTGTCCGGCAACGAGCTCTTCCTGCGCGGAAGCTCGACGTTGTACTGCATCGCCGAGACGAAGTGATCGCCTCGATCGGGTCTCCCCCCATCGTGTCAGCTCGCTACTGTCGCTAACGCCCGCCCCGCGACCCTGGGCGTCCGCGAAGAGGAGATTGCGCCCCCCCAGGGGGTTGCGCGCGAGGGAGCTTCTTCGGAGTCCGCGCTCAGCGGAAGAAGATCAGCTGGTGCGGGCCCATCTCCCCCCCCTCGCCGCCGATCAGGCGACACTCCACCGTGCAAGGCCTGTCCCGAACCCAGGCCCGCTCGACCCCCGTGAGGGTGAGCTCCGTCATCCCCTCCTCGATCTCCCCTTCCCAGCTGATGAATGTCCAGACCCCCGAGTTGATCCCCAGCCGAACCCGTTCCGGCCGCGCGCCGCGCGGGAACAGGACGCGCACGTTCCAGGGCTTCGACTCCCCCTCTTGCTCACCCAGGAAGCCGTCGGCGAAGCGCACCGTCCAAGAGCCGTTTCGGCCCCAGCCCTCGCCCTCGCTCCGGCGCCAGTCCTGTCGCGTCAGGACGACGCGCTCGGCGCCCTCGCCGCCGATGCGGATGGGGATCGGTCCGTAGCGGCTCCGGATCTCGTCGGCGGCAACGTCTGCGCCGACGTCCCGGAACCACCCGTGGTAGAGCTCGCCGAGGCGCTCGATCTCCGCCGGGAACGCCGCCGCGACGTCGCTCTGCTCGTACGGGTCGCGCAGGAGGTCGTAGAGCTGCGGGCTCCACGGCGTCGGCTCCTCGCTCACCGATGCGTTCGCGTGATTGACGAGCTTCCACTTCCCGTGACGCACGAACGCGTTCCGGCCGCGCTTCGGCGCGTCACCGCGGTTCCACTGGATCACGAGCGGGGGCCGCGGCTCGCGCCCGGGCTCGTCCCGCAGGGTGGGCAAAAGACTACGCCCGTCCAGGGCCAGACCCTCGGGCACGGGAACGTCGCAGGCGTCGAGGATCGTCGGGAAGAGGTCGAGGTGCGCCCCGAAGTCGCCGGTCACTTCACCGGCCGCGAGGTTCCCCGGCCAGCGCACGAACAGCGGGCTGCGAACGCCGCCCTCGTAGACGTTTCCCTTCGAGCCGCGCAGGCCGCCGACGAAGCGGCGGCCCTGGGGTCCGTTGTCGCACAGAAAGATCAGGAGCGTGTCCCGCTCGAGCTCGCGCTCCTGGAGGAAGTCGACGAGCCGGCCGACGTTCTCGTCGATGTTCTCGATCATCGCGAAGAGCCGCGCGAGCTTGTCGGGGTCGATCTTGGCCGGGGGGTTGCCCGGACCGCCCGCGAAGACCTCCGGTGAGAGGTCTCGCGCCCTGTACTTCTCATACAAGGCCTGCGGGACGTCATGCAGCGGCGTGTGCGGCGCGTTCGGGGCGATGTAGCAGAAGAAGCGCTCGCCCCGCGCGTCCTGTTCTCCCATCCACTCCAGCGCGTGGTCGAAGAAGAGGTCGGTGCAGTAGCCCTCGAACGCGCGCTCCCGCCCCTGGTCCAAAAGGACCGGATCGGTGTACTTGCGCTCCGCCCCGAGCGGATCGCTCGGCTGGCCGATGCCGCCCCCCTTGTGGACGAGCACGCGCTCGAAGCCCTGGTCCTGCGGGCGCATCGGCGCGCAGTCGCCGAGGTGCCACTTGCCGAAGATGGCGGTCCGCCACCCCGCTTCGTTCAAGACCTCCGCGATCGTCACCTCCCCCGGTTCCAGCATCGCGCGCCCCACGTACGTGTCGATCGCGTGCGTCCGCTGCGGATGCCGCCCGGTCATGAGCGCGGCCCTGGTCGGCGTACACACCGGGTGCACGTAGAACTCTCGCAAGCGCGCGCTCTGCGCCGCGAGGCGGTCGAGGTGCGGCGTCTCCAGGACGGGGTTGGCGTGCCACGAGAGGTCTCCAAAGCCCTGATCGTCGCTCATCACGACGATGACGTTCGGTCCCCCCGACGCCGTCCGGGGAGACTCCCCCCGGGGCGAGGATGCACAGGCCCCATTAGAGAGGAGGAAGAAGAGGGCAGCGACCCAGGCCGGAGCCCTCGACTCCCCCCCGGCGTTCGCCGCGCGGTGTCCTTCGTTCACCCCACCATCCTAGACCCGGGCCTCCCGCCGTGTCTCTGCTGCTCGTCCCCTCATCGCTCCCCGCCGCCCGCCCCGGGGGCACGCAGGGGAGGTCTTCAGGGGTTGAACCGCAATCATGCGCACGGGCCGCTTGGCTTTCCCGGGGGGAGATGGTCTCATCACCGCCGTCGCTGGAAACCCCGATCCCGGTCGCCTGTAGAATGGCGACCCAAAGAGAATCACTATGGCGCGCTACCTCTCAACATTGACGCTGGGCTTGGTCCTCTTCGCCTGCACCGCCAAGGTGGCGGAAGTCGAAAGCAACGAGCTGGGCGATTGCTGCAACGATTCGCTCGAGCTCGTTGCACAGATGTCGGACTGTTGCCAGAAGGGCGTCGCGGTCGCCGGCCAGCTGGCGGGTTGCTGCGAAGCGGGAATGGCTGCGAAGACAGCTGACGCGGATCGCCCGGATTGCTGCAAGGAGGGCAAGGCACTGCTCGATCAGATGTCCACTTGCTGCCAAGGCGTCATCCTCGAAGGCAAGGCCGAAGGCTGCTGCACGGCCATGCCCGCCGAGCTGAAGAAGCACGCAGGCTAGGTCCCGGGGAACTCCCCGGAGGTAGGGCGGGCAAGTCCACCCCCTTGAACCGCCCACACTCACTTTCACCGTCCACTCTTCGCGATGAAGAGGGCGCGCCGATGACGGATCATCGACGCGCCCGGGGAGGGGGGGCCGTTGGAAAACGTCGTGATCAGTAGGTTCCGATCACACCCTTGGAGGCCGAGGAGAACCAGGGATCCAGGGTGCCCGGTCCGATCGGGAGATCTCCGAGTACGATCGATTGGGCGTACCACCTCTTGCCGATCAGTGCGCAGTTCAAGGGAACCGCCAGGCTGAACGTCGTGGACGAGCCGCCGCCCGCGTGGGGCGGGCCGAAGAAGGTTCCGATCACGGCGCCGCCCACGAGCAGCTCGGAGAGACCGGCGGCGGGCAGACCGAGGGCCAGGCCCAGGTCGAAGATCGGACCTGCCGCGGAAGCGGTGCGCATCAGGACGATCCAGCCACCGCCCATGCGGGTCAGTTGCGGAGTCAGCGTGGCGGTCCAGACGCCACCGATGACCGCATTGCTGGCCAACAGGGTGTCGAGGTTGATCCCGGCGCCGTTGTAGTGGGACACGGTGGCGCCCAGCGGCGGGCAGTCCGGATCGAGGGGTTGGGTGACCTCGAGGGCGTTGAGGTTGTCGAAGGGCATCAGACCGAGAACCGCGGAGGGGGTGTGAATGGCGAAGGCGCCCGCACCGACCCGGACCAGAACGTCGGCGTCGATGGCGCCCGAGAAGGCGACGCTGAACTCGAGCAAGTGTGTGCTCGGCGGCGGGGCGGGGCCGGTCGAGCTCATGCCCACCAGACCGGCTGAAATGACGCCGCCACCGGTCCCCACGGGACCGCTCGTGCCGACACAGTTCAGCGCATCGAGGTTCAGTCCGGGGATGCCGAGGTTGGGCGCGGTCGCCAGTCCCGCTCCGGCCAGGACCGCGATGACCGGGGGAACCCCCGAGAGATCGGAATAGAGGATCGCGCCGGGACCCACACCGAGCATGCCCAGCGTCGGCGAGCCGGGAGCCAGCGAGAAGTAGACGCCGTTCGTCGTCGAGGTGGCGACGCTGTAGTCGAAGGCGTCGAGGTCGTAGCACGCTGCGGGCATGCAGGGCGCACCCCAGGTCGCGTTCGCTTCGTCGCCGGTCGCCGTTCCTGCGCCATAGCCCAGGAACGGGGGGGCCAGCAGGTTGCCGTAGGTCGCCGAGGGATCCTGGATGAAGATGTCCCCCGCCGCCGCCGGCGGCGCTCCGGGGCCGGTGTCGATGCTGGCTTCAAAGGAAACGCCGCACCCCGCGATCCCCATGGAGGCGCTGTCGACCGAAAAGACGAGCGTGTGGGGCAGGACCCCGATGAGGTGATCGTCACCGAAGGACAGGGCGTCGATCTCGTCGGCGGGGACCAGCCCCATGGCGACGTCGGTGATGCTCACCACGGGCGGGCCCGGGTACCCCTCGCTGAGGATTCCCGGACCGGCGACGGGAGGAGCCGCGAAACGGTCGTGGTCGAAGCTCGTTTGCGCCAGGGCGCTCGAGCCGAGTCCGGAGATGAGAAACAAAAAGAGCATACTTTGCTTGTACATGAGAATTGCTAACGACGGGTGGCCGTGGAACGGGTTCTGGCGAGGTGGTTCGCCCCTTGTCACAAGGAGCGAGAAGGGACGCGCCGGGGGGTAGGCAAAAACCGAGATCCACCCCCCGTCGACCTCGGACCGGCGCTCGAACGCGATGTTTCAGCGCCGGTCCGGCCCCTCGATCTCGAGGTTCGTCTCCCTCCCGAAGCCTGTTCCGGCCGGGCCACTGCGTTTGCGATCGCGGTGATGTGTCGGCGGTTGGGTGCTGTTCCCGGGCGGGCGGGTGACTGCATACGAAGGCGTAAAGAACCGCCGCTGCGCGCCGCGGCCCTGGTTTTTGATAGAACTCCCCCATGGAGAGCGCGACCGGTCTCGCACGCACGCAGCTCGTCGGCTTCGTGCTGTGGCGAAGCGGTCTCGTGCTCGTCGCCGGCTACTCTTTCTTCCGGATCGCCCGCTGGGTCGTCTCCTTCGTCGAGCTCCCCACCCAGCTCGAGATCGGCGGCGCCCTGCTTCTGGCCGGCGTGGGGTTCTTTCTCGCCTCGTTGATCGCAGAGCGCATCCAGGATGCGCGCTCCGAGGGGGACCTGAGCGCGTGATCCGTCTGCTGCGCATCACGGGCGTGCTCTTCATCGCCGCCGGCGTCGTGGTCATCCTGACCTGGCTGATCGAGCCGCTGCGGGATTTGTGGCCGCTATTCTACGAACTGCCCCTTCCCATTCGTGTGGGCCTGTGCCTGGCAGGCCTGGGTTTGCTCGTGCTTCTGGGGACGCTTCTCTGGGAGCGCTTCGAGGAGCGCGAGCAGGACCACGCGTTGCGGGACGACCCCTAGGATCCTTCGAACAAAAAAAGCGATGATCATCGTCAACACCGACTTCGTTTCCGGACACCGCATCGTCGAGAGCCTCGGGTTGGTCCGTGGCAGCACCATTCGCGCCAAGCACATCGGCAAGGACATCATGGCCGGGCTCCGCACTCTGGTCGGTGGCGAGATCAAGGAGTACACCGAGATGATCATGGAGTCGCGCAACGAATCGGTGAACCGCATGCAGGCACAGGCCGAGAAGCTCGGCGCGAATGCGGTCATCAACGTGCGCTTCGTGACCTCCCAGGTCATGACCGGCGCCGCGGAGCTCCTGGCCTACGGGACGGCGGTCAAGCTCGCCCCCGAAGGCTAGGCGCGGATCGTTCCCCCGGGGGTTGCGTCCCACACGAGGTCGTCGGCAGCCTCGCGTGCTCGCAGGTGACCCTTGCCGGGGCCGAATCAGTCGAACGAGAACGGCGGATACTTGTCGGTGGTGAGGTAGAAGGCGTAGGCCGCCACACGGATGGACCAGCGCATGAGACTGACCAGAAATTCGTGAATCCCACGGGGGAATTTCCCTGTAAACAGAACCGCAAACCAACCCAGAAGGAGAAGAGCCAGTCCCACGAGGCTCAGCACGATCAGCACTATGTAGTGCGGAATCGCCAGGAACCATTTCACCAGCGGCAGCCAACGGTTCAGTCGGGTTGCATCCGGGTATTCGAGCGTCACATGGACGCTCTGCTCTTCATCCGTCGACGGGTACTTGTCGGTGAGCAAGAAAAAATACGCTTCTACGCGCGTCGAGAATTTCAGCAGCTCGAAATTGAAGTCGAACCACCAGCGCGGGTACTTCCGGCGGAATAAGATCATGAGCATCACCGGGCAGTACAGGATCGAGACCCCACCCATGGCGTAGCCGGTGTGAGAGTTCCACGAATCGTTCGTCCCGGTGTAGAACTCGGTGTGCCCGTACGGTCCAACGATCGTTCCGAGCACGATGAGGATGGGTATCACGGTGAACAGTCTGAAGAACACCGTGAGGCGGTCCCGCTCGCCGTCGAAATAGTCGATCTTCGCACCGGCCGGATATGTCGAGGCAGGCTCCTGGGCCGTTGGTCTGTGTGATTCACCCGTCATGCTGGTCCCGTCCTTCGTTTCGGTCTTCGCCGGGGATCGACATCGAACCGATGGAAACGAGCATACCCGGATGGGGAACGGGAAAGACAGGGTGCCCCGTCGTGAGGGGACCCTGTCGAACGAACCGAGCGCGATGCCACATCCTGGGATGTGGGCTTTTTGCTCGCAACTACGCGGCCTGTTGGAAACCAATCCAGGCGGATGGAGAACTCCCGCGGAAACAGGCCGCGATTCTCGGCCCCTCCCACCCCGGGGCCCGGCGTCGGGCAGGCCTCGAGAGGTTGAGCCGGCCGAGAAACACCCCTCCGGGACACCTTTGCTCCCCGGGAGAGGACGCCCAGGGGAAGGGTTGGGTTACGGTGTCAGGCGGGTTCTGTCCTGACTCGGTACCGCGAAGGGGGAAGGAAATGCGATTCATCCCGGTCTTGGCCGCGATCTGTTTGGCGTCGATGGGTTGTCAGTTCGGTGAGGCTGAGTTCGACGGAGGGGACGACCTCACGCCGTCTCCGGATCGAGACGCGGCACTGATGGGAAGGTGGCTGCTTCTTCAGATCAACCGGGGCGGGAAGGACATCAACCTGGATCACCTGGAAGGTGCGGTTCGCGAGATCGGCGAGCGCACCTACAGCATCACACCGATGCAAGGCCTGACCATTACCGGGGGCTATGCCATCGACTCCGAGGCAAGGCCCAGGACCATCGATCAGTTCGTTGACACCGGCCGCTTCAAGGGCGGAACATTGAAAGGGATCTACCGGGTGGAGGGCGACAGACTGACGATCAGCTTCGGCAGCCCGGGCGCGGAGCGGCCGGAGGTCCTTGAGAGCCGGCCCGGCACGCAATACACGGTGGCGATTCACAAGAGGGTCGAGTAGTCGTCATTGACTTGCGTCCGCTACCGGCAGGACGGGGGCCGGGACATCGACGGACGGAAGGGCAATCACGTTCGATGGAGCGACGTTCGACGTTGGGTCATACCCCCTCCACTGTTTCAACAGTGACTTCAATACCCCCGATCCACTTGGCTGCAAAGTTGTACAGAGCTGCCGTGATGACGCCCGCAACAAAGCCCAGGAAGGGGTAGAGCAACAGCATGAGAACCATCACTGCTCCACCGGAACTTCTTGACATTGCGATCAATACGAATGGCAGCGTGACGAGCGACATCATGGCGTACAGTGCGCCGAGCAGTTTTCCCGTCTGGAGGACACTCAATCTAGTGACGCGTTGTTTCATTTTATCGAGATCGATGGGGTTGGCGGGTACGTTCGAGCCGCGACTCGCTGCAGAGGCATAAGACCGTTCTTCGAACACTCCTCCAGTGGGTGTCTTGCCCGCAACTGCCCGGTCTTTTTGAAGAAAACCTGCACAGACGCCCCGGCTCAAGGCGGCGCAGACGGCCATGGAGCGGGGGCCGTGGCGGGGGCCGGGATGGGCCCGGGAGGTCGAAGGGATCGATGGTCGGCTTCTTGCTTCCGCCCTCGCCCGCTCCAGGCGCTCCCGGCATGCCTCTCGGTCCCGAGCCGGGCCGCGCCGGAGGCCGGATCGGCCTGACGGGCCCCGTGCCCGGATAACGGGCGGACCCGCAGGCCGGTCAACGGCCGCACCTTTTCGGAAAGCTCCGTTACGGAGTCAGGCGCGATCTCCCGGGCCGCCGCCCTGAAAAAAATTCGGAAAACGCCGCGCGACCTGAGCGTCGTTCCCCACTGGATCCTTGGCAGGAGATGGCCTGGATGTGCCGCGTTCCGAGAGAAACGAGGCGATGGGTCCGTGTGTTGTCCCTGCGGACCCTCGTGAACACTCCCCACCGAATCCCCGGCTGAAAAGAGCCTCGACCGCTTCCAGAGCACAGAAACATCCCATGCATCTCCTTCATCGCGTGCCGCTCTTCGTCCTCGGTTTGATCGCCCTGTTCAGTGAATTCGAAGGGTCGTCAGCCCTGCTCGGTACCGCGCGAGCGCAGGGGCCGCCGCCGAGCCAAATCCTACCGACCGATCCCTATGATTCCTTCACCATCGACGAGTTCATCTGTCCGGGGCCTCGAAAACCCCCCCCGACCGGCGGTGACCCGGTCAATCTCTTCAACGGATTCTTCGAGTTCGATCACACGGTTTTTCGATCCGCAGGACGTGGGCTCGACGTGGACCTCACGCTCACGTATCGCTCGAAGATGGGGTTCAAGTCACCGGTCGGCGCCTATTGGGACATCAACTGGGCGCATCAGAAGATCGTGATGCTCACGGTAAGAAACAGCGGGCCCTACGCCGGCCCCCTCGGCGGTAGCGGCACGCATCCCAATCCACCGGGACCGCCGCCGATGCCCGACAACAACGGTCCCTTTGGCGAAGCTACGCTTGTCGGCTTGGACGAGAGAACGCCCGTCGTCGATCACGACGTGAGCGGGCCAGAGATCCCTCACTCGGCATTCTACTACGACGGACGTGGGGGCATGGACTACTTCGAGCCGGATTGGAACGGAGACGGGGACGGGACCTATCCCTCATGGAACACCCAGCCGGGCTATTTCTCGAAAGTCCGGAGCATGCCGAACGCGTCCCCGGCAAATCCGTTTCCGATACCCGCATACTTCGAGATGCGGACGTCGGACGGTCGCATCTTCGTGTTCGGACTGCTCGATGAAGCCAGCCCGTATAACGAGGGAAGAACCTACTGGTTGACCGAGGTCCGCGATCGCGCCGGCAATGCGATCACGCTGGGCTACGAAGGATCCTCGACGACTGGGTTTGTCTGCACCAGCCTCACCGACACCTATGGTCGCGTGGTGCTTTTCGGGTACGACTCTCTACAGCGCCTGACCAGTATCGTCGACACCACAGGCGGCCGCACGTTCGAACTCGGCTACGGCGGCTTTGGAAACCTCACGACGATCACGGCTCCGGATGTCGCGATCAACGACCCCGACGTGCCGGAATGGGACTTCACCCTGCGCACGACGACGTTCGGCTACAACCAGACCCAGAATCTCCTGCGCACCATCATCGACCCCGGCGAAGCGAAGCGAGCGGCGGAGGCCGGAGAGGACCCGCAGCCCTATCTGCAGAACTTCTACAACGCCGATCGTCAGGTCGTTCGCCAGATCTGGGGGCGGGAGGAGGGACCCGGCGGCGTCTACCGTTTCTACTACGACGCTCCAAACGCCGCCACACCCGGGTCACAACCCTGGGGACCGTACACCTACTCCAGGCGAACGCTGGTGGTGGACCCTTGCGGCAAGGCCGAATTGTCCTCGTTCACTCCTGAGGGTCTTCAGCCCTTCCTTCACACGTTCACCGGTACGCTCGACCACGCCCTGCTCGAAGATACCAGCACGATCTCCGATCTGCTCGCCCTCAACGACGGGGCCTCCGGCGACCCGTTCCAGGGCAACGCACTGAACCCGGCCAAGGCCGAACGGACCGCCCCCATCGGTTCGTCCTCGGAGACGTGCTACGTGAAGCACCAGACCTTCAACGGCGACGGCCTCTTGACGGGCGACTACGGCCCCGGCTACGCCTTTGAGTATGACTATGACGAGAACGGCGACGTCTTCAGCCGGGCCAACCTGCTGAAGGCCGAGCGCTTCTGGATCACGGGCGAGAACACCCCCGTGCCACCGATCGCCACCAGCACGAGCCTGGTTTACGCCTACGCCTACGAGCCTCTCTACAACTTGACCCGTGCGGAGTTCGACGCGCGTGGATTCGCCCACGACGACCTGCCCGACGGCCCGGGAGGGCCGGCCGACTTCATGGTCGAGTACGTCTACGACTACCAGGAGCGCGATCTACGCAACGATCTCTCGGGTCTGCCCGTCGACGACGAGTTGCGGACGATGATCGAGGACTGGAAGATCGATCTCGACCAGTTCTCGATGTATGCCGCCCTCGATGTCTTGGATCCGGCCATGCCCTCGCTTCTCGCGAACGCGCTGCCTTCCATGGCAACGGCGGCTCCACTGCCCGACCAGAACGGAGACGGCCCGACGGTTCTCGGTCACGGAAACATGATTCTGCGCCGGATGCCGACGGCGAGCGAGCCGAACGACCTGCTCGCCGAGTTCCAGACGTATACCGATCAGGTCGTCCAGACGACCTGGACGTACAACGACTTCTCGCTGATGACGTCCGAGGCCGATGCGGTCGGCAACGTCACGGAACATCACTACTTCCCCGAAAGCGTCTTTCACGGCGGAGACGTGGATAGTCCGGTGGCGGCTTCACCGGCCGGCGGTGGATTGCTCGCCGAGATCCACGTAGCGGCAGGCACGCCCGAGACCGCAGCGAGCAAACGGCGTTACAACCCGGTGGGGGCGCTTCTTCGGACCATCAACGCCCGTGGATTCGCCACGGACTTCGAGTACAACGCCGACAATCAGGTGGTCCGCCAGACCAACGCGCGCGGCCACGTCACGATTCAGATCTACGACGTCAACGGGAACCTGGTCGAGCGCCGGCAATCACGGGAAACCGTCGCCTACGATCCCACCAGCGGCAACCCGACCTATCCGCCCGCCGATACGGACGCAGCTGCCAGTGGCTGGATCGTCGACAAGTTCTCGTACGATCTGCTCCGGAGCGTGGTCGAGGAGGATCTCCAGGCCGACCGGACGTTGATGGGCGGGGCGCCCCAGGCCGAGCGGCTACGTACGCAGTACCGCTACGATCGCAACAACCGCCTGGTCCTCACGCTCTCGCCCAGCTACGTCGAGGATCCATCCGCCAACGCGGGGCATGTCATCAGTCAGGTCTGGGACGAACGCGGTCTGCTATACCGCGTAACGCGAGGAGGGCTCGCGACCCTCGAAGACGGGACGGAATTCCTGAGTCTGCAGGCGAACGAACACATCACCGACGTCGTGGCGGCCACGATCGCCGGCGTCACGACCTCCGAGACGTTCCTGTACGACGGACGCAAGCAGCTGATCGAGACCCAAAACGGAGAGGGTCACTCCTGGACCAAGGAATACGACGGCTGGGCCCGCGCCGTTGCTTCTGAAGATCCCCTGGGCAATCGCACGGAGTCCGATCTCAATCATGCCGGCATCGTGGTGGAAGTGCGCCGGTTCGAGAACGGAGGCGTGGAGCCGCTCGCTCGTACGTATTTCACGGTCGACCAAATTCACCGTGCGATTCAGACCGATCGATTCGCCAGCGGGGGATACACCTCAGGTACTCTGACTCCCGGCGGTAGCTTCGTGACATCCCGGACTCGCTTCGACGCGATCGGCCGCGAAGTGCGCAGTGCCGACGACAACCGCGTCGAGCGCTCCATTCAGTACGACCACTTGAGTCGTATCGTGCGCGAACAGGATTTCCTGTTTCCGGGGAGCGCCGTTGCTCACAACGAGCGCGAATACCACTATGACGCCAACGACAATCTGATCCGTCGCGTCGACCACGATCGCAGGGACGACGGAGTTCTGGACGGTTCCTATGTCACCGAGACGTACTACGACGAACTCGATCGGAAGATCGCCGTCGTGGACAACATCGGACGCACGGCCCGCTTCGGCTACGACAGCCGACACAACCTCGTCTACTCGAGCAACGCGCGGAGCGCGCAGCAAGGGACGGTTGCGATCGGGGACCTCGATCTCTTCGGCGAGCATGACGGTGCGGGGCTGCCGGCGAGTGTCGTCAACGGTCACGGCAACTCCACCCTGCACATCTACGACGACGTCGATCGTCCGGTGGCGACGTATCGCGCCCTGCGTCAGGGAGGCCTGGGTTCGAACGCCATCCTGGGCGGCGTGCTCACCCGAACGAACTACGACGCGAATGGCAACCTGCGCGAACGCATCGACGACTCGAACAACACCACGACCTACTCCTACGACGAGCTCGACCGGCTCAAAAGCATCGACTGCGCGGACGGAACGTCAAAGACCACCAGTTACTACCTCGACTCGATGGTGCACCAGAGCAGCGATGCCAACGGTACGACGGTGCAGAATCTCTACGACGACGCGAATCGCCTTCTCCATTCCTCGGCTCTGGGAACGCTCGGTGCGGGTGTTTCCCCGCGCTACGAATGGTCCTCCTTCAGCTATGACGGCCTTTCGCGCATCCGCATTGCAAGGAACGGGCGTGGTGTGTCGACCGAGGAGACGGTGGTCACTCGAGACTACGACGAGCTTTCGCGGATCACTCGCGAGACGATCGCCATGCCGTCGTTGGGTCTCGGCGCCACCGAGGTACTGACGCAGTACGACGGCCTGGGCCTGCCGCGGACACACACCTATCCCAGCGGACGCGTCCTCACCAAGGTCTACGACGGCCTGAACCGGCTGCAGCAGATCAAGGAGGGGGCCCAGGTGCTCGCGCAATACGAATTCATGGGGCCTGGCCGGGTCTGGCGCCGCCGGCTCGACGAGATCCAGAGCTCCGCGATGGCGACGACCGCCGGCTACGACGGGGCGCGGCGCGTGACCTCGATCGACCACGGCAACAGCCCGACGGCGGGCTGGTCGATCGAGTGGGATGCCGCGTCGAACAAGACCGCCCGCCGGCGGCTGGACGATCCGTCCAACGTTGCCGTGTCGTTCGAGTACGACTCGCTGGACCGCATGGTGCACTCGGAGCGGCCGTGGGTCGGATCCGGCGCCGGGCTCACGCACGACTACCAGCTCGACGGCGTTGGCAACCGTGAGGTTGGCTACGTCAGCGGCGTGATGAACGAGTACGGCGAGATCCCGGGCGAGTGCCGCGAGTACGACGCCAACGGCAATCTGGTCACGATTTCGGACCTGCCGAGCGCCTGTACCGATGATCTCGCGCAGTTCAGCTTCGACTACCTCGACCGGCTGGTGCAGCACGACGATCCGGTGACCGGGGACACGCTCATGTTGGTGTATGACGCCTTCGGACGCCGCGTGGCGAAGGGGAACTCGGCGCTCGATTTGACGCGCTATGCGTACGTCTCGGGACACGTGTGCGAAGAGCAGGATGCGAGCGGCAACGTGACGACCTTCGTGTACGGACGGGGAGTTGATTCCGTGCTACAGATGCAGACGGATACGGAGACCTACTACTACCTGTCCGATGACATGGGAAACGTGGCGGAGCTGTGGCGCGAGGGCGGTGCCGCGGACACGTTGGTCGAGTCGTATGACTACGACGACTACGGTCAGGTGATCGACTCGGTGTCGGGCGCGGCTCTGGCGTCCCCGAGCGGTGTCGGCAACCCGTACTTCTTCACGGGGCGCCGCTTCGATTCCGAGATGGGGCTTTACTACTACCGCGCACGCTACCTCGATCCGGTGGCCGGCCGCTTCGTGAATCGCGACCCGATCGGGATGTGGGGAGACGAGGCCAATGTCGGCAACGCCTACACCTACGCCGCCAGCAATCCGTGGACTCGGACGGACCCGACGGGGTTGAGTTCTAGCAAATCGAATGATGCCTTCATGAACTTGATGCGCATGAATGGCTCTTCGGGCGGCTCTACTTCCGGACGCGGCGGACGAAGGCTCGGACGCGGCGATGGTTTCCTCACGCCACGGGGAAAGGTCGGCATAGCAGCGCCTACCGGTGGCTACGCGAACCTTCCGAAGAACAATCCCTCTCCGAAGCCGCAGTGCAAAGCGAGCGCCGGTAGGTCGCCCGGCGCGGGCGGGGGTGCAGGCGGGGGCGGGTGCAACCTTCCTGCGGCCATGGTCTCCGATTCGCAAGAAGATGATGGGGACGGCGAGACAGATGGTGGGGCCTCGGATCCCACTCATGGGGGATCAGGCCCTCCCGACGACGACGACAACAAAGCATCGGGGCCGGGCGAATACAAAGGCCCCACCGGACCTCCTCCGCCTGGTGGTGGAGCGCGACCCTATGTTCCAGGTCCGACGAGGCCGTGGACCGGAGATCCTGAAAGCGAATGGCAAAAAACACTCGCCCTCGGCACGTCAGGGGAGGGAAGAGCTGGCCCGAAAGGCGATCCGAATTCGATCTACGAACAGCTCAATGATAAGGGCAAAGTGAAGTCGCGGACTTTCCGCGATGGGAACGGGCATGAGTTCGCTAGGCAGGACTTCGAGCACGAGCATGACGGAGTAAAACCCCATGAGCACCAACGCGAATTTGATGCTGACGGTCGGCCAATTAGCAAGAAAACGACCAGAGCCCTACCTCAAGGCTATGACACAACCCCTACTGAGCTGGCGGCCCGTCCCGGGCATGCGATCAGTGGGGGTGAAGTAGCCACCGGCGTGGGGCTCTACCTCGGATACAAGGCGGTGCGGGCGGTCGTCGTTTCCTTTTTCGCTACCCCCCTTGCCGGAGCGGGCTCTCTGGCCTTGCCGTGATTTGTTAGGAACCATGACCATTGAAAGCCTCGGGCATACGTTGGTCGAGGTAGAGGCTGACATCTGTACGCGCCGGGCAGCGCCTAGGCGCGCTTCTACATGTTCGACACAGCCACCGCCATCGGGGGCGTTTGGCGGTCCGCGGGAGTTGTCTCGTGGACGTAGACGGCCTTGGACGGCCCTCTTGCTCAAATCGATGATGATGCGTCAGTACTTTGAAGGACTCTGGTCAGTTACGCTTCGGTTAGGATCTAGGGCATGCAGTCTGCAAGGATACAACCGTTACTTTGTTTCAAAGGGCCGGACCGGCATAGGGCAATGGAGTTGAGATGAGCTTCTTATCAGGGGGTTACTATCTAGTTCGACCCATGAGTCGCGCCGAGCACATGAATGCTGTTCTGCTCCCCGAGAGAATTCTGACCGTATCCGACTGCATTGCTGACTTGGCTCCAGATTTGTGGGCCACCGATCGGTCAAAAATCGCCCTAGAGTCTCGGCTGGAGAGCGCCTCCAAGTTTGGCATTGACGAAGCGGGGCTTGCGGACATCA
>NYUD01000066.1 GCA_002683825.1 Planctomycetota bacterium
CGGAAGCGAGCGTGGCAGGATTCCAGAGCACATCGATGGAACGAAGCGCCGTTCCCGCGGGAGTCAAAGAGTTGCGCCTGGAAGATCCCGCACCAGGCGCAGGCCAATTCCTCGTGGACTGCCGGCACCATCCCCGGATAGTTGCCGAGCCGCGCTGCCTTCGTCCACAGCTGCCCACCCTTTGACTATGACATGCGGCTTACTCATCTCTTCGAGCCAACGCAGCATGGCTGCTGACGGACTGTCCGTCAGCGAGATCCTGCTGATCGAGACGTTCCCGGGCCCTGTCTGGCCGTAAGGAGCTCCGCGACCGGGGGGCAAGAGCGATACGTTGTCGACCGACACCAGCTGAGATGCCACTGCGTACGCAACCTCTTCAGCCCCCTCGACTTCTACGGGGACATCGTCGTCACCGAGTTCGCTCCACAGTTCATCCTGGGTATCCTGTTCGATCAGTGTGCTCGTCCATTCCGGCGCCCCCCCCACGACGTCATAGACTCCGTAGGGTGATCGGTCGAGTTCGCGCATTCCGACCGGCTTACGCTCCAGGAACGCGTATCTGTGTTCCCTGTGGAAGTGATCTCCCCAGGGGAAGGCCGGTCCTGAAGGACCACGGGCCGCCTTCTCCCACTCACCTTCCGTAGGTAGGCGGGTACCCGGGAAATGCCTGGCCTTCCATTCGGCATAGGCGACCGCCTCGACGAAGCTGATTCCCCGAACGGCAAATTCGAACTCGTCAGGTTCGGGGAGCTCCTCATTCCATCCACTCGGATAGAGAGGGTTTCTGTTGGCGGCAGCGGCGAAAGCCTCGTACTCATCCTTGGCTCGGTTGATGCTTTCCTCGAAGTCGCTCGAGTTCTTGAACTCCAGGTATTCACGGTTCGTCACCTCATGCCTGGAGACCAGAAATGGGCCTACGTAGGCAAGCCGCTCCCCGTGGCGGCCGTCTGGACGGTGAGTCCACATATAGCCGAGGCGGGCGAAGCCACCGGGAACCAAGGCCATCCCCGGGTAGGAGCGCTCCACCTCCGAAGGTGAAACCGGCACCACGATTCGCTGTGGTCTTCCACCGGGAGGCAAAACAACCACCGGAGCTTCCAGTTGCCCATGCGTACGGTCGGTGACGACCAGTGTCCAGTTGCCGGGCGCCGGAAGAGGGTTGACACCCCGGGACAAGTCAAACCTGCCGGCCGCGGTGCCCACCTTCTCCCCCAGCAGGTAGGCTTCCTGCATCGATGGGAAGGCCTCGAAGAACAGTTCGGACAGCGATCGAATCTTCTGGCAGAGCACTTCCAGCCGCGGCGTACCACCGGCCAGCCGCTCGGCGCTCTCGAGCGCGATCGCCGCGCCTCCCTCGTTTTTGCTCATCAGATCGATAGAGGCCTGGTGCAGCAACTTCCGAACCTGAGGCTCTGCACGCTCCCCCCGCGTAACAAGATCGGGATGTCGCTCTCGAGCTTCGTCGAGTCGCGCGATGGCCTGGTCCATTTCGCGGTCGCCTTCCTCGGCCCACATTCGTGCCTCCACGTTCTTTCCCGCGTCAGCATGAGCTCGACTCCATCGATACATGGCGACGCCTTCGTCCGTGAAGGATTCCGCCTCTGCAATGAGCGTGCGCGCGTAGGCCTTGTCTTCACGGCTACGAACCCAGGAAAACAGATTGAGAAAGGCCAGTCCTACGAACAGGAGCGCCGCCGCCACACCAGTGGCCTTGACCGTTTGCCGGTGTCGCTTGAAGAAAAGGGACAGCCTGGTTCTCAGACGCACATTCCTGGCCTGAATCGGTTCGAAGTGCAAAAAGCGTCTCAGGTCGAGCGCCAGATCCTTCGCCGTTGGGTAGCGATTGCTCGAGTCTTTCTCCAGGCAGTGCAGGAGGATTCCCTCGAGATCGACCGGGAATCGACCTCGCTGCCCGCCGGGTCGGGGCGGCATCATCGTGGTGATTCGGCGGAGCAGGCCGGGAATATCATGTCCCTCCATATCGAAGGGGGGGCGCAGCGTGAATGCGGCGTACATGGATGCGCCCAGGGAATAGACGTCGGACCGATGATCGATTCGCATGACGTGCGACATGATCTGTTCAGGGCTCATGAACTGTGGGGTGCCCAGAACCTGTCCGGTATGGGTGAGACTGGCTTCGTCACGGACAAAGGCCAATCCAAAATCCATCAACCGGAGTGTCCCGTTGGGAGCGACGAGAATATTGGCGGGCTTGATGTCTCGATGCACGACCCCCATCCCGTGCGCCGTGTGCAGGCCGTCGGCGAGCTCGGCAAAACGCTCACACAGCATCCTGAAGACGTACATGTCGCCCCCTTGAAAGGGGGCCAAGCTCGAAGCGGATCCGGAGCTGTCGACGCCTGCAGTCTCCGGCGAAATGAGCACCCGCCACAGGGCCGGCGCATCCTCGGAGCTGGCCGCCCAGCCGATCACCTGATGAAGTGATGGGCCGGGGATGTAGGGCATCGTGTAGTAGATGCACTCATCCGTCGAGCGCATCGAGTAGACCGGAACGATCGCCGGATGTTTCAACTGGCCGGAAACCTGCGCTTCGCGCTGAAAACGCATGGCGACACTCGGTTTCTGATTCGTCCAGACGATGATCTTGATCGCTTCCAGCCGATCGAGCCCCAGGTTCCTCGCCAGGAGCACTTCTCCCATTCCTCCTTCACCGACAAAACCCAACACCTCATAACCCGGGATGTCGGGCACACCTTCAGGCGGCTCCAGATCAGGGAGGAGCTCATTGCAGCTCGGGCAGATGAGTGGAGTCCAGTCGATCCCGGGCCAGCCCAGGGGTCGGGAGCAGTACTCGCAGTTCATAGCTTCTCTCTCACGACTTCCAGCTCTTCACAACCGAGCACCGCGCACCGAAAACCCCGGGTGCGCGCGCCAGAGCTCCGCCGAGCCAGGCGCATGTCCTTTGCATTCAAGTTCCAGAAGCCTCCACCCCTGTAGCGAAAGCCCTGGCCGTAAGGAGAAAGCACGAGCTCCGGAACACTACCCATGAGATCGTAGACGCCGTAAACGGAGACATCGCTGGACATCGAACCGACGTCCAAGAGCACCTCTGAAGAGTGTTTCCGCAGATCGAAGCGGTCTCCATAGCAATACACTCGCCCGTCGATTCCCCGGGCTGTTTTTTCCCACTGGAATTCGTTCATGAGCTCTTTTTCTTTCCAGCGAGCAAAGGCCCTGGCCTGAACCGTGCCCCGGCCTTCCCTGCCCCATTGGCGACCAGTGCCGGTGTCCCTCCGCGAACGGTTGATGCGAAGCAGGCTCCGCGGACTCTGGCCCCAGATCACGGGCTTGTCCTCCGTGCCCACACGTGGACGCCCCAGCTCCCAACTCCATGGCCAACCCCGCAAGAGACGCGCCTCCAGCTCCTCGGTCAGATCCTCGCCGTCCTCCTTGAGGATCTTCTTCAGAGTCTTCAGGTAATCCGGGTGATTGTAGAACTCGTAGAAATCGCCATTCGTTACTTCATAACGGTCGACGAAGTAGGGCTCAGACAGATAGCGGAGCTCCTCTCCGCGCGATTCGCCGTATTCCGTTGCAATATCGCCGACGATAAAACCCTCTTCCTGATAGCCGGCGACATAGACCATGCCCTCCGGTATTTCCGAAGGCAAATAGGGAACGGTGACCTTCAGCCTCTCCCCGGAGTAGAGCTGAACGGGAAAGCGAATGTCGGCGCCATCCTCGTCAACCAACGTGACGTGGTAGACGCCTTCCAGCAACGCCCCCGAAACAAGCGGGGCAAGACCTTCATGCAAAATCTCTTCTTCGATCTCTTTCGTCGCCTTGTTGATGGCACGAACCGCCACCTGTACGTTGCCCTTCTTTCTTGTCCCGACAACCAACTCACTCAAGAGCCCGAGAGCAGCCAAGCGCGACTCCACATCCTCTTCCAGTGATCCACGTCGCCGTGAACTCTCGAGAAGCTGCCACGCCGACTGCGTGTTCCCGGCGATGGCGTTGGCAAGAATACGAGCCGAATTCGCATTACGCCGGTAATGTTCGTACGCCACATCAAATTCAACCGCAGGGACGTTTCCACGAAGACCGAGAAGGATCTCGCGTGCTGTCTTGAGTTCGGCTTCGACACTAGAAACCAGGGAACTCTCCTCTTGCCCGTTGTCCCTTTTGAATCTCGAGTCGATATCGGCAAGGATCATCTCCACTTCCACCGTCTTGCGATCTACATGGCGTTGGGTCCCACTTGCTCTCCACCAGCTCAATCCCGCCCAAACACCAATGGCCAGGAATGCCAGCAAGGCCGTACACAGGGCGCCGACCGCAATCGCACCGAAACGGCTCATGAGCAGGGTGCGCAGCTTCAGTGAGAACCACACGCGCCCCCCACCATGCATGGGCTGGTGGTTGACGAACCCGCGAAGATCCGCTGCAAGCTCTCCGGCTGAAGGATACCGGCGCTTGGGGTTTCTCGAGACCGACCTCAGCAAGATCAATTCCAGATGGGGGTGCAGCTTGGGGTTGATCTCTCTGGGCCTCGTCGGGTTCTCCGTGGTGATCTTCTGGAGAATTTCCGCCCGCGAAGCGCCTTGATATATCGGTCTGAGGGTAACGCACTCGTAGAGAGTGGCTCCCAGCGCATACACATCGATTCCGGGCTTCAATCCGGCTGGCAACCCGGCTACGAGCTCAGGGCTCATATAGCGCGGCGTGCCGGCTATGCGCGAGCTCGAATCTTGCGGCGCATCCTCCAGAAGATGCGCGAGGCCAAAATCAAGCACCCGCAAACGGGCAAAACGGTCGAACATCAGATTCGATGGTTTGATATCGCCGTGAATTACGCCATTGCGGTGAGCATAGTCGACGGCGAGGGAAACCGCCGTGAGTGATTGGACGAAGAAACGTACCGCCTTCCTTTGCAAGTCATGCCGAGAGACTCGCCCGGCTTTTGTCGAAGATGAACTGGAGATCGAGGATCCGGACGGCTGGGCATCTGACTGTCCAAGCACCTCCTGAAAGCCGAGTTGTTCGATGATCCCTTCGGGAAGACGCTCGGCCAACGTGAGATCATTCGAATTGAAGTACGCCTCCAGGGCCTCGATCACTTCATCGAGAGTCACGCCGTCGACGTACTCCATGACGTAGTACAGACGACCTTCTTCGGCTCCCGCGGTGTAGACGGGGACGATGTTGGGATGTTGAAGACGGGCAGCCAGGCGAGCCTCGTCCATGAATCGGGCGGCTGCCCCCTCCGAGGCTTCCTTGCGCAGATTCAGGAACTTGATCGCCACCTTCCTCTTCAGCGCCGGCTGGTGCGCCAGCCAAACCTCTCCCATGCCGCCGGAACCTATTCTCCGGAGTAGCCCGAACTCGCCGAACTCACGGCCATCGGCTTCGACGTCTCCCGTTCCGGGTACGATCTCACCCAAGGACCAATGCGAGGCGAAGGCGTCGAGGTGCTGCTTGAGGTCAGGGCTATCGGCAAGGGTCGAGCCTGAGTGATCGCTTCCCGAGGGAGGAGACACGTGCCCTTTGAGCATGTCGATGAGCAGAGCGGTCTGACTCGAGATTGACCGCGTACCCGTTTCTTGCGAGGACACAGCGGGTGTCCGGGAAGTGGAGTCCCTCTGTGCGGCATTCGCCAGCGCATCCCAGTCCCGCTTGAGTTTCCGCAGGTCCTCCTCATGCTGCGGGTGATCACGGCAAAAATCATCGAAGTCCGGAGCGTCACTCCTGACGTTACGCTCGATGAACTCGCCGAACAGCCGTGATACCGATCCTGAAGACCCCATCTAGATGCTCCTGGTCATGGATTCCAGAATACCAGGTCCGTGGGGACGGCGGACGTCAACGAACGGGTTGTAGCAGGAGAATCCATGGACAAGCGTCCGCATTCAGAATGGTACGACCATTTCTAGAAGCGCTCCGAGAGCCATTCACCGACGCGGCCCCGCAGGTACCCGAGATCCCAGCCAAGAACCTGCTTCGTGACCTGGGCCGGCGGTACGTTCCTTCCCGCAAGGGATAGAAAATCCCGGATGCGGTCCGGCTGCCCTTCGATCAGGTAAATCGACAACGCGTATGCTGCCAGGATGTCCTCCGGTGTGAGTTCGCTCGCCTCCTTCGTCAAGAGCCGATCAAAATCCGGAGTGCGGTCGTCGTACCACATCTGATAGGCCTCGTCGATCCAGTTGGTGTCAGGATCGAGCAAGAAACTACGCTGCTGATATTGATGTTGCCCTGTCGGAGGGCCGGCCGTCCAGGTGAGCCTCGTACCCACGACAAGGCGTGTCATGAGAAGCCCCAATCCCTCGTAGGCCCAGCCCAGTTCCGAGGAGTACCTGAAGTTGTGGGAGAACATCCAGCCCAATGCGATGCGCACCACACCATCGACGCGGTGGGCCTCATCGTCGTCCCAGGAGACGAGGTCACGCGTACCTCGGATCCCGAATCCTGTTTGAGCCAGTAGCGCTTTTCTCTGAGGCTCGCGGATGCTGGGATGATTCTTCAGAAAGAGTTCCTTGTCCGACTCCCTTTCGAGGAGGAAAACACGCGTGTCGGAGGGGAGCCTCAGCCCCTGTGGGAACAGGGATCGGAAGAGATACTCCGTCTCGTACAAGGCCCTGGCCACCTTCTTGGCTTCTTCTTTTGTGGTGGTGTAGAGAACACGCACCCTCGGCACTTCTATCGCCCCCGCGAAACGAACGCCCAGGTCGCGCTCCTTTGCCGTTGGCGCCACCAGCTTGGGCGTGGGAGCCGAAGCAGAGGCTTCGTCCAGCCACCTGTCTATCTGCTCGCGACGCTGTCTCCCCGTCAGCGTCTCGGGCAAGACCGAAGCAGCCGCAGCTCGGATCTCGAGGGAAGCACCCGCAACGTATGCATTCGATGGATCAAAACGAACGATCTCGATCAACAGCTCTTTCCTTTGCCCTTCGGAAAGCCTCTTGTTCTCGATCTGCTCGATGTGGCCGCGCACGAAGGGAAGGACGGCCGTTTGATGTCGTTCGGCAGCTTCTTCGAGTATCTCCGGCCTGGCGTTCTTATTGACTCGCTCACGGGCTTTCTTGGGAGGTGCCCAGTCTCTGCCCTTCTTCCGGAATCCGAGACCTTTTCTCGCAAACGGGTTGTCCGGCTCGAGATCGAGAACCAGTTCCAGCGTACGGTCACGGTCGAGTCGGAGTCCTTTCTTGCCGCACCACTTTGCATGCTGCTCGAGTCGATCGACGAACTCAGACCTGGCGCGCACACAGTATTCGTCGAAGGTCTCGGAGGTCGCCGACTGCCCGAACAGGAGAGGGGCGACCAGGCAAAGATGAACCAGCGGTCTCAACATGACGATTTTCCACCCACAACATACCTCGCAGGGCAACCATCAGCCGGTCGGGATTGTAACAGCTTGGATTGTGATCGAGGCGATCCGCCCCGGGCTCGTTTCGACGGCCTTCGTCGACCGGGATCTCGCGCGCGAGATCTCGGTGGCGATGGACAAGTGGGAAGACGAACTACGGGCCCTGGCCCGGGCGCCGGGGACGGCCCACGAGAAATCCTTCGATATAGGTGGTCCAAAGGAGGATTCTTGCCCAGCTCAACTTCGATCGGGATGAGATGGTTGAGGCAACCACACCCCTCGGTCTACCCCCTCTCGTGAAAGGAAGGAGACGAACCTTGCGCTCGCTTGCACCGCGACCGTGGCGGAGGCGGTTTCTGCGGTTCTTCGCGGTCTCCATCCTCCTGGCCACGGCGGGAGGACTCTGGCTGCAGCGCGACCCGACGGCGCGCATGCTCGCGCGACACGGCGAACTCGCCGGCCGCGAGGAGGGGCCGCTGATCCCCGTCGAAGGGGGAATCGTGGATCGAGAGGTGCGGCTCATCTCGACGAGCGGACTGGAGGTCGAGCTCCTCGTCCGACGCCCCCAAGGAGTTGGCGACAGCCGCCGCCCCGCGTTGCTCGTCCTCGGTGGAATTCGCACGGGTCGGACGTCGGCCCAGCTCATTGCCGACACCCACGGCACCGTCGTCGTCGGCCTTTCCTACCCGACTCATTTGAGCAAGATCAAGAGCCTGGCGGACACCTTCGAAGCCCGGCGTGCGATCGTCGATACGCCGGCGGCGCTGATGCTCGGCGTCGATTACGTGCGTTCGCTTCCCTTTGTGGATCCGGAGCGCGTCGAGCTTCTCGGCGTCAGCCTGGGTGCGCCGTTCGTTTGCGTCGCCGGCGCCCTCGACGAGCGGGTGTCCCGCGTCTGGTCGATGTATGGCGGCGCCGCGCCGATGCTTCTTTTCGATCAGGGACTGAAGAAGAACATCGGGTTCGCGCCCCTGCGCCGCGCCGCTGCCTGGTTGATCGCCTCGATCTCGCACGGATTCACCCTGGCCCCCGAGAAATGGGTCCCGGGTATCGCGCCGCGCACCTTCATGATGGTCAATGCGGATGCCGACGAGGCGATCCCGCGGGAGTGTGTCGAGCTTCTCTACCGCTCGGCCCGTGAGCCCAAGGAGTTGATCTGGATCGAGGGTGGGCACCTCGACAAGCACGACGTGACGCAGGTCGTCCGGCTGGTCGAGCTGGTGCTCTCTCGCATGGACTGGCCCGGCCCGGGAGAAGGCGGATAGCCGGGGTCCGGGGGTCCAAAGGGGGGTCTTCGCACGGCCCAGCCGTTCGGGACCTTGTCGGCATCGCCCCCCGGGGTGGAGTGCAGGCTTGCAGACGGGTTCAGCGGCTGCGCGCGGGCGGGATGTGTTTGTATTGGCCTCCCGTGGAAGACGCCAGCTCTTCCAAGAACGGGAAAGAAATCACGTACAGGCAAACGCAATGAATTCGAACCTCGCGCCTGCGGTTCCACTTTCTGACGGCAGCCAGCAGGCGGTCCGGGTCGTCGATCTTTCCTCCTTCGGGCCGGCCGTCGCTCACGAGGTAGATCGTCTCGATCTTTCGATCGTCGAAAACCTGCTCGAGCGCATCGTACAGCGCGGTCGCACCCAGGGTCGTTACGCGGCTCGCGAAACGGAGGGCTTCAGCACGGGAGTCCTCGTCGAGCTCGACCAACTCCGGCCGAAACGACTCGACCGTGGAGCCGAAGAAGTAGAGGTTGATCCATTTTCCGTCGGGAAGTCCGCGCAGCGCCCCGGCGAACTGTTCGCGCAGGATATCGAGACGCGAGACCATCTGTAACCGCTTGCCATCGCGACGCGTCTCGGAGAAGCCCTTCATCGAATCGCTCGCATCGAGAAGGAACGCGATGCGATCCCCTTCTATCTTCAGGCCATAAAGAGAGTCTCGCTCGCGTCGCCCGAGCTCACTTTCGCGTTCGCGATACTGCGAACGAGCCTTACCTGCCGTGGGCAGCTGAAAGGTCGCTCCTTTTTTCTTCCAGAAGCTCCGCCAACCGTGCGGCCGATTCCCGAAGTCTTCGCCCGTCAGAAGACGCAGGACGCGATGTACCTCGGAGAGCAGGGGTTCCTGCTCGTGTGCGAGTCGCTCGATCAAGACGGCGACCACCACCTTCTCCCGTCGCTCCAGAGCCGAGGCGAAGGCCGCTTGGCGGACTTCTGCATCGGGATCCTCGAGCAAAAAACCCAGGACATCGACGGGACCGACGCCGCCTCGATCGAGGGCCTGGGCCGCGATCCGTCGTTCCTTCGCCTTCCTGGACTTTGCGAGTCGGCGCACCTTCTTCTCCGCCTCGGCTGCCTCGTTCGGGAGACGTAGAAGAGCTTCCAGTGCACTGGCTCGAACTTCGGGTTTGCCTTTCTTCGCCATCGTCTTGAGCATGGATACCTGGTCCTCGCCTCCCCGATCGCCAAGCACCTCGATCGCCGCCGAGCGCATCTCGGGCTCATCCGCCGCCTCCACCAGAGCGACCACGAGCTCGTCCACGGCGCCTCCGGGGATGGGGGCGAAACCCCGAAGAAGGGGCAGGCGTTCTGCCACCGTGCGACGCTTGTCCGTGAGCTTGCGTAGCGTGCGTCTTTGGTGCTTGGGCTCGTAGAGCGATCGGAGCGCTTCGGTCAGAGCTTGCTCGTTCCCTGTGAAGGAGAGGCGGAACCAATCGAGAACACGTTCGAGGTTGCGAAGCCCACCTTCCTCGACCAGCTCCTCGAGGATGCCGCCGAGGAGGATGGAGCGCACCAGGGCGTCGGGGTGCTTGTCGATGTGCCGTTCGCTTTCCTTCCTCGCCACCGACCCGAACGCCGCCAGGGCTCTAGCTCGGGGCAACATGGCGGCCGGCTGTTCGGATGAGCGCAGCCCCTGGTCGAGGTAGGTGATGACGCGTCTCTCCAGCTCCGGTTCCGTGCCCCGAAAGTGCCGCAGTGAACGGTACCCTTTGTAGAGGTTGGTCGTTTCGTACAGGAGCGCCAACCCCTCCTTCATGGCTTCGAAGGCCTCGCGGTCGGCGCGTTTGCCAAGAACTTCGAAGAGCGCCATGTCGGCTGCATCTGCTTTTTGACGGAGCTCCTCGAGGATCTCCGAGGTGCTGCGTTGGGCACCCATGCCCGCGGTAGCCCATCCGCCGAGCCAGGCAAGAAACAGGACAACGAACGGTCGGGCAAACATCCTGGATGAAGACGAGCGGGTGGATCCGGGCCTACTTCGCCGCGGCCCTCTGCCTGGCGATCTTCTTCTTTGCCGCCGGAGGGATGGCCGCCTCGTAGGCCGCGACGAACTTTTTCGCCGTCGCCCGCTTGATCGCCCGCCCCAGCACGTCCAGCGGAACGTCCTCGAGACCCTTCACCCGCACACAGGACTTGCCCATGTCCAGCTTCTTGCCGCTCTTCACCCACTCTGCGGCGAAGCGGTCCTTGTCCTGTTCATCGCAGTAGATGCAGAACAGGTACAGCCCGAGGTGATTCTTCTGCGAGCCCACCGCGGCGAAGGGCAGGGGTTGTTTGGGATCGCAGTGATACCCGTCGGGATACTCCGAATGCGGCAGAAAGTAGGCGGGCATCCCGTACTGCATGCCCTCCTCGAACTTCTTGTCGAGGTTCTTCTTGATCACCTTGCGAATCGCTTCGACCGCAACCCTGCGATCCTCGGGCAAGGCGGCCAGGTATTGCTCGATGGTCGTGGGTCTTTTTGCCATGTTCCGCAAGTTAACCGACTCCCCCGACCCCGTAAACCCCCGCGAAACCGTATACGCTTTCGTGAACAGCCGGGCCGAACACCACACCCTTCGCCTCCCTCGACGAGCTGTGCCGGGCGGAGCACGCGGCGAGATGGCCAGGCGGGCCCTGGAACCTGTATCCTCGCCAGAGCGCCCAAACCGACGCCTCCGTGATGAAGCCACTCGCCGCCCTTTCACTCGTCCTGTCGACCGCCACGCTCGCCCACGCTCAACAGTGGCCCCAGTTCCGCGGCCCGATGGCGCGCGGCGTGGTCGAGGGGCGCGCCGTGCCGAGCGAATGGAACGTCGAGAGCGGCCGCAACGTGGCCTTCAAGACGGCCATCCCCGGGCTGGCGCACTCGAGCCCCATCGTGTGGGGTGAGCGCCTGTTCGTGACCAGCGCGGTGCGCGAGGACGGAGAGGCCAAGCTCTCGAGCCTGTACGGGTCGCCGGGGTACGGCGCCGGTGAATCCGAAAAGGACGAGGGCGCACACGCCTTCAAGCTCTACTGCCTGGACAAGCGCAGCGGTGTTCTCCTTTGGGAGCGCACCGCCCACGAGGGAGTCCCGAAGACCAGGCGACACCCCAAGTCGTCCCACGCCAACTCCACGCCCGCCGCCGACGCCAAGCACGTGGTCGCCTTCTTCGGCTCGGAGGGGATCTACTGTTACGACCACCGGGGCGAGCTCCTGTGGAAGCGCGATCTCGGCACCTTCGACGTCGGGGCGCCGGGATACGACGAGGGTGGTTTCCAGTGGGGCTTCGCGAGTTCGCCGGTGCTGGCCGGCGGCAAGGTCGTCGTGCAGTGCGACAACGAGGGCGACTCGTACCTCGCGGCCCTGTCCCTCGAGGACGGCAAAGAGCTGTGGCGGACCGCACGCGACGAGGACTCGACCTGGAGCACACCGACCGTGCACGCAACGTCCGCAAACGGCGGGGCGCAGGTGATCGTCAACGGCTACAAGCACATCGGCGGCTACGACCTGGAGACGGGCGAGGAGCTGTGGAAGCTCGTCGGCGGCGGGGACGTCCCGGTGCCGACGCCCGTGGTGGCCGGGGAGCTGGTCTTCCTGACCAGTGCGCACGGACGCTCGGCGCCCGTGCGCGCGGTGCACGTCGAGGCGCGGGGACTCCTCGATCCGGACCCCGACGAGAGCGAGCACCACGTCTGGAGCCTCGCCCGGCGCGGCATCTACATGCAGACGCCGATCGTGTGCGGCGAGTTCCTGTACTGCTGCTCCGACGGCGGCATCCTCGGCTGCTACGATGCGGAGACCGGCGAGGAGGTGTACCGGGAGCGGCTGGGACGCGGTACCAGCGGTTTCTCCGGCTCCGCGGTGGCCGTGAACGACCGGCTCTACTTCAGCGGGGAGAGCGGTGAGGTGTTCGTGGTGAATGCCGGCTACGAGTTCGAGGTCGTGGCCGTGAACGCCATGGGCGAGAACTGCATGACGACACCGGCCGTGTCCGACGGAACGCTGTTTTTTCGCACGCGCCACCACGTGGTCGCGATCCGCGACGAATCCGACGAATAGAGCGCTGCGAGGCCGATCGAAGAAGCCGATCTGGTGATGGACGCGCTGCGAGATAGGATGACGGCATGAATACCACGACTCGGAACGTCCTGGCGGTCCTGGCAGGTGTCGTCGCAGGCAGTGTCCTCAACATGGGCCTGATCAACGTCGGGCCATCGATCATTCCGCTGCCCGAGGGCGCGGACGTCTCGACCATGGAGGGCCTGAGCGAGAGCATGGAGCTCTTCACGCCGAAGAACTTCGTGTTCCCCTACCTGGCGCACGCCCTCGGCACCCTGTTTGGCGCCTTCGTCGCAGCCAAACTGGCGGCCAGTCGGCACATGGCTCTGGCCCTGGGCGTCGGTGTGTTCTTCCTGATCGGCGGCATCATGGCGGCGTCCATGCTGGGGGGGCCGCTGTGGTTCAACGTCCTCGATCTCGCCTCGGCCTACGTGCCGATGGGCTTCATCGGCGGAACACTGGCGCGCGGCAAGGCGTCGCGCCCAGCCTGAGCGGCCCTTTTGTAGCGGGGTCCAGCCCCGGTGAGACAAGGAGTTCCATCCATGGTCCATCGCCGGTCGTACCGGCGTAAGAGACCACCCTCCCCTCTTCGCAAGCCTCTCAGGTCATCCCCTCTTTCCTGAAGCGCTTCGAAGGGTTCATCGCGTGCGCCTCGACTCAGGGTAGCGGGTCTTCCCTGACGAGGGCGAACCAGGCCGGCGCGGGCTTTCCCTTCCTTTCGGCGCGGCCGACGGAGACGTGGACGGAGACGAGCTGCATCAGGTCGCGCATGTGCCCGAAGACGAGGCGTTGGGGCAGGCGCTCGTTGGACACCAGCCCGGGCCAGGACTCGTGGGGCAAGCGCGGCGGGATGCGGCGGTAGTCGATGGCGGCGGCTTCGCCGGGGGCGGGATCGGCGACGACGAAGTACCCGGGCCCCGTCACGGGACGCATCGTCTGGTGGTTGTAGCCCCAGAGTTCGCCTGAGTCCGCGTCGCGCAGGAAGCGCTTCTCGAAGTGGCGCAAGAACGGAAGCGAGTTCACTCCGTGGTGGCGCACGGGGACGTCGTCGGAGACGGAGGGCGGGACGAAGTGGGAGAGCGGCGCGGGTCTGCCGGCGGTGAGCTCGTGCAGCGCGCGCAAGTCGCGGGCCTTGAGGGCGCGCAGCTCACGCACGCGGTCCGAGTGGCTGAGCGCGTCGAGGCGATGAGCGATCGACTCGATCGTTTCTGCGGAGCGGAGGAGTTCGAGGGTCGACATCATGCGGCTTCGCAATTGGCGAGGCGCTCGGCGGTCAGGCGCGCGACGGCCTGGATCGTGTGCTGGGGATTCACGCCCAGGGTCGTCGGGAGGCAGGAGGCGTCGACGACGTGCAGGGCCCGGCGGCCGTGGACGTGGAGGTCGGGACCGACGACGGAGCGCGCGGGGTCGTCACCGAGGGCGCAGGTCCCGAAGAGGTGGGAGAGGATCCAGGTCCAGGCGCGGTTGTCGAGAGGGGCCTCTTCGATCAGGTGGACCCGGTCGCGATCGAGCTCAACGGGCACGCCGTGGATCCCGGGCAGCACCCGCGTCGCTCCTGCCTCGAAGTGCAGGCGCGCGAGGGTGGCGCAGCCGGCGCGCAGGCGCGCGACGTCCTTCTTCGTCGGTTGGTAAGAGACGATGTTCTTGCCGTAGGGGCCCCCGCGGAAGGTGGGGAGCCGCGCACAGCGGACGCTCCCCTGCGCCTCGGCGTTCACCGCGGCGACCCACATCGCCATGTGGCTGGACTCGGCGAGCGAGCGCGCGAGGGTGGCGCCCGCACCGGAGAGCCGACCGGGGAGGAGGTCGAGCGGGAGGGTGAGGGACTCGAGCTTGATACCGAGGTCGTCGGAGTGATGGATGGAGGAGGCGCCCTGGGTCGTGCCGATGAGCGGATCGACGCGCTCGGGGTAGATGCCGATCACGCCGGAGCCCGGGTGGGCGCGGAAGCCCTTGCCGAGGGCGGGCAGGCGCACGCCGCTGCGCGCCAGGAGCGGGGCGGAGCCCGTGGCGGAGCCGGCGACAAGGACGCCCCGTCGCGCGCGCACGCGGAAGGCGGCCCCGCGAGGCCCGCGATAGGTGCGATCGGGGTTTTGGAAGCGGCCTCGAACACCGACCGCGCGCTCGCCCTCGAACACGACGCGAGCGACGGGAGCGCAGGAGAGGACGCAGCCGCCGGCCGTGAGGACCTCGGGGACCCAGGTGAGGTTGGCGCTGCGCTTGGCGCCGGTCGGACATCCCTGGAGACACGCACCGCTGCCGCGGCAGTCGCGCGCGTTGCGCGATGTGGGGTGGGCCTCCCTGTCGGTCATCGCGAGGGCTTCGAGGAGCAGACGATCGTGGCGGCCGAGCTGGCCGTCTCCCATGGCGGCCACGTCGAGCTCGGCCTCGATCTCGGTCTGCGCGCGCTCGACGGCGGCCGGAGTGAGGAAGTCGCCGAGGCCGTGGTCGGTGCCCCAGCCCTCGAGGACCGACTCCGGGGTTCGCACGCAGATGGCGCTGTTGATGACCCCCGTGCCGCCGACGCAGCTCGCCTGAACGATGGGGATCATCGAGCGGCCGCGGGCCATCAACTGGCCGAAGTCGCTGAAGAGATCTCGCAGGGCGCCGAAGACCGACGCCGGCATGTGAGGGGTGTCGCGCCAGGCGCCGGCCTCGCACAGAGCGACGGTGCGGCCGGCGCGGGAGAGCAGAGAAGCGGCGGCGCTGCCGCCGGGACCGCTCCCGACGACGACGTAGTCGAGCTCCAGCTCGAAATCGGCGCCGGTGCGAAAGGAGAGGTGCTCGCCGCGGGTCACGATCTCCTCCGGTCCCTCGGGTCTTCGGCGTATGGCGCGAGACCCAAGGAGTCGCGCACCGCGGGGTCCGCACCCCAGACGAGGCCCGCCACGGTCTTCAACATGAGCGTCGCCTGTCTGAGGTGGTAGATCCGGTGGCGAGCCAGTCCTGCGCAGTGGCGCTCGAGGCGAACGGGGGACAGCGCGAGCGCCGGGCGCAGCCCGGCGCCGGTCAGGGGAGGCGAGAACAGGAAGACCAGGACCGAGAGGTTCAGGGCGAGTTGCATCAGGAAGGGCACCTCGCGGCGATACCGCGCGAGGAAGTCGCTGCAGCGCTCGTGGTCGATGCCGGGAACGAAACTCGTCGGAGGAAGGATGGCGGAGAGAACTCGCACCTGGGTGCGACGCCATCGCTTCCTCACGGATGCACTCACTTCGGTGTCCTCGAACAGTGCGCGCGCACGCGCTCGATGCCCTTGCGCTCGGCCCTCTCGAGGAACGCCCGGACGGCCGTAGCGCGCACGAGGCGACCGGGAGCGCGGAGGAGCCGCAGGATGGGGCGGTAGCTCGCGTGGTGTCCCTCGAGGTCGCCGTAGAAGACGAGGACCAGCTCCCGGTGGCGGACCATCATCTTCATCAGGGTGTTGAAGACGAGCAGGATCGCGGTGCCCCCGGCGATGCGCAGGATCTCACGCGCGAAGCGCTCGTCGCCGGCGAGGTAGGCGCCGGGGTCGTCGAGGCGCCCGGCCTGTTCGCCGACGAGCGCTTCGAGCAGGGCGAGGTCGTCCGCCTTGGCGCGGCGCGCGGCGCGGGCGACGGTGTCGGCGGCGAGGGCGCGGCGGAGCTCGCAGAACTCCTCGAAGAGCTCGGCGCTGGAGGCGTCGTAGCTCCCGCGCGGCTGGAGCATCCAGGAGAAGAGGTCGAGGGAGGCGTGCTCGAGGGGATCGAGGACGACGACGCCGGATCCCTGGCGGGAACGTATGAGGCCCTCGGCGTCGAGGGTGGCGAGGGCGCCGCGGAGGGTGGGGCGGCTGACGCCGAGGGTCTCGGCCAGGCGTCGCTCGGGAGGGAGGGTCTCGCCGGGAGCCCAGCGTCCTCCGAGGAGGTCCAGGCGGAGGCGTTCGGCGGTTCGCGTACGGGTCGTGGGCTTCATGGAGATTGGTAAGACCAATTATGCACGAAGGATCGCGTCGTTCCAGTCCTCTCTCCACACGCCGGTTTCTTCACGGCCCCATCGCCGTGTCCGCGATGGGTCTCTTCTCCAAAAAACACGGTGGTCGCGGCGTGACCCGGCCCCTGGGCGTCCTATTTAACGGTTAATGAAGGGTGGTATCAGCGGCAGGATGGTTGCGGGCTTTGTCCTGGGCCTCGTGGGCGCGCTCGGCCTGGGCTTCGTTCTCGGACGCCTGGGCGCGCACACGTCCGCCGCCCCTGAACTCGCCCGACCGACGCGAGCGCACCCCCGCGCGCCCCGGACGGGCGAACGGCCCGTCTTGCGGACGGAGCTCGAGCGGCTGCGGAAGCCGGTGGAAGAAGCGCGGGAGACGCGCGCCCCGGTCGAGTCCCACGGTGTCCCGCCGGCTGCGGCCAACGCAGCGGCTGCGCCGAGGCCGGTGGACATCCTGGACGAGCTGGCGCAGGTCTGGAACGTCGCCGAGCCGGACGACACCCGCACCCTGGTGCGGCTCCTGGTCCGCCTCCACCTCGACAACGGCGATCCGCGAGCCGCGTTCTCGGTCCTGGAGCGCCACGGGTCCACCGAATGCGTCTCCGCGTCCATCGACCTCTACGACCGCGTGGCCCGGGACCTCCTGGCGTCGGGGGATCGGGCGACGGCCGGCGAGGCCTTCTCGCGCGCTCTCGCGATGTGTCCGGGCGACGCGCGGATCGCGTCGGGCCTGATCGCCATCGACGCCTTCAAGGCCATCGACGTGCTGGAGTCGGCGCTGGCGTCGGAAGCAAACGTGGTTCATGACCCGCGAACGTCCCCCACTTTGCTGTCTGGTCTGTCGCCCCACCCCCACGGTGACCACCGGATGTACCACGACAGACCGCACGCCAAGACGTCGCTGGTGAAAGCGCTCAGGGCGGCGGGCCGTACGGGCGAGGCACGCGCACTGCTGGAGAGTCTCCTGGACCGCCGCGGCAACAGCCAGCAGCTTGGAATCCTGCGCCAGATGGACCCGGACGCGGCGGAGGTGCGGCTGCGCGAGTGGATAGCCGACCCCGAGGACGGGCTGCACTGGGTAGACAATCTGGCGGATCTCCTGGAAGAAAAGGGGCGCGGGGACGAAGCTGCCGACCTGCTCGAAGCGTACCTGCGCGCGGAACTGACGGACGACGACCGCGAGAGGCTGTGCTATTCGCTCATCTCCTCGGCGCCGCGCAGGGCCTTCGAATACCTCGAGGCGACGCTCCCCGCGGACGCCGTGGGCGGCGAGGCGGAGGACTACTGGGGCTCCGTCGCCGACGAATTACTCTATCGCGGCGACGTCGAGCGCGCGGCCGACGGCTGGTGCCGCGTGATCCAGGCCACGCGAGGCGATCCGCAACAGTGGGTCGATGCGCTGCTCGAGCACGCCCCGCAGCGAGCGCTCATCCCGCTTCTCGAGAAGCGCGTCGCCGGCGCCCCCAACGCCGCGTTCTTGAGCTCGCTGGCCGACGCCTACTGGCGCGACGGGCGGCGCGAGGAGGCCCTGACCGCGTGGAGCAACGCCGGCGCGCTCGACCCCTCCGACGACGAGTGGTCGACCAAGCTCGACCGCGCGGCCGCAGGGGTGGATCCTCTGGACGGCGGCCTCTAGCCGCCCGGCAGTTCCCGGCTCCCCCCGAGCCACGATTCACGGGCAAGCTGAGTATCGGCAACGGTAACCCCGCGGGTGAAGCAGCAGCGCGCCGCCTGCCACAGCCCGTACACCCCGAGGACCGACGTCGGGTCCGGAGGCGGGAGAGGGCCCAAGAACGGGGAGTGTGCGGCGACGACCTGGTTCGGTAACTACGGCCGGCAACTCTCCGGATGGCTGAGCGCGTTCGGGAACGGCATGAGATCGGGCCGGTACACGTGCATGCGGTCGATGTGATAGCCGAACGAGCGGGCCGAGATCTCGATGGTGTGCGTGCCGGCACCCAGGAAGAACTCGGCGGCAACGCTACCGCCGCCCTCTTCGATCCCGCCAGCCCAGTTCCAGACGCCGGTGAGTCCGGCGTTCGAGAAGAACTTGTGCCACGTCTCACCATCGACCCGGATCCAGCAGTCGTTCTGCTGGGAGGCCTTGGGGTGGTTGTGGAAGTTGTGGATCCGGATCGTGTACGTGCCCTCGTTGTAGATCTCGATCGGATACGTGAGGATCGCGTTTCCGGGCTGACCGAAGTGGTTCGGGCCGGTCCAGCGGTAGTAGGACTCGCCGGTGAATCCGGCCTGGGTGCTCTCCTCGAACCACTGGCTGACCGCCGGAACGGACTCGATCTCGGCGACCACGAGGCCGTTCGACTCCTGGAAGTGACCCGGCGTGCCCGGGCAAGGATCGGGCAAGAGCGTGATGTCGGCGATGTTGGAGGCGATGATGTCGGGCGCCACGAAGCCCGCGATGAAGACCGTGAAATCGACGGGGAAGGGCACCGGCGGCCCCGTCCAGGTCGCCGTGAAGTCGGGCTGGATGACGGCAACGCCGTGCGACTGGAACAGAGCGAGCTGCGCTCCGAGCTCGGACGCGTAGACTTCCGTCGTCAGGTTCAACGACGCGGTCGGCGCAAAGAACAGGAGGGCCGGCAGGCCGACTCCGGCAGGAACGTTGACGACCAGATCCTCTCCAGCCGTCACCGTCGTGGGGAACGTCACGTCGACGTCGATGACGCTGAACTGTGCATTCGCAGGCCGAAGGCCGCTGGTGAAGACCAGAACGGTGGATGCGAGGAAGATACGGAAAGCGTGCATGGTTTTCTTCTCCACGTGCGGGAGGGGGTGGGGCTCTGTATAGGCAAACTTCAATAAAGAACCCTGGCGAAGGGGATGGATACTTTCGAGCCGGTTCGTTGAGGCTCCTGACGGGACTCAGCCTAACCCGGGTCTCGAAAAACCGCCAGATGCGCCGGAGGCTTCATTCATCGGCGGGTTGTTCCGGTGTCATTCCCGGCAGAGCTTCGATACGGCCGACCTCGACGCCACTTTGAATGTCTTCCGTCACGTTCTTCACGTTCTTGGGCCCTCTCCTGGCGCGGCGCCCGCCCGGGGGCCACCGGCTGGGCCTCCTGGACCAAGTCCTCGGCTCGGTGTTCATCACCGATCAGCTGACGGACGAGCCGGAGCAAAATCCGCCGGCCTTCCACCCTGCAGTCTCCGCCGGCATCCGGAGCCAAGGCGAAGCGCCGTACTGATGGTGAAGGGGCTCAGTAGTGAGGCCTGGCGGGACGACACCCCCCCTCGCTGTTACGTATCGTCCCCGCGTTACTGCCGCGGTTCGCAGACTTGGAGTGGTTCGCCTCGACCCTGAAACTGCCTCCGCGGATAATGCGGTTGCGGGACGAGCCCTTTGTGAGTCCGAAGGCGCTACTGAGCTTCTTGACGCTATTGATGGGGTAGTTGTCGAGGATTTTCTTGATCGCGCGGCCGCTGTGAAGATCCAGGCACCACTCCGCGACGTTGCCGTGCACGTCGTGAAGGCCAAAGCCATTGAACATGAAGCTCCCGACCGGCGCATGAATCATGTGCCCATCGTCAAACGGCGCGGGCCTGCCTCCCCAGGACGTCCCGGCACCCCGCTCGTCGAGGACGTTCGCATGGCCCTCGAGATGCCAGATGTTGCCCCCCGGATACCACGGCGTTTCACTCCCCCCCCGACAGCCGTATTCCCACTCCGCCTCGAGCGGAAACGCCAAACCGTGCTGCTGCAACAGGTCCCGGAACATGAACCAGTCCGCGTTTTCCACCGGGTGTCGCAGATCAACCTTGCCACCGGTGAAGTTCGCGTATCCCTGGGGATACCGGCTAGGATTCTCCAGAAGCGACAACCGCACCCACTGCCCCTGGGTCAGCTCGTGCCGCGCCAGGAAAAAGCTGTCCAGCGTCACCGGCCGCACGCCGTTATCCATTTGCTCGTCGTAGTTGACCCCCAGGGGATCCGTCTTCTGTACCCCCATCGTGAACGTGCCCCCCGGGATCAGCACGAACACGATGCCCGTGTCAGGACCGACCTCGATCCGGCCATCCGGCTGGTGGGCGGGGATCTCGATCTCCCGAGGATCGTCACCCAGGCGCGGATCGAAGGCCGAACGCAGGTGGTAGAACTCCCAGAGCAATGTCTTCGGGTTCATCCCGATGGGCACCAGGCCGGTTTGCTGTTTCAGCTCGACCGGGCGCCGGGCGTACAACTCGCTCGCCACCACGCCGTCGGCCCTGGCGATCGCGGCTGCCGCCGCCGCCCACGTCACTCTCGCCTTCGGATGCCCGCTCGTGAGGGCCTCGATTTCCTGCGCCCAATGCAGGCGAAACCACATCTCCGTCAAGACCCCGGTCTCGCCGGTGAACTGAACCAAGCGCTGTTCGACCTCTTGCATCGTGTTGTAGAGGAAGGCGTCGGTCTCCTCCTCGAACGTCCACGTGCGACGCTCGTCCAACTCGGCTGAGCGTGCCGCGAGTTTTTCCTTCGCCTCCGTCGGCGCCGCGGAGGCTGCCTCCATCGCCTGTGCGAGCTCGGTCCGGGAGCCGCGCGTCTCGAGCTGGCGCATTGTCTCGCGTACGAGCTCCAACTCGTCGGCCAGCGGTTCGCCCTTGTAGTCGATCCACTGCTGGATGCTCTTTTCCTTGTCCGGCCATGCGGGTTGCAGATCCTTCAGCGCGGCAGCCACCGCATCCAGTTTCACCACCACCGACAATCGGTTGAAGCGGGCGTTCTCGGCCTTGGCGATGCCCTCTTGCGTGCGGGCGATGGCTTCCTGCTCGACAGCCTTCTTGCGCTCTGCCTCCTTCGCAAGAGTCTCACCCTCGGCGCGACGATAGAAACTCCAACTCGTGATGATCCCCGCGACCAGAACGACAAATACCAGTGCCGCCGCCACCACCTGTACGCGGTACTTCCGCACCATCTTGGACAATCGATAGACGGCACTCGGCGGTCCCGCCAGCACCGGCTCGTGTTCCAGATAGCGGCGCAAGTCCTGCGCCAGATCGGTCGCCGACTCGTAGCGACGCTCCGGCTCCTTGGCCATCGCCTTCATCACGATCCAGTCGAGGTCCCCGCGCAGGTGCTTTTGCAAGGCACCGAGGGACAACCCGCGCTTTTGCGCCTCTTCCGTCGTGCACCCGTCGACCGTGGAGATCTTCGTGCTCGGTCTGTCCGGTTCGACCTCCTGGATGATCCGTTGGATCCCCATCAACCCGGCTTTGCGCAACTCCACACTGGTGAAAGGCAGCGCGCCACTGAGCATCTGGTACAGGAGCACACCGAGCGAGTAGATGTCGGTCCGCGTATCGATATCCCCGGTGTTGCCGCCCGCCTGTTCCGGCGACATGTACTCGGGCGTCCCGATCAACTGACCCTGCTCGGTGTAGATCGTGTGGTCGACCAACTGATGGTTGGTGGCACGCGCCATGCCGAAGTCGATGATCTTGACGAGGTGCTCGTCGTTCTTCCGCGAGATCAGGATGTTGCCCGGCTTCAGGTCGCGATGAAGCACACCTTTCTGGTGCGCGTGCTGCACACCCCGGCACACCTGCTGGAAGACCCCGATGCGTTCCCCGAGCGAAAGCCTGTGCTGGTCGCAGTAGTCGTCGATGGGAATGCCGTCGACGCACTCCATGACGAAGTAGGGCTGGCCCCGCTCGGTGGTCCCGGCGTCCAGAACCTTGGCGATGGTCGGGTGGCTCATCACCGCCAGCGCCTGGCGCTCCAGCCCGAAACGGGCGAGGACCTGTGCTGAGTCCATGCCCGGCTTGATCAGCTTGATCGCCACCCGCCGGCGGATCGGTTCCTTCTGTTCGGCGAGGTAGACCACGCCCATGCCGCCGGCGCCGAGTCTGTCGAGGATCTTGTAGGGGCCGATGCGGTCGATGCTCGCGGGGTCGAACGCATCGGTCTTCATCCGCGCAGCGATCGTCGCGGTCCGTTCCGGTCCCGGCGGAATTTCAACCGCGGCCTGCTCCATTCTTGCCAGCATGTTCTCGTGCGCAGGGAACTCCACGCGCAGTCGTTGGAACGCGGAGGGTTGATCCTCGCCGGGCAGGTCGAGGATGTCGGCGACGCGGTTGGCGAGCGCCAGCATGTCCGTCTCGCCCTCCGCGGAGGGAACGGTGTTCGGACTCTTCTCGGGGTCAGACATGGATGGGAATGGAAGGCGGACTCACATCACAACCCATGGTGCCAGATCGGCCGGGGGCGCTGGTCCAAGGATCGGGAATAAGCCCGCAACTGCCCTACTCCTGCGATCCGGGGGCCTGGCCCGGGGCCGGACGCCTGATCATCGAGCCGTTCTTGAAAAGGGTATTTTCGACAGTGCCTTTTCAAGGGTAGCCGGACTCCCTGTTTGCCTTCTCCTTCAAGGCACGCGATGGCTGCACTTTGTCCTGGCTATACCCTGTCCCCCTTGACGGTCGGGTACGCTGTTTACCATGTCGGACGTTACGGTGTTCGCCGGTTTCGCCGCTGCCGCTGATCACCCAACATGGAACGTTCAAGAGGAGACAGGTCATGAATGAGAATCGGGCTTCATGTTCAAAGTGCAGCGGCCGAATGGAGGAAGGCTTTTTCGTCGACTTCACCGACACGGGCGTTTGGCCACACATGTGGATCAAGGGAGCCGAGGCACCCGAGGTATGGGGGCACGAAAACCGAAATACCGTTGGCTTCTACGCTTCAACTTACCGCTACGCAGATTGCGGCTTCACAGAATCCTATGCAACGCACAAGGCGCCCATCCGCGATGGCGATGCAATTGCGGTTCGGAAGGGCAGATGGTGGGAGGTCTGGAAGTGACGTCCAACCGGCCGATGCACCCGGACGACCCCACAGGGCCACCCTTGATCGGCAGCCGCGCCAGTCGGCCTGAGGAGGTCCAGGGCACCGTGATGCCGAGGGAGAAACGGACCCGATGAGTCCGGGGCCGCAATGACGCACGGGTCGAGGCGGGCCAGGGTAGGATAGCGGATAGGTCGAACCCTTGAGCACGCCCGAATCACCCGAGAAACACGAGGCCCCTGCGCGCAAGTCCGCACTACAAGACTCCCTCGACGAGCTGCCGGACCTTTCCTCCTCCATGTTGCTCGTCCGGCAGGTGCGCAGAGGAGTGAAAGGGGCCATCGACGAGCTGCTGGAGCGCTACCAGGCACGGATGCGGCGCATCATCGCCATCAAGATGGGCACCAGGCTACGCCGGCAACTCGACGTGGATGACATCCTCCAGGAGGTCTTCCTCGTCGCCTTTCAAAAAATCGACGGGCTCGAGCTGCGCAGCAAGGCCAGCATCCTGCAGTGGATGGCCAAGATCGCGGAGAACGTCGTGCATTCGAAGGTCGGTTACTTCTCCGCCCAGAAGAGGAGCGCCGGGAAAGAGGTCCCTCTGCACGAGCTGACCGCTTCCAGCGATGTGTCCGGCATTCAGATCTCGGCTCCCGGAACCACCCCCCCACAGGGGGCCGCCAGGAGCGAGTTGCAGGAGCTGGTCGACAGGCGGGTCGAGTGCCTCGAGCCGGCGAACTACCGGGAGGCGATCCTCCTGCGGGACTACCAGGAGCACGAGTGGGAAGAGATCCGGGTCTTACTCGGGCGACCGACGGTCGCGGCCGCTCAGGAGCTGCATCGGCGGGCCCATCTGAAGCTGTTGGAGCAGCTGCTCAAGCATCTGGACCGTCCCGGATAGGGGTTCTCGGGGGTCGGCGGTTTTTCTTCGCAGTTGCCGTGGTTTCCTTCGCGCGGAGCGTCCCGCGGGGAACTCCAGGCTGCAAGAAATGACCTTTCCGTTCCCGTGCGCCGGCGCACGGGAACGGGGGCACCTCAAGATTCGAGACGAGCTGGGTCAGGCGCTCGGGTGCCCGACACGCAAAATCTCTGTGTCGTGGAGAGACTCGTAATCCGCAAGGACACATACCAAAGGGGGTTAGGCCCCCTTCCGCGGTAGTTTTTTTGAATCTGTCCGTGGGGTCGCACCCGGAACTCTCATTCAAAAAGGCAGACCCTGATCCCGAACGCCTCCTCCCCCCTACATGGCGAACATGGAGAACTTGCTGGTTCACGAATCGTCGTTGCGTACCTTGGCTCGACGCCTTGTCGTCGACAACGCCGATGCGGAAGACCTGATCCAGGAGACCTGGCTCCAGGCGCTGCGCCAGCCTCCCGAGGGGGTGGAACGACTTCGGGGCTGGCTCGCTGTGGTCCTGCGGCGAAAGTGGAAGCGCACCCTGCACCGGCGGCGCGCGCGCCGCGAGCGGGAAGTGATCGCCTTCATGGCCGGCGGGGCTCTGGATTCCACGAATCTCGCGATGGACGAGCTTCATCGACGTTCGGTCCGCAACGCTCTGCAAGGCTTGATCGAATTCCTGCCGGAGAAACATGGACACGCGATTCAACTGCACTACTTCGAAGGACGGTCGATACAGGAGATCGCTCTCGGTCAAGGGGTCCGCGATTCGACCGTGCGCACCTGGCTTCATCGCGGTATCACACGGTTACGTCTGCGGCTCGACGAAAGCCGCGGCGGTAACCGGGAACGTTGGGTCGGCCGGGTATAGGCCATCCAAAGGGGTGTTTTCGCCCGGCCCAACCTTCAAAGACCTCACCGACGTCGTCCCCCTTCCGCGGTAGGTTTTTTTCGATTTGTCCGTGGGATCGCACCCGGAACTTTCATCCCTACATAGAGGGCCTGATCCCGGACGCCGCCTTCGCCCCGAACGGCCTTCGTTTCACCAGTAACCTGCGCGAGTCGCGCAAAGGACCATGTCGATGCTTCGCAATTCCACGCTCACGTCGCTCCTCATCCTGTTGTCCGCACAGGCGGCCTCCGGCCAGACTCTCACGACGCCCTTCACCATAAAAGAGGCCACGGACGAGAAGCTCTTGCTCATCGGAGGCAAGCTCGAACTAGTACAGATGAACGTCGGATCCCCAGTGGGGGGCTGCCAGAACCACATCTTTAACGGTATGGCACATGAGCTCATGGCCGCGAACCTCCTCACCGATCCGAACAATCCGCCGCTACCGAATGGGATGGGGGGCCCAAGCGTGATGGACGCGCTTGATAACTGGAAGATCGTGCTCAATATGGCGGGAAAGAACTCAAACACCAACTGCTGCGACCTCTCTGGCACACTGCCAAGTCAGGCGGGCGCCTCCTTCAGTGTAACCACAGCGTCGCTGCACGAACCGGCCCCGCACGCCCCTGCGCACAACGAGATGCCGAACAACATGCTGCCGTTCACCCAAGCGACCAAAGACACGATCCTTGTGGGCCAGGAGTTCCAAGTAACTGGATGGGCCAATTCGGCCCACGGAACGAAAGACCACGACGCAGTCGCGATCACGGGGAGCATCAAAAACCAGGTGACGCCGGGTAACTGCAGCATTCTTAGTCAACGTACGATTATTGTGAACGAGATAGAAGTCATGGCCAGGCATGGGAAAAAACTTGTGCGTCGTGTTAGCTCGTCGCTGCATCCCTCGCGGAAGGGCTTCGGCTCGACCGTGGCGACGTGCGCTTACGACGCCACGATGGGCAAGCTCAGCTTCTCGAGCTCCCAGATCGACGTGCTCGACAACGTGGGCGGAAACAGCGGCACCGTCGCTCCGCAGTACGCGGCCGACATCTTCCAGGCCGGCGAGATCCAGGTCGACAACCTCTTTTTTGCCGGCGTCCAGGACGGCATCTCCATGTTCGAGGGCGGGACGATCAGCGTCCACCATCCCGGGGATCAGGTGGCTCAGTTCGCGTTCAACGCCAATATTACCAACCTGATGGTCGGCGACACGACCCTGCCCGGCACGTCCGGCGACATGGAGTCCTTCGGCGTGCTGCACGAAGGGGGCCTGTGGTCCGACGTCGAGAACTCCAGCGACTTCCTGCTGGCCTTCGCCGACGACAACGTCCTCAACACCGACAAGAACGGCCAGGTGATCTTCTCGTTCACCACGAACCAGGAGCTGGCCATGCTCACGAATGGGTTCACCTCCTCGGTCACCGGCGTGCCCGTGACGATCGTTGTGTCGGGCGTGACGCTCCGTTTGGACGATGCCAATAGCCCGAGCACGACCTCCGTCCCTACGTTCTTGCCCATCACGTCGGTTCCCGCGACGGCCTCCCTTTACAACGGCACAGCCATCAACCTCGACACCATGGTCGCCAGCACTGCGGTGATCGGTGAGACCTGGACCGCAAGTCTCACCCCCCAACCGACACGCGCACCTGGGCCCTGGATCATCCTCATGCGCTCCAGCGCCTCCGCAGGTCCGATCTTCGACCTGGGCACCTTCTTGTCCCTGCCCCCCGCGGGAATCTCCGAGGTCCTGGTCGGTCCAGGCAGCATCGCCACCTTCTTCCCGCCGACCCACGGTGGAGGTGGTAGTCCTTCGAACTTCAGCGCTTCGGTGCCTCCGCTACCCTCGCTGATCGCAATGCCCTGGTTCGCCCAGTCCATCGTTTTCGGCGACCTGCCGGCCGGCTCCGGAATCCTGGATCCCTGGTTCTCCTCTGCAGCCAGTGGAATCGTCGGGGCCTTCTAGGCTGGCCAGCAACGACCCACCCACCGAAGGCCGTGCGGTGATGACCTCACCGCACGGCCTTGTTGCAGCGCTTCCGAACGCACTGCGTTCCCCGCGAGCCACAGTCTCGTAACGAGAGGCGCGGGAGTGATCGAGGCCAGTCGAGGAAAAGTATCTGACGCCGTACCTTTTTTTCGATTTGTCCGTGGGATCGCACCCGGAACTTTCATTCCTACATAGAGGGCCTGATCCCAGGCGCCTCCCCCCCCCAGACAGCGGGTGGAGTTACCCATGCAACACGCCGGGTACCTCATCCTCTGCGTCGCGTCCGCCGCTCGGGCGGTCCAGTTCACGATCCACGTCCCCGCGCGCTTCGGTGCGCGCACCGCCTGGAGACGAACGCCCTGCAGATTCGTTTTCACCAGTTCGTCATTGCCCACGGAATTCAAAAAATGGCACGCACCATTCGTCTCTTCGCTCTGATCGTCGTCTTCGTCGGGGGGAGTGTCGCAGCTGTTGCGCAGTCACCCCAGTCGCCCCAGCCGATCCCCCGCCCCGGATCTGGACGTGGACTGGAGGGGACACCGGATTCATCGGTCTCGTTCAGTGACGTTTTGGTCGTCGCGCCCGGCGCTACTCGAGCCTTCAGCGTGAGCATCCGTCCTGCCGGACCGACGGCGACATTGACGCTGGGTGGAACACACGCTTCTTTCCTGGGTGGGCCTGGCCAAGTCACCGTGTCGGATGGCGATACCTTCGAGCTCGTGGGCGATTCGCAGGGGCCCGACACGCTGGCCGTTTCCGGCCCCAAGATCGCGCCCCGAGACTTCGACGTCGTGGTGCGCAGTACGGCGTTTGTGATCGACGGCCAGTGCGCGGTCCGGAACTGTCCGTGCACCGCTTGCGGCGGAACCGCGGACCGACAGGACGGCGCCTTCGTCAACCTCGCCGTCGCCGGATTCATGTGGCGCATGTCGGTGCTCCCGTCCGTCATGGGCCGTCACGGGCTCGCTCCCTCCTTCGTCCTGCACACGAACTCCCGCGCCTACAGCCAGGGCGGATGGTTCGGAACGACGCCGGCCACGCTTTCGTGTTTCGAGCGGATCCGGATCGACGGCAATACGTACGTGTACCAGGAGCACGAAGTACGGGAGTACCCCTTCGACCGGCAACCGATCGTGGGCCTTCCGCCCGGAGGCAGCCCCACCGATGCCGGCGGTGCGACCACGGTCGCGCGCTACGAGGTCATGACCGACGACAGCGTCGCGAACGAGGTCACCATACGCAGGCCGGATGGCACCCGGCTCGTCTTCTTCGGCTTCTCCGAATCATCCCTGACGGCAGGGGCCCTCAAGCGGATCCAGAATCGATTCGGCGACTCGCTCACGTATGGATACAACTCGCTGGGAGAGCTCGACACGGTGACGGACGTCTACGGCCGTGAATGGATGTTGTCCTACGACTCGATCGGAAGGCTGTCGCAGATCGAAGAAGGTCCCGGGCTACGTGGTCGTTCCTGCGCCTTCACCTACGACGGGGACAACCGCCTGGTGAGAATCGATACGACCGCGGTGTCGACAGACGGCGGCATCGGAAACACCTTTCCCGATGGCAAGCCGTGTCTTTTGACCTACGGGCCAGCCTCCGGAAATCTCGCCACGGATACGAACATCGAGAGCGTCGTGTACGCCAACCAGGTGCTGGATGGATCGCTCGCGCCGCGGATCACCAATACCTATGGAATCGACGATCGGCTGATCAGCCAGCTCTGGGGCTTCCCGAACCTAGTGGGCGGGACGGTCACCTATTTCCACGGTTCCGCCTCTACGACCGTGATCGATCGCAACGGCAACATGACGGTTTACTCTTTCGGCGGAGTGGCTGGGCTAGCGACCTCGGTCAGGGAAGAGACGAACCGGGATGTTCGGGGCGCCGGCGTCGACCCGGCTTCGTTCGAAACCATTCGCTCCTACAACGTCGATCAGGAGATGACCGCCCTCACGATGCCGGAGGGCAACTCCATCACCTTCGAGTTCGACGACGCCAGTCCGCATCGCTTCGCCCATGGCAATGTCCTGAAACAAACGCAGGCGGCGGGTCCGCGTGGAGGCGACGGCCTGGGCAGTCCGATCGGCGACCTGGTGGTGACATTCACCTACGAGCCCATCTTCCAAAGGGTCCGCACGTCCACCAGCCCGCGGGGCAACGATCCGACTTTCGCCGGCCCGATCCCGGACGCCTCGGCCACCGTGGAGCCGGTGGACTTCGATCTGGACGGGGTTCCCGACGATTTTCACGCGTCGCGGTACACGACCGTGACGACCTACGACTACCAGGAGAGTAGCCCTGGGGAGATCATCGGTCTGGCCGACGGCGAGTCGATCCAGATCAGCAGCGAGGTGGCCATGGCACTCTCCACCGGTGAGCTGAATCAGGACGGGCTCACCCACATGCTGGGGCTCCCCGTTCAAGTCCGTGCGCCCAACGTGGCCTTGGAGGATGAGCTCGGCACGATCAGCAACCAGGAAGTCATCCGCAACTACCGCTGGAACCCGTTTGGCTTGTTGAGAGAGGAGATCCACGAAGAGGGCTACACGACCCACTACACCTACAGCCCCGAGGGCAACCCCAACGGGCGCAGTGGCGGCTCGAGCGACGGCGGGTATCCCCTGCAGGTGATCCGAGACGCGACCACGCCACAGATCCGCACGCCGGCCAACCCGCCGCCCGGGGCGACTCCGATCGCCGCCACGACCACGACCCTTCGCGATCCGGTGGGGAACGTCATCACCACCATCGATCCGCGTGGGATCTTGCACAACGCCGTCTACAACGAGTGGAACCAGGTGCAAGTATCGACGCGTGCCGCCGACGCCAGTGCGGCGGGGGTCCCCTCCCTCAGCTACCGGAATCGCACGTTCTACGATGCCAACAACAACGTCGTGAAAAGCGAGGTCGAGAACATCGTGGACGTCGGCGGCGGCACTCACCAGAGCGTGGCCAGCAACCCGTGGTTCACCACTGCGTTTACCTACGATCTCCTCGACAACTTGACCGAGACGGTTCGCGAGGTCTCCGAGGCCGGAGAGTCGCGCACGATCCACGGACACTCCGGCCTGCCTTGGCTGCAGATAGGTGCCGGCGCGGAGGATGTGCGCACGCAACGCTACTACGACCGCAACCAGAACCTGATCGCGACCCTCTCGCCACTCAAGGTCGCGGGCGATCCGGACAGCGCGAACAACGCGACCACCGCGATCTACGACGAACGCGACCTGTCCTTCGCATTCACCCGTGGGGGGCAGCACCCGGCCTGGAATCAGCTCATCGCTCACACGGACGTCGTGAATCAAGGCCTGGGACTCACCTTTGACCTGCTGCTGACAGCGAGCACTCGCACCCACTACGACGGCAACTCCAACGTGGTGCTGTCCATCTCGGCCGAGGACAAGGGAGACCCCCACAACGCCACGGAAGACCAGAGCGCCGAAGCGGCGGGATCGCCCGGCATTCTTGGAGATCCGTCGCAAACCACCTACGACGGGTTCGATCGAGCCGTGCGCACCCGCAATGCCATGGACTACGAGACGCGGACCCTCTACGACCCCGACTCGAACGCGGTGCAGAGCGTGGCGATCGGGCCTCTGGGTGGAAACATCCGTGGAATGCCCGCCAGTGACCCGATCCTTTCGGCGACCAGCTACGAGCATGACGAGCTTTCGCGGGTCTACTTGCGGCGCGTCGCCGACTTCGGCACGGGCGGATTTCCTCAGCCCCCCACGCCCGGCCCGGTGGTGTTCCCGGTGGAGCTCCTGCGGCGGACGATCTACTCGCCGGATTCCAATGCTGAGAAGCAAGTTCAACCCGAAGGCAACGTCGTCGGTCAAAAGTCCTTCGTCGCCACCACCTTCGACGCCCTCGACCGCGCGGTGATTCGTGAGACCAACGAGATGGATGCCGACATCGGCAATCCGGTGACCCCGAGTCGTGTGGAGACGTTCTACGACCGAGCCGACAACGTGATTCAGGTGATCGAGTTCGAGCGCAGCACGGCGGACGGATCCGAAGAGGTGTTCTACACCGACAGCGTCTACGACGCGGTGAACCGGGCAGGCCTGATCATCGGCAACCACTTTCCCGGCACGCCGAATCCCACGGCCAACGCAACGCGGCGAGAGTACGACTCGCGCGGGAACGTCGTCGCCAGCGTGGACGCCAACGCGTCGACCTCGGTCGATGTGTCGCTGAATCGGGGGCCTGGCGGGGCGAGCCTTCTCGTGTCGATCAACTCCACGGGGAACGCCGCGCTCAGCGTGCACGACGGACTGGGCCGCGTGATCGCGACCGCGATCGAGCTGCGTCAAGACCATGACGGGGCTTTGCCGCTCGAGCCCTCGAGCGTGAACGCTGACGGACTCATCGTGAACCTCCAGGACTGGGACGAGAACTCGCGCCTGGTCTCGGTCACCGACGACGAGGACAGCAGCCAGGCGCCGGGCCCGCTCAACCCCAGCACGACGAGCTACACCCACGACGGCCTCGATCGGCGCACGGTCAAGACCAACGCCGACGGCGAGACGCAGTCGACCGGCTTCGACAAGGACGACAACGCGTCTACCTACACCGACGAGAACGGCTCGGTCTTCATGCTGACCTTCGACGATCTCTCGCGCGTGACCCAGGTCTCGATCGCGCCGGCGGCGGGGGTCGTGGGGACGACGCTCCAGACCTGCGAGTATGACGGCCTGTCGCGCAAGACCCGCTGCACGGACGACAACGGGGCGCAGGTCGACTCGGTGGTGATGTGCTCCTATGACTCGCTTTCGCGAAAGAAGAACTGCGACCAGAAGATCGGCGCGCTGGAGGCGCGTAGCGTCACGAGCGAGTTCGATCGGAACTCGAACCTGATCCAGCTCACCTACCCCGGCGCGCTCGGCGGCGCAGGCCGCCGCAAGGTGACCCTTGGCTACCGGGACTCGGCCGGCCAGACCCTGAACCGCATCGAGCTGATCGAGGAGGGCGCGGGCTCCGGCAGCGGCAACGACATTGTCCCTACCGGCCTGGCCGCCGCGAAGATCGCCACCTATGGCTACATGGGTCCCGTACGAATCGAGACCCGCAGCTACGGCAACGGCGGAGACGGCAACGGAGTCTTGGCCGAATATACGTACGACGCGCTACGCCGCCTGACCCGTGTAACCCACGGCCATCCTTTCCTCGGTGGTACCTTCGCCGACTTCGAGTACGCCTTCGACAGGAGCGGCAACCGTCTGAACGAGATCTTCCACCACCAAGGCGTTCAGGATGCCTACCGCTACGACTCGGCCGGGCGCATGCTCCGCGAGGACCGCAGCACAACGCTCGGCGGCATCGCCAACAACCAGGTGGCGAACCCGACCGTGACCTCGGCCGAGAACCGCACCTGGGGCATCGACGGTGCCAACAACTGGAACCAGGTCACCGGGGCGGGCGGCTTCCCGAGCCTCTCCATGACGACGAACGAAATGAACGAGTACGACGTCGTGAACACCGTTGCGCGGGTCCATGACGCGAATGGCAACCTGACGTTCGACGGGACTAACCTCTACGCATTCGACGCTTTGAACCGGCTGGTGCGGGTCACGCGGATCTCGGACGGACAGGTGATCGCGATCTACGCCTACGACCATCAAGGTCGGCGGATCCGGCGGACCGTGACCACGGGCGATTCGGCCATCGACGAGGATACGGCTTACTACTACCTCGGGGGCCAGGTGCTCGAGGAGCTGAACCCGACGGCGGGCACGGTCAATCGCCAGTTCGTCTGGGATCGACGGGGCAACCTGCTCCAGTACGTCGATAGTGTCACCATATTCTCTTTTCTGCCGTTCAACGTGCACGGAAACGGTTCCGGCTCGACCCTGTTCACCACGCCTCAGGGCGCGGAGTTCCTCGCCAATCAGCGTGATTACGACGCCTACGGCAACTTCACCGAATTGGGTGGAGGCCTGGCCACCGTACTGCCGTACGCGTTTCGCGGATGGCGATCTGATCCGGAGACGGGCTTCTATCTGCTGGGTGGCGGCGTCTACTACCAGCCGACGCTGGGACGGACGCTGACGCGTGCGTCGGCAAGTGCCGCTAGTAGCCGGTACGTCTTCAACCTGTTCGGCGTAGCCGGAGCACTCCTTCAAGTCGACGCTGGTAACACCCGTGGCTGTGGTGGGATTCCTAAAGGTGGAGTGCCGGACCCCTCGTTCCCAGATAGTTGGAACTTGCGATTCATCCGAGGACGATTCGAATACGTCAAGCCCGGCCTAGGGCCGTACTTGGGCAGCCGCTGCTGTGTAGACTACTTCACCGTCGTGCAGTTCCCTCCCCGCGTCAGGCGAGTGACCGTGCCCGGCCTCGGGAAAAGGGTCTGGGTCCGGTTTCCTTTTGACGTATATGCCGAGTTTGCGAACCGCGGGAACTGCAAACCGAAGTGCTGCCAATATCGGCAATACGTTAAGGGGAAGTTCAAACGCTCGCGGTTTGTTACGGGAGGGACGCCGGAGACCCCACCTGGTATCCGCAAGGTGCTCTCAAAGGACATATACAAGGAGGACAACCCCGCAGCCCCGTATGGACACCGCGACCACCCGCAAAGCTGGGTGGATATGTACCGGCCCAATCGAGCCACTGGCGACTCATACATTGGCCGCGACGAACCCGGCTCTCGAATGAAACCTGGCGACCGCTACGACATCGACCTGTCCTTCCGCGGGCGCATCATTGATACATGCAACGGCGACAAGACCACCGCAGAGGCCAAGTGGAGAGTCGGCGGTAAAGGCACGGTACCGTGAGTATAGGTGCTCCAAAGGGGTCTTCTTGATCCCCTCCCCACCCGCGCTGCCGCTGAAGCTGCCGCCCCAGCGGCGAGGGAGCAGCGGATCCGTGAGGGCTGCGCCCAGCTCAAAAAAGATATACCCGAGGCTGGAGTGCTCCAACTCCTTGGGGAACCGGACGAGCGGAACGAGACTTTCGACCGGGTGAAGCGCGGTGTGGTTACCGGCCATTCACTTGTTTATGTGATCCACCGAGAGGTCGAGCAAGGCAGCATGGACGAGAAGGAAGAAGTCCTGCTGCGCATCCACTTCGGTCCAGAGAGACGGATCCTGTCCGCTCATGCCGTAGGCATTCCAGATTTTGCCGAGATCGAAAGGTAAGTGCGAAAGGTCCCGTCCGCCCCTGAGTAATCGTCTCGGGGTCACACCCGAGCACGCCATCGACCCCGAAACCGAACTCAGCAGTTGCGGATCATCCCCGGACTGATCGGTTGAGACGCGTCGGACCGCTTGCCGAACAACACCTGGGCCGAGCTACTCAGCGCTGCTCCTTCTCGGGCCGGCGCTTCAGGCGCTTCTGATGGCGCCTCGCCATCTCCTTCTCCCAGTACTCCGTCACCTCCTCCGGCTCCGCGGTCAGCCCCTGGTCTCGTGACTCTTCCAGGAACTCCCCGAGGGCGCAGCGGAGACGCTCGAGGACGGCCGCGTGCTCCTCGGAATCGATCAGGTTGACGATCTCATGGGGATCCCGGAGCGTGTCGTACAACTCCTCGGCAGGCCGGGTCGGCGCCATCAGTACGGCCTGGGCCGGTGTGAGCTCACCCCGTTCGTGAAGCTCGCGCATCAGGGCGATGACGGGGTACGTGCTCTCCTTGTATCGATTCCGCTGGAGGAACGCTCGCTCGGGCATGAGGTTGCGGATGTAGCGGTAGCGCTCGTCGCGAACCGTGCGAATGCGGAAGACGGTTTCGTCGCAGCGGTCGCGGGCCCCGAACACATGACGCCGCTCGGCCCCGGACGTGCGCGGATAGAAGGCGCGCCCCTGCATTGCCTCGGGAGTTTTCACCCCCGCGATTTCAAGGGTGGTGGCCGTGATGTCGATGGCGGAGATCAACCGATCGTCGACGCTCCCGGCCCGGTAGCCCCGTGGCGCCGGGATGCCCGCCGGCCAGCGCAGGATCAGAGGCACGTGCAGGCCGCTGTCATAGGGCCACTGCTTGCCGCGCAGCATGGCGCGCCCGTGATCCGCGAAGAAAACCACGACCGTCCGGTCGGCGAGCCCGTCGGCTTCCAGCCGCTCCAGGACGCGTCCGACCTTCACGTCCAGGGCCATCACCGTGTTGAGGTACTGGGCCCAGTCTGCCCGCGTCAGCGGGTGATCGGGGTAGTAAGGGGGAATCACCACGGCGTCGGGATCGGCGGGTCGCTCGATGTGCTCGTGCGACGTGTTCCAGGCCTTGCCGCGATGGGTCTCCGAGAAATTCAGCTGCGCGTAGAAAGGCTGGTGGTCCTTCAACCGGCTCCAGCGCGCGCCGTCGAAAGGCTCGCCCTCGTAGTGGAAGTTCCAGTCGGTCTTTCCCGTGCCGCGCAGAAAGGTCTCCCCCTTCTTCCCGGTCAGGTCGCGCAGGTTGGCGGTGAAGTACCCCGCCTCTCGCAGCCAGTCGGTGATGAGACGCACGCCGTCGGGGAGGCTGTAGCCGTCGTCGCGGTGAGAGCGGTGATTGTGGGCGCCGATCGTCGTCTGGTACATGCCGGTCATGAACGCCGAGCGGCTGGCGGAGCAGACCGGCGCCGTCGTGAACGCGCGCGTGAAGCGCACGCCCTGCGCCGCCAGGCGGTCGAGGTGCGGCGTGTGGACCTGCGACGTCCCGAAGCACCCGAGCTCGGGGCCCATGTCCTCGGCCACGATCCACAGGATGTTGGGCCGCGGCGGCGCGCCGTCGTCCCCGGCAGCGGCGATCGGGGCCAGGGCCGCCAGGCCGAACCAAAGCGTCGCGGCGCGGGCGGGGTGGGTGATGTCGGGCGCGCGCACTCTCATGGGTCTCCGGCGCCGCAGGCGAGTTGACCGGGCGCGGCGAGCCGGATTCTAAGGGCGAGGGGGCCGGGGAGGCGGTCAGAGCCCGAAGTACTCCACGATCCCGGCCAGAACGCTCGAGACGGCCACCGACGCGAGGATCAACCCCATCACGCGGCTGACGATGCTGGCCCCGCTGTTGCCGATCAGCCGGCTGATCCGGTTGGCGGCGAGCATGAACAGGAACGCGATCAGAAGCACCAGGAGCATGCTCGCGGTGGTCCAGGCCTGCTCCAGGAAATCGTAGCTGTCATTCTTGGTCAAGAGCACCGCCGCGAGCATGGCGCCGGGACTCGCGATCGATGGCACGGCGAGCGGGAAGACCGCCGTTTCGCCCGCGCTCGACGCCAGCTTGAGTTCCTCCTCCGGCTTGCTTTCACCGAAGATCATGGAGAGCGCGAAGAGGAACAGGACGATCCCTCCCGCGATCTGGAACGCCGAGAGCGAGATGTCCATCGCGGTGAGAATGACCTCGCCCGCCGCGACGAAGAACAGAAGGACCAGCGCCGAGACCAGCGTCGCCTTGAGCGCGATTTTCCTCCTGGCCTTGTGGTCGTACTGCCGGGTGACCGCAAGGAACACCGGCACCGTCCCGATCGGATCGATCACGGCGAAGAAGAGGACGAACTGGCTGATGATCTCGCTCATCGTCGTGGGCTTCCATGCGTCGATCGCGTCCACAGAGATCCGAGGCGCGATGTCCCCCCGCTGCACCGGCGACTTCGCGCCGGCATCGTGTCCCATTGACCGCAAAGAGGGCCGGGATGTCAACGTGGGCCCGTCCGGAGCGCAGGATGGACGCACCCACGCCGATCGACGGGGCCTCTTGCTGACCCGCTTCCCGGGCGGTGGAGGCGAGCGTGGCCGGTAGCTCGAGAACACCCCTTCGGCCCCATACCCCCAGGTGAGCCCCTCGGTTCGCGACGCATTGGAATCGGAGTACCTACGGGCGACTGACACCCTCGTACCGGATCCTTCAGTAAGAAAAGAGAATTTCCTGAGACGATTCCCGGCTTCGAGCGGCAATCCCGGGAACAAACACCCACGAGGAACGCCATGCGCTCAAGAGTCATTGCCCTACTCGGCCTGTGATTTTCACATGCCGGCGCAATGTGAATCCCAGACCACGAGTGCAGTTCCCCTCGCCGCTCGATCGGGTGGCGTATCGACCCGTAACTCCAGATCGGAGATAGATATGAATCGTGTTTTCTCACTCGCTCGAACGTCGCTCCTCTTCGCGGCCGCATTCGTGTTCGCGTACGTTCTGCCCGTACAGGCGAGCGCCCGGCCGCCGGCACAGGAAGTCGACTGCCAGTTGCAAGTTCTCTACTGTCCGACGACGGGCGTCAGCTTCAGGTGCATCGGCGACTGCGCACCCTTCAACGCCACCTGCGTGCTCAAGAACATCGGCACGTGGTTGTACTGCGTCTGTGAGGATCCCGACGGCGCGGGCCCTCGGCGCTTCGCGAACTGCTCGCTGTTCATCGACACCGCGACGTTCAACTGGATTTGCGGAGACTTCGGCTGTCAGGGAACCTGCCGCCTCACGCCCACTCCGTTGCCGAACGGCTGCTTCGAGTTCCGCTGCATCTGCCTCTGATCGGCCCCGTCGGGAGCAGCCCGCGTGCGCGGACATGCTGTTCCCGACCTCGCCCCCCGCTGCTGCGTCCGCTCCCACGATCCCCTCGTTTCACACATAGCAAGTACCCACCATGTCCACGCAGTCGTCCCTCCTATCCCTTCGCAGTCTCGCCGCCGTCATCGTCGTCGCCGCCGGGCTGGGCATCGGTTACACCTTCAAGATGGCCGGCGCGGCCACGCCCGCTTCCGCATCGCCCGAAGCGGAGCCGGCCCCCGTCCCCGATACCCCGGCCTCCCCCGCGCAGCCCGTACCCGACATCGGCCCGCCCCCGCCCGCCGAGCTGGCGTTCAATACGCACTGGAACCTCGAGTTCGGTCTTGTGTTCGAGGTGCCCGTCGCCTGGATCGCCAAGCAGAGCAACCGCATGGACCTCGTGGGGGAAGGGCCTTCGATACCGAGCTTCTTGCCCTCGAAGCGCGGCGAAGGCCACGAGCTGGAGGGGGTCGAACTGACCATGGAGAACCGCTTCGACGTCTTCCAGGTCGATCCGCGGGACCTGCGGCAGCGCATCGAAGCCGCGCAGCAAATCGAAGACGTCAACGCCCCGCCGCGCTGTTCCTTGCGACCGACCTTCGACGCCACCGGCTTGCTCGAGTACCGGCAGGTGTTCGGCCACCTCGAGGGCCGCGCCGCCATCGAAGGCAACTACACCGGCAAGCGCACCCGGTTCCCTGACGGCTCGCTGAGCCTCGAGGTGCGCGGCGTCCTCTGGGACCGCAAGTCCTTCCCACCCCAATGGGAGGACGGCGCGGGCGACGGCGGCATCCTCGAGATCGTCGAATCCGCCCAGGGCGACGCGCTGCTGCGCTTCCGCCCCGAGGACGGCCGACGAGCGCGCGTCGTCGGCAACCTGTCCCCCGACGGCTCGCTGGCCCTCTGGGTCGAAGAGGAACGCTAGGAGCCCGTTGGTGAACGGATCCGGCGCACTGCGGGCGTCCGGGAGCCCTGGCCGGCACGCGAACGGCTCTCCGAATCCAGCGATCCGCCTGCGTTTCCGCACCTCAGCCAGGCTGCCCGGACACTCCATCGCATCCGAACCAGTTCTTTGCCATGGGTGCCCCAAAGGAGTATTCCCACGACTCCGGCTCGAAAGGCCGGCTAACTGATCGGCACGATACGGGTGGTCGCCCAGGGACACCGAGGACGGTCGTGCCATCGGGAGTGGAGTCGACAGAATCGGCGCCGGCGTTCATGTGAGTGCCGGATAGCTGTCGCTGTCTGTGCGAGGGGCAGACGGTCAGGCGAATCAGCTGCGTCGATTTCCTTCGAGGCGTTGCCTGTCGTCACGGAGAGGCGTTCTCAGCGACGAGACAGGGAGGCAACCGCACCGCTACACTGTGCGCATGGCCCAGGGAACCAAGTTGGTCGTCTACGCAGCCTTGGTCGGCAATGCGCTCATTGCGGTGACAAAGTTCATCGCGGCATCGATCACCGGGTCCGCGGCGATGTTCGCGGAGGGCATCCACTCCGTGGTCGATACGGGCAACCAGGGGCTTCTTCTCTACGGGATCCGGCGCGCGAAGAGACCCGCCTCCGGGCGCTACCCCTTCGGACACGGCAAGGAGATCTACTTCTGGTCGTTCGTCGTGGCGATCCTGATCTTCGCACTCGGCGCGGGCGTCTCGATCTACGAGGGCATCCACCGCACGCGCCACCCGGAGGAGATCACCGACCCGCTCGTCAACTACATCGTGATCGGCGCGGCCGTGATCTTCGAAGGCGCGGCGTGGTGGCTCGCGTACCGCGAGTTCCGCGCCCTCCAAGGCGCCCGCACGATCGCCGGTGCGATCCGCGCTTCGAAAGACCCGACCACCTTCGTGGTCCTCTTCGAAGACAGCGCCGCGCTGCTCGGCCTGGTCTTCGCCGGGATCGGGTTGACGCTGAGCCAGGTACTCGAAATGCCGATCTTCGACGGCATCGCTTCGATCGCGATCGGCTTGATCCTCACGCTGACGGCGATCGGCCTGGCGATACGCACCAAGTCGCTGCTCATCGGCGAGGCGGCCGACCCCGTACTCGTCGAGGACGTTCGCCGTCGTGCCGGCGGTCTTTCAGCCGTGGACGCCGTCAATGAAGTGCTGACTTTGCACATGGGCCCCCACTACGTGCTCCTCAACGTGAGCGTCGACTTCAAGAACTCCTTGCCCGCCGGTGAGATCGAGCAGGCGATCGACCGGTTCACCCGTGAAATTCGCGAGGCGCACCCGGACATCAAGCGCGTCTTCGTCGAGGCGGAAGCGAAGCGCCTCGCATCTTCCGGCTAGGGATCGGACGGGCCGCGGCGGATCATTCCCAGCAGCTGGTCCCTGTGGATCACGAGAACGATCGCCGCGCAAAGGACCGTGATCCACGCGAAGGCGAAGAGACTCGGGTCCGCCACCAGCTCTTCCGACCCCTCCGGCAGGTTGTCCTTGATCCCCTCGAGGGAGATTCCCAGCACCGTGAGGTGGCTTCCGATCGCGCCGCCCATGACGGCGAGCGCGAGGAGCGCACCGAGCGGAACCATCCTCGGAGAGAGCAGCAGCACCACACAGACCAGCTCGGCGGCCCCGGTCAGGTACCGCCCCCACGGCTCGACACCGAGCGTCGTGAAGATCGCCACCGGCATCGCCGCCCCGGTGAACTTGAAGAACAGGGTCATGCCCATCAGGAACGAGGCAATGATCCGGCAGACCCATGAGACCGTCCGTGCGCTCTTGCTCACCGTTCAAAGAGTAGCAGCAAGTAGCACGTGGATGAGGGGAAAGCCGTTCGACACCCACGGTTCTCAGGGGGTCTCTTCGATTTTCTTGCTCGCGACGTGCAGCCGTCAAGAACGCCGGAGTCGTACGTGGAGGCTCGAACCGGCGGGGGTCGGCGCTCACGGCACGAGGTCCACGCCCCGGGCCGGAGAGACGAAGTCGAAGGCCGGGAACGCCAGGAAGTAGGCGAAGTGCACCGTGAACCCAGACATTGCGGAAAGCGCGGGCACGTTGACCAGGGCGGTCGCGTCGCCGGCCCCGTCGAGCGAGCCGAACAAGCCCACGAAGTAGGCGGGCCCGCCGGGGCCGTAGGCCAGCTGGGTGAGCGAGTCCGGGTTCACGGGCAGGACGAGGCCGCCCGGCAATGTGACTCCCGGTGAGGTCCCGCTGCGCGTCGGCACGAGGAAGTAGGCGCGCCCCGCGTTGCCCAGCCCCGCACTGAGTTCCAGGGTGATCGTGCCGCCGATCGGCATCGAGATCGACGGGGGGGTCGTGGCGAGCAAGACGTCGTCGAGGTAGGTGCGATGGCTCGAGGAGAACGCACCGCCCGCGTCGACGTCCCAGTTGACCGACCAGGTCATGACGCCGCGAAAATCCGGATAGCCCTCCGGATCCGCCAGCGCGTACGAGCCGCCGAACGTCCGGCCGAGGTAGAGCAGATCGAGGGCCTCGTGCACCGGGCCTGGCGTCGTGTAGCCGCTTCCCGCGGCCGAGGGGCTCGCGGGCAACCCGATGGCCACCTGGTCCGGCCGCAAGGGCGGGAAGTTCGCACCCCCGGCGACCGGGAAGCCGCCGATGAGCATGTCGGCCATGGCGGCATGGAAGTCGGCGGTCGCCGGAATGTAGATCTGGCCGTCCCGCCCGAACATCGAGCCGGTGTTGTAGTGCTGGACGTGGACGTAGCTCAGCTCGTTCCGGACGGCGTGAAGAAGAGCGAGGTAACTCCCCCACACCCCGGCGTAGGCGCTGTAGCCCCCCTGAACGTTGGCCGTCTCCGGCGCGGCGGTCAGGATGAAGTCGGGGGGCAAGAGCGCGAGCAACTGGGTGATCGCGCCGATCATGTTGACGATGCGCGGACTCGTCGGCGCGGTGAAATCACCGTCACCCCCCACGATGTTCAGCGAAGTGCCCTCGACGTCGATGTCGAGGCCGTCGAAGCCCCAGGTGTTGATGACACCGAGCATCGACGTCGCGAAGGCCGTCGCGTCCGCCGGTGTGTCGAGGTGGATCGGATCGGCCGCGCCGCCGATCGAGATCAAGACCTTCTTGCCCGCGGCCTGGAGCGCCTGAACGTCGGCCAGGAAGTCGCCCGCCGCGGGGTAGAGCCCCGGGTCCGGGGCGAACTCCATCGTCGAGCCGAAGGGCGTGGACGGCGTCGCGAACGCGACGTTGACCACGTCGTATGCCGCCGGGATCTGGGCCAGGGTCAGGCTGTTGGGTGAACTGACCCAGTTGTGCCAGTAACCGACGAGGAGCCGGTCAGGAAGATCCTGGGACGGGACGGGCGGGGCGAGAAACGGAAGCGCGACGGCGCAGGCGAGAACACGTGTCAGCATGTGGGGTCTCCGGGAGGACGCCCCGATGGTACTCCCTGATACGGCTCCCTGTTCGATGGATCCGAAGAGAGCCGTGGACAGACGGGGGCGGATTGATTTTGTCCGTTCCGTGGCGCGATGCCATCATGGATCGGATGGTCTTCGACGACCGGCAACAGCGATGACGAACGGCGGGAGGAAATGGACACGCCGCGCCGCGGCGGCGCTTCTGGGCGTCGTGGTGGCCGGGGTCGGAGCCGAGCTCGGCCTGAGGCTCTTCGATTTCAACGTGGCCAGCGTGAACGCGGGCTACATGCAGTTCGGCTACGCGCAAGGCATCCCCGCCTTCGACGAGGACGGGGTCCTGGTGGAAGGGCGCTCGTTGAAGGTGCGCCTCTTCGAGCCCGATCCCGAGACCTTCTGGCGGCCGATCCCCGATGCCGTCGTCACCAACAGCTTCGGCTTCCGCGGCCGCACGGAGCCCGTCCCCGGCGATGATTCCGAACGCATCCGCATCGCCTTCATCGGAGACTCCTGCACCTTTCTGGGCAACCCGGTCTACCCGGAGCTGATCCAGCTGGCGCTCCAGCGGCGCTTCGCCGATCGGGACTTCGACTGCATCAACGCCTCCTGTCCTGGTTACTCGAGTTTCCAGGGGACCAAGGTCTTGCCGCGCATCGAGGAGTGGAGGCCGGAGGCCGTCGTCGTGAACTTCGGATGGAACGATCACTTCCAGTCCATCGGAGGGCTCTCGGACTCGGCCCAGTACGCCTTGCAGCACGGGCTGCGCAGCGTGGGTCTGGTCCGCGCCTGGCTCGCTTCGCGCAGCCACGATCCGGTGATGCGGGGCCCGCTCGGGCACTACGAAGACCATCTGGAGGAGATTCGCGACACCATCATCGGCTGGGGCGCCGTCCCGATCTTCGTCACCGCACCCTCAGCTTTCGTGGACGGCGCCATGCCCGATTGGTCCTACAACTTCTACGGCAAGTACCACGGGATGGACCGCGAGACCGTCGACGCGATCCCGCGCATGCACGCGGCCCAGGTCGAGGCCGTGCGGCGCGTGGCGAGCGAGCCGCCTTGCATCCTCGTGGATGCCGCCGGCGAGTTTCCGAAGAGCGCGGAGCCGATCGAGAAGGTCTTCCGCAAGGACCTGGCCCATTTCCGCACGAGCGGACACCGGATGATGGCGGACCTGGTAGGTCCTGCGGTGTTGAAGGTGGTCAGGCGGGCGATCGCCAGGCAAAAGGGGTCGTAGGGGCGGGGTATCGCGCTCGAACGCGTGGCGCAGGATCGTTTCCGTATCCACGCGCGCGCCTTCGGAGCGTGGGCTCCGTGACACGACGCCTCGAAAAGCGATACCCGAACGCCCCTCCGGACCGCCTACCCTCCTAGCCCAGCTCCTGGGCCATCTTCAGAAGGTCGCCCGGGTTGCGCTCGCCCGCCGGCGTGACGGCTTCGGCCCAGAGGACATTGCCGTCCTTGCCGACGAGGATCGTGGCGCGGTCGCTGATGCCGGCTTCGTCCAGCCAGACACCGTAGGAGCGCGCGACCTCACCCTTGGGGTGGAAGTCGGCGAGTAGCGGGAAGTCGATCCCGCCGAAGGTCTCGCCCCACGCCTTGTGGCAGAACTTGGAGTCGATCGAGAGACCCAGCACCTGGGTCTCGGCCTCTTCGAACTTCGAGCGAAGCGCGTTGAGGCCGGGGATCTCGATGCTTCATGTGGGCGTGAAGTCGAGCGGGTAGAAAACGAGCATGACCTTCTTCTGGCCCTTGTAGGAAGAGCCCTTGATCTTCTCGTTCTTGTGACTCTCCAGCTCGAAGTCGGGCGCGTCGGCGCCGGGTTGCAGGATGCTCATGAAATCAGTGGGTAAAGTGGGTGGAAACAGAAACGGGTCCCGGCGCAACAGCCTCGTGGAGCGGGCATTCACGGCCGGAGAACCCGGTCGCAAGTTACGCTGTCCCACCCGAAAATCAAGAATTCCTGCACGAGCCCCACCCTCCGGGCCCGACGTCGGGGAGGTTCTCGGGGGCTGAACCGGGCAAGAACGCCCCCCTGGACCACCTGCATCTCTCGCAGCGATGACGCCTGACCCGGGGGTTGTCTTCGCCATCCCATTCGATGATGGTCGGGGGATAGAATCCCGCGGGAGCCGCGGCCGGGCCGCCGTTGGCGGAGGTGCCGGCCGAGCGCTCGGGCGCGTCCGACACCGCAAGATGCATCGACGACGGAAAGGGAGGACGGGTTGAAGAAGGCGAACGCTCACGTGATTGCCGGCGCGTTCGGCAACGTCCTCGAGTGGTACGACTTCGCGGTGTTCGGATTCCTGGCTCCGATCATCAGCTCGCAGTTCTTCCCCGCCGACGATCGCTTCGCCGGATTGATCAAGGTCTACGGGGTCTTCGCGGCCGGCTATCTGATGCGACCGCTCGGAGGGGTGATCTTCGGCCACCTCGGCGATCGTTTCGGCCGGAAACGAATGCTCGAGCTGTCGATCCTGATGATGGCCTTGCCCACGTTCCTGGTGGGATGCCTCCCGACGCACGCCCAGATCGGAACCAGCGCCGCGGCCCTGCTCATTTTCTTGCGCCTGGCCCAGGGGGTTTCGATCGGCGGAGAGCTCATCGGCTCCATGTCCTACATCGTGGAGATGGCGCCCGCCGAAAAGCGGGGCCTTTACGGGAGCTGGACCCTCTTCACGGCGATCGGAGGCATCCTGGTCGGATCGCTCACCATCACGTTGCTGCGAGGCCTGCTCGACGCCGAGGCACTCGCGGCCTGGGGCTGGCGGATCCCCTTCCTGTTCGGAGTCGCCATCGCCGGCGTCGGGATCTGGCTGCGTCTGGGGTTGCCCGAATCGAAGGCGTTCGAACAGGCTTCAGAGGAGCAGGACTCGGATCGATCCCCGGTCGTTCGCGCCGTCACCGAGGCGGGCGGACGCATCGCCCAGCTGAGCGCCTTGCTCGCGCTGTTCGCGACGGGCTTCTACATGCTCTTCGTGTGGATGCCCACCTACTACACCGACATCCTCGACCCGCCGATCCCCCACGCCTTCGTGATCAACAGCATCTCGATGGTGGTGCTGCTCGTCTTCCTGCCCCTGTCCGGCGCCCTGTCCGACCGCTTCGGGCGACGGCCGGTCCTGCTTTCCGGAATGATCCTCACGGCCCTTTTCGTCTACCCGCTGTTCGTGGTCGTCGATACCAGCCGGGTCGGTTTTGCGCTGGCGGCACAGCTGGGATTCGCGGTGCTGGTCGCCACGGTCCAGGGGCCGATGCCGGCCTACATGGCCGAGATGTTCCCCACTCGAATCCGTTCGAGCGCACTCGGCATCAGCTACAACGTCACGCTGGGCCTGCTCGGCGGAACGGCGCCGCTGGTCGCCACCTGGCTCATCTCGTCGACGGGCGACCTGGCGTCCCCGGCCCTCTATCTCGTGTTCCTTTCCGTGGTCAGCGCCGTCGCGCTGCTCACGCTCCGCGTCCGGGAGGGCGGCCCGCTCCCCTAGCGAGGACTGGGCCACACGACGCGGCGAAACGGGCCGGATCGTCTTCATGGCCGGCCCGGCCGGTGTCAGCGCAGCGTTCGTCGTGACGGGGGGGCGGCGGTACCGCCCCCATCCGGCGTCTGTTAAGGTGGATCGTGCCCAAGCTCTAGCCATCCCCGGGACCGCGACGGGGACCGACGGCGTGGGCCCGACGAGACCCCCCTTGCCGCGACCCGGAGACCGACCTCGAGTGCGAACCCGGCTGGCGCTTTTCTTCCTTTCGACCTGCGCACTCGCCTCGTGTGGGGGCGACGGGGCGGACGGCGAGCGCGAGCGGGGATCCTCGGCGACGCGGCTCGAGACCTCGCGCACCCTCGCGGAGATGCCCAACGTCGTCGTCGTCCTGATCGACACCCTGCGCGCCGACCACCTCGCCGCCTACGGAGGCGAGCCCGAGGTCGCACCGTTCCTCGCCCGCCTCGCGCAGAGCTCGCTGGTGTTCCGGAACGCCTTCTCGAGCTCGTCGTGGACCGGCCCCTCGACGGCCTCGCTGTTCACCGGGCTGTACCCCACCCGACACGGACTCACGCGCGGCCTGCACGCCCTGGCGGGCAGCCGGGACGAGGCCCAGTCGATCGAACTGCGGGCCATGCCCGAAGAGATCGCCACCCTGCCCGAGCTGTACAAGAGCCTGGGCTACTCCACCTGGGGATACGCCGCGAACCTCAACATCGGCGAACACCTGGGCTTCGACCGCGGCTTCGACGAGTTCGTCCAGAACCGCATGGAGAGCGCGATCCGGATCTCCGCGGCGGTCCAGCAGTGGCGTCCGCGCATGCTGGCCGAGGCGCCCTACTTCCTGTACCTGCACCTCAACGACGTGCACATGCCCAACACGCCGATGAAACCCTGGTACGAGCCCGCCGAGGACGAACTCGCGGACCGGGTCCGCCGCTACGACAGCGAGATCTCCTACGTCGACCACGTCCTCGAAGGGCTGTATCAGGCCTTCGGCTGGGACCACAACACCCTGCTCGTGATCCTCTCCGACCACGGCGAGGAGTTCCGGGACCACGGCTACCTCGGGCACGGCTTCTCCCTGTACCAGGAGCTGATGAAGGTCGTGATGATCGTGCACGCTCCGGACCTGGTGCTCGACGGCAAGGCGGCGCTCGAAGCGGGGGTCGTGGAGGTGAACGTGAGCCTCGTCGACGTGGTGCCCACCCTGATCGACGTCGCCGGCGCGGCTCTCCCCCAAACGCTCGACGGCCGCTCCCTCCTGGCGCTCTTCGGCGCCGAACGCGGCGGCGAGGCCGAGCGCAGCTTCGACGAGCGCTTCGTGTTCGGCCACCGCCTCAAGCGGGACGAGGATCGCGAGCTGTTCGCGGTCGTGTGGCGACGCTGGAAGCTCGTCCACGACGTCACGGAGAACGGGTGGATGCTCTTCGACCTCGAGGAGGATCCGAAGGAACAGCGCAACGTCCTGGACGAGCACGGGGAGCTCGTCCTGACGTTGCGGGGCGCGCTCGACCAGCTGCGGGCCAGACGGCCGCTGGGCGGAGACACCGTCGAGGTGGAGCTCGACTCCCAGACCCTCGACCACCTCGCACAGCTGGGCTACTTCGATCCGGGGGAGGAGACCGAAGACTAGCAAGGCCCGTCGCACCATGGCTGCGAGTTCCCGTCACGTCATCGTCACCGGTCGCGTCCAGGGCGTCGCCTTTCGCTGGGCGACGCGCGAGAAGGCGGTCGAGCTCGGGCTGCGCGGCTGGGTGCGCAACCACATGGACGGCAGCGTCGAGGCCCGGATCGAAGGGCCGGAGGAACACGTCGAGACCATGCTCGCCTGGTTGCACGAAGGTCCGCGCGCCGCGCGCGTCCGCGGCGTCGAGGTCCACGCCGCCGAACCCGAAGGGACGACCGAGTTCGAGATCCGATCTACGGCGTACTGACCCCCCACCGCTGGAGGAGGACACGGTGCGCAAGAACCTGGCGGGTCACGTCGCGTACGCCGAGAAGGTGCGCTACCGGCTCGTGGGAGGCGTGGGGTAGTGCGGAGCACGGCCCCGGCCGATCGCTCGATACTCGTCACGGGGCGAGCCGCGCGGGTAGAATGCCCGCGCACTGCCCATGTATGAGCTCTGTGACGTCTCGCGCTCCTTCGACGGCACCGCGGTGGTGGAGCGGGTCGATCTCGCCATCGAGGCCGGGAAGACCACGGTCCTGATCGGCCCCAGCGGGTGCGGGAAGTCGACCCTGCTGCGCCTGATGCTGGGCCTGATCGCCCCCGGCTCGGGGACGGTGAAGTTCGAGGGCGCGCAGGTCACGCCGCTCTCCGCTCCCGCCCTGCGCCGGCGCATGGGTTACGTCATCCAGGGCGGCGGGTTGTTCCCGCACCTCACGGCGCGCGAGAACGTCGCGCTCCTGGCGCGTCACCTGGGCTGGGAGCGGGAACGCATCGACGCGCGCATCGAATCCCTGGCGCGCCTGGCGCAGATCGCTCCGGACGTCTGGGAGCGCTACCCGATCCGGATCAGCGGCGGCCAGCAACAACGCATCGCCCTCCTGCGCGCCTTGATGCTCGACCCGGACGTGCTGCTGCTGGACGAACCTCTCGGCGCGCTGGACCCGATCGTGCGCGCCGACCTGCAGGAAGAGCTGAAAGAGGTCTTCGACACGCTGCGAAAGAGCGTCGTGCTGGTCACGCACGACATGAGCGAGGCCGCGTTCTTCGCCGACACGATCGTCTTGATGAAGCGGGGCCGCATCGTCCAGAGCGGCACCTTTCGCGAGCTCGACGAATCCCCCGAGGACCCCTTCGTCACGCGCTTCATTCGCGCCCAGCGGAGCTTTGCAGCGGGATGAGAAAGCGCACGGCAGCTCTTCTGGCCGTGGTCCTGGTGGCGGCCCTCGTGCCGCTCTCTTCACCGGTGGATGCCCCGCGCGTCGGCTCGAAGAAGTTCACCGAGTCGGTGATCCTGGGCGAGCTGGTGGCCGCGGCCGCGAGCGGCGCGGGCGTGGAGGTGCTGCACGCGCGCGAGCTGGGGGGCACGCGCATCCTGTTCCAGGCCCTGCTCTCGGGCGAGATCGACGTCTACCCCGAATACACCGGGACCATCGCGAAGGAGATCCTGGCCGGAGAGGGAATCGAGGGCGAAGGTGAGCTGCGCTCGCGGCTCCTCGAGGACGGCGTGATCGTGTCGCGGCCCTTCGGTTTCAACAACGGCTACGCCATCGGCATGCTCGAGGAAAGAGCGCAGAAGCTCGGCATTCGCACCGTGTCCGACCTCGCCTCCCATCCCGATCTCGTCTTCGGTTTCAGCAACGAGTTCATGGATCGTGAGGACGGCTGGCCCGCGTTGCAGAGGGTCTACGGCCTGGCGCAACGGGACGTGTCGGGCATGGACCACGACCTGGCCTACCGTCAGCTCGCGAGCGGTTCGATCGACGCGATGGAGGTCTACACGACCGACGCGGGCATCCGCTACCACGGCATCCGCACCCTGGAGGACGACCGCGGCCACTTCCCGCTCTACCAGGCGCTGCTCTTGTACCGCGCGGACCTGGCCGAGCGCGAGCCGCAGATGGTGGCGGCGATGCTGGCGCTCGAGGAGAGAATCTCCGAGGAGGAGATGATGGCGCTGAACGCCGCCGCCCAGCTCGAGCGCATTCCCGAACGCGAGGTGGCGGCGAGCTTCATCGCGCGGGAGCTCGGTGTCGAGGTCGAGCTGGAGACGCAGACGCGCTGGGACCGCCTGTGCAAGCACACCCTGGAGCATTTGGAGCTGGTGCGCCGCTCCTTCTTGCTGGCCGTTCTGTGCGGTCTCCCCCTGGGCATCTTGGCCGCCAAGAAGCGGCGCGCCGGTCAGCTCATCCTGGCCGTGGTGGGCGTGATCCAGACCATTCCGGCCCTGGCCCTTCTGGTCGTGCTGATCGAGCCCGCCGCCGCGCTGGGTCTCACCGGCGTCGGCACCGGATCGGCGGCCGCCATCTGCGCCCTGTTCCTCTACAGCCTCTTGCCGATCGTGCGCAACACCTGCGAGGGTCTACGCGGCATCCCGCCCGAACTGCGCGAGTCCGCCGAGGCGCTCGGTCTGCCGCCGGCCGCGCGCCTGCGTCTCGTCGAGCTCCCGCTGGCGTCGCGCACGATCCTGGCGGGCCTGAAGACCGCCGCGATCCTCAACGTCGGTTTCGCGACCCTGGGCGCCTTGATCGGCGCCGGCGGTTATGGACAGCCGATCCTCACGGGCATCCGGCTCGACGACTACGCGCTCATCCTCGAGGGAGCGCTTCCCTCCGCGGCCCTGGCGCTCCTCGTCCAGGCGCTGTTCGAGCTCTGCGACCGAATCGTGATCCCCGCGGGGCTCAGGCTGTCGAGCCAGGGCTGAAGAGCTCGAGCGAGAAGCGCCCGCCCGCGTCGCTCCAGTGCTCGACGCGCTCGAACCCGCTCCTGGCCGCAAGCTCGTCGATCTCCCCGGGCGAGTACTTGTGCGAGTCCTCGGTGTGGATGTGCTCGCCGTCGGTGAACTCGAACTCGACCTCGAGCGCCGCGATGCGCACGCGCTGATCGCGCAGGCTCACCAGGTTCGTGACGACGCGGCCGGCCTCGACCTCGTAGAGCACCTCGTGGGTGAAGGCATCGAGATCGAAGTCGCCGCCGAGCTCGGCGTTGATGCGCGAAAGAACGTTCAGGTTGAAGCGCGCCGTCACTCCTCCAGGATCGTCATAGGCCGCTTCCAGGGTCTCTTTGTCCTTGCGCAGGTCGACGCCCATCAGCAGGTGGTCGTCGCGCGTCATGTGGCGGCGGATCTCGCGCAGGAAAGCCTCGCCCCCGGGGCGGTCGAGGTTGCCGATGTTGGAGCCGAGCCACAGGACCAGCTTCTTCTTCTCCGAATTGGCGGCCATCCACTCGAAACCGCGGCGGTACTCGCCGGCGATGCCGGTGACCGAAAGTCCCTCGTACGCCGCCAGCAGGTCCCGCGCGCCGGAGCGGATGGCCGAGGGCGAGATGTCCACCGAGACGTAATCCAGCTCGGAGGTCGACTCCAGAAAAGCGTCGATCAAGAGCCGTGTCTTGATCGAGTTCCCGCTGCCGAGCTCGACGCAGGTCACGCCGCTGCCGACCAGCTCGACGATGCGCGGCGAGCGAACTTCGAGGATCTCCGTCTCGGCCCGGGTCGGGTAGTACTCCTTGAGCTCGCAGATCTCCTCGAAGATCCTCGAACCCTTCTCGTCGTACAACCAACGACACGCGATGCGCCTGGGGGCAGAGCGCAGCCCCTCCTCGATGTCGGCCGCGAATTCCGCCCGCGTGTCGGTGGGCACATCGCCGATAAGCGTAAATCGTTCCCCCATCGCCTCAGTCCTCTAACTCAGCCATGAGCTGCGTCCACGCGGCGAGCTCGTGTTCGGGTTGCACCAGCTGTGCCCGCTCGTCGCAATGCGTCGCGAGCGAGCGGTAGAAAGCGGGGTCGGTCTCCGCGCGCCGGATCAGGCGCGCCAGGTCCTCGGTGTCACCGACGGGGAAGTAGCCCGGGTAGTCCTCTCCCAGAAGACCGATCGAACCGGGGATGTGCGTCGAGACGGTGGGCACGCCCAGGGCCAGCGCCTCGCACACCGCGTTCGCGCCGCCTTCCATCCGCGAGGTGATCGCGTGCAGGTGAGAGGCTGCGAGGGTGCGCAAGGTCTCGTCGTGCGGGAGGGCCCCGCGCCAGACGTAGCGCGGGTTCTGCTTCTCCTCCGCGCGCGCCGCCTCGGCCATCCCCTCCTCGAGTGCATCGCCCAGGTGAGAGACGCGGACGCGGGAGGTCGAGGGCAGGAGCCGCGCGGCCCGGGCCGTGCGCAGGGGATCCTTCACCCGGCGCAGATGCCCGATGACGCACACCTCGAAGCTCGTCTCCGGACGCGGGGGGAGGTCTCCGGGCGGCTCGACGGACTGGTAGATGACGCGCGTGCGCGAACGCAGGTGCTCCGCCAGCGCGTCGGGCGCCGCGCCCTGCAGTGCGATCAGGCGCGTCGCCAGCTCGAGCGAATGCCGCGCATCCGGGTCGTGCTCGATGTCGGAATACAGATCCGTTCCGGTCAACGCGACCAGGATCGGCCGCGCCGGGTGCGCCTCGTGAAAACGCACGACCGACGGGGCGCTGCGGCGAGCGTGGAGCGCGATGAAGAGGTCGCACGGCTGTCCGTCGTAACTCTCCGCGAGGCTGACGCGGTGTCCGAGCCGACCCAACATGGCGGCCCAGCGGCGCGCGGTGATCGCGTTGCCGGTCAGGCCGTCGGGCGCGGCGGGCGTGGCGATGAGCACGTCTCGCATCAAGCGTCCAGGGCGCAGGTGCGCAGGCCGGAAAAGACGTCGCGGCGCCAGGGCTGGAAGAAGTTGCGCAGGCTCGGGCGCATCATGCGCGCGCGCGTGGCCCACGAACCTCCGCGCAGGACCTTGCGCGTGTGAAACGAGGTCTTGGAGAAGTCCTCGTACATGTCGGGGACGAAGTCGGGATAGGGCGCGAAGGTGGAGGAGGTCCACTCCCACACGTTGCCCATCATCTGCCGGCAGCCCTCCGGCGTGTCGGCGCCGGCGAAGGCGTTGACGTCGACCGGACCGCCGCCGCGCCAGTCGAAGCAGGCCGTCTCAGCGTTCCAGGCTGCGGCGGCCATCTCCCACTCCGCCTCGGTCGGCAGCCGGCGGTCGGCCCAGCGCGCGAAGGCGTCGGCCTCGTACCACGAAAGGTGCTGCATCGCGCGGGTGGGGTCGATGGCGCTCCAGCGATCGAAGTGTCGCCGTTCGAGCTCGCCCGAGGGCGAGCGGCGCCAGTAGAGCGGCAGCCCGGCCTTCTCGGCCCGCACCCAGGCCCAGCCCTCCTCGCTCCACAGCTCGGCTCGCGTGTAGCCCGAGTCCCCCACGAAGGCGGCCAGCTCGCCCTCGCTGACGGCGGTCTTCGAGATACGGAAGGGCTTCACCTCGACCGGGTGGGCCCACTTCTCGTTGTCGAAGCAGAACCCGCTTCCGCGCCGCGCACCCAGAAGGTGCGTCCCGCCCTCGATTGGAGCGTCTCCACGCGCCGCTTCCGTACTCGCTTCGATCCCGGTCGCGACGTCGAGCTCCGGCAACACACAGCCGAGCGCCTGTCGCGTGTAGGTGATCGCCTCGGTGTGCATGTCCTCGTGATAGACCGAGTACTCGATGAAGTAGCGCACGCGCTCATCCTCGACGCCCTTCTCGATCAGCTCGAGCACGCCGTCACGCACTGCGGTGACGTAGGCCAGGCACCCTTCGCGGTCCGGCACCGGCAGGTTCCAGCGATCCTTGTGCGCGATGGAGATCGAGTCGAAGAGCGCGTCGGAGTCCGGCCTGAGCGGTTCGCGACCCGCGCCCCGGCGCAGTACCCAGTACTCCTGAAAGTAGGCGGCGTGGCAGAGCTCCCACAGGAGCGGATTGATCGTCGGCAGGTAAGGGACGCTCAATTCGGCGTCGCAGAGGTCCGAGATCAACTCCAGCGAGCGCGCACGCGCGTCGCGGACGTGTTCGCTCGAGCAGCATGTGAGCGCCGACATGGTGCCCATGCTCATCATCGAATTCGAGGGTGTCAACGACCGAGGACGAATATGGAGTCAGGCTCGATCCCCCGAACAATCGAGCCCGGCTCGGCTGTCCAAAAGGGTTGGGAATCCCGGGGGTGTTTCTTGGCGACGATTTACGCGGCTTGTGGACCCTGAACCGAGAACATCCCCAGGTCTGAAAAACGCCGAGGTGTTCGGGCGCTATCCGCCCGAGGTGTCCTGTCCTGTCCTGGCGAATTGACGCCAGGCGTCGTCGATCATCTTGAAGACGTCCTGGCCCTCGATCTCGAACAGGTCTTCCGACACCTCGCGCCAGTCGCTGACCAGCTTGTTGCGGTTGGCGCTGAACCTGGCGCCGGCGCGCAGCCACTCCTGTCCGACCTTGCCCTTCTTGCGACACAGATAGTCGTAGAAGCTCCAGCCCTTGGCGAGGTCGGCATTGTTCAGCTCGAACAGCCTCTTCAGTGCGAGGACTTCGATCTTGGGGCCTTCCTCGAGCGCCATCGCGTTGAAGACCTCGCGCGTGCCGCGCATTGCCGTCTTCACGCCCTCTTCGAGATCGGGCGATTCCTTCGGCGGCAGGCGGTACCTGCGCACGTCTTCTTCGCGGTAGGTAAAGCAATGGGTCGAGTTGCGCCCCAGCATCTCCAGCGAGACATGGTAGGCGACCGCCTCGGGCAGCCACGCCATCTGTTCGAACCCACCGCCGGCGTTGTACTGAAAGCTGGCGAGCGCGTGACCGACGTGGTGGGTCACGATGCCCTCGAGGTCGGACGATTTGCCCAACGTCATGTACGAGAGCTTGCGGTGCGGCGCCAACAGGCGGTGCCGGCTCATGTGCCCCTCGAGCCTCTTGTCGCGGAACTTGCCCCAGTTGCGTTTGTAGTACACCTCGAGGAATTGCTCGTACGAGCGCTTGTGTTCGAACGGGCCGAAGAAGTACTCGATGCAGAGGCCGTCCGGGATGTTGTCCGTGAAGGTGACGGCGTCCATGTAGGGATCGACGTACTCGATCTTGAACCCGTCGATCGACGTCTCGGCCAGCTCGAGCAGGCCGCGGACCTGATCCTCGCCGAGCCCCTGCTCGCCGGTCACGTAGACGATGCGGCAGTGGGTGCTCTCCATCACGGCGAACTCCTGGATGCCGTTCGTGATCTCCCGGGAGGCCTCGATCAGGTCCTCCGGCGTCTCGATGTCGTGGATCGACTCGATGGCTGCACGCAGGCGGTACTCCTGCGCTTGCTTGACGATGATCTTCTCTTCCTTCTTGATGGCCTTCGCGAGCTTCTCCGCAGCCTTCACGTAGCAGGTGCTCTCGAGCCACTTGTGCAGCCGCGTGTTCGCGCTGACGAAACGCATGTGCCGGCGGAACCACTCGGCCGAGCCCTTCTTCTCCGCGTCGCGCTCACGCTTGATCTCGTCGACGATCTCGCTGCGGATGCCGTACTCCTCCGAGAGTCCGCCGAAGGTCTGGCCATCGCGTGAGAACCAGCCGACGCTCTTGATGTACAGCCCGTTGATGCCGAGGACCCACTTCTTGTTGGTGGGAACCAGCTCGCCGCGCCTCAGCTTGTACGGCACGAGCTTCGGATCGCCGGAGTCCGCGATCCAGACCTCGTTGCGAGCCGGGCTGTAGTTCCACTTCTTCGTCGCCTCGTCGAGGCTGATCGAGCCATCTCTGGCCTCACAGATGATGACCTTCTTGCCACTCCACTCGGTCAGGTACTTCTCGAGCTTGTCTTGCCTGTCCTCCTTGATCTGAATGCGCAAGAGCTGCGCGAAAGCCTCGGAGGTCGTGGCGAACAGGACCAGGGGGAGCAACAAGAACGAACGGGAGAGTGACATGTCGAACAACCCGAGCGGAGGAATCGGAGAAACGCCGGCGCGCGGATTATCGGCCTCCTTTCGCTTGCCGAAAGGACTCGGGAGCGGGAAAGGACTGTACCCAAAAGCCCGAGAGCGGGGATGTCGGTTCAGGTTCCACAGGGGGCGCAAGACGCCGCCAAGCGATCCCCCAGGGGACGATTTCCGGCCCCCTCCCACCCCGGAGACCGGCGTCGGGGAGGTGATGGAGATCGAGCCGGCAAGAACACCCCCGCCGGAGGATTAGGTGCTCCAGCGGGGTCTTGAGGTGGGCGCCGGCACCTGAACCACGTCAAGGCCACACGGGTGGAGGACATCCAGGACCCAGGCTAGCCGGGGATGGACGCCCGCGGGCCGCGACTTCAGCGCAGCCGACGCGGAACCTGCGTCCCGTGGAACGCGCCCAGGCTCCGGCCCACCTCGAAGTCCAGGTTGTCGACGGCCCCGGAACCGGAGAGCGTGACCGTGACGCACACGAGATCGTCGGCCTCGAAGTCGGGGTGCTCGACGGCCGTGGCGGTCGCCGCGAACCCCGGCTGGTCGCTCAGGGTCGCCAGGTCCAGCGTGCCGTAGCCCGGCGGACCGTTCACGGCCACGTCTGCGGTCCAGCCCGCCGGAACGAAGTAGGTGCGGGTGAAGCCCATCGAGCTGTGCAGCTCGACGGTCGCCGCCAGGCCGTCCGAGGGACACACGTCGATCAGATCGATCGAATTCGCACGGCTTCTCTGCTGGAAGAAGAACTGAAACGATCCCCCGCTTCGATCGTCCCCCGGGAAGTCGTAGATCCCGGGCACCGACTGCAGCGCTCGGTCCTGTGCGATCAGCACGTTCCCCAGCCCGACCAGCAGGTCCGGATCCGCACTTTCCATGTTCGGCCCGTCGGGCGTTGAATCGAAGAGCGCCGGGGAGAGCCCCGAATTCGAGAAGCCGCTGATCGTGACCAGCCCGGCGTAGTCCAACGCCTCGATCTCCAGTCCGTTCGCAAGGCTCACCGCGGAGATGCCGTCGGTCTCGAAGTCGATCACGGTGCGATTTGAGAACGGAAGGACCTCGAAATCGTAGGTGAACATGGGTGTGTAGATGCCGTTCTCGGTCTCCTCGGCGATCCCTGCACCAAAGATCGAGTAGATGCCGGCCTCGAGGGTTCCCCCGGTGGCGTACGTCGCCTGGCCTTCACCGCTGTGCTCGAAGATCACCTCTTCCTCACCGAGGAGTCTGACCTCACCGAAGGAGACGGAGCCGTTGAAAGAGAAGGTCACGTCAGCGCTCAGGCGGAAGAGCACGAAGGCGGTCGTGTAACAGTAGGTCGTGGCATCGTAGGCCATGGGAACATCGATGATGGCAAACGCACCGCAGTCGGCCGTGATCCGGTCGCTCTCGATTCGGGACAACATGCTCGGGCTGGTGAACGCAAAGGCGTTCGTCCGGGGCAAGGGCACGCTCACAGCCGCGGTAATAGACGAGACGAAGAAGTCGAAGTTCGCCGCCTGATCCATGGCGGAGTCGAAGAGGTCGACCCCGCCGGGCCCGGATATGGAAGCGTTGGTGAAAAGGGTCCGCTGCTGGAGGAGCGGGACGACCAGGTTCTCCTGGGCGCGGTTCGCAAGGCAGAGGGCGAGCAGGGCGAGGGGAAAGAGCTTTCCCATGGGGCACCGAGCGGTAGGGGGGGTGATGGAAGCCGGCCTACAGGATGCCATGCCCGGCGAACTCGTGTTGCACGACGGAGAAACGATCCTCGATGGGTGGCACGGGACGGCCGGGAGGCCATCCCGTGCTCTTCCCGGGTTCTCGAAGGCGAGCACGGGCGCTCCAAAGGGGATCCCGACCCTGCTGCGCGTTCTCGCCCCGGCGGCGAGCGGGGAACGATCGGTTTGTTCTTCTTTCCCGGGGAAAGTCGAAACCGTGGCTCGCGGTTACCTGACTAACCGAGGGGTCGCCACCTCAAGAAGAAAATGCCATGCGCTTCGCCCCCCCTCTCTTCTCCCTGTTCTTTGCGTCGGTTCTTCTCACCACGCCGTCCGCCCAGGGCGTCGCGGCCGGGCCCGGGCACGTCGCCCGGGTGGGCGAACAGGTCGAGATCGTGCGCGACGCCCACGGGGTGCCTCACGTCTTCGCCTCCACCGACCGCGGGGCGATGTACGGCGCCGGCTACGCCACGGCCCAGGACCGCCTCTTCCAGATGTGCTTCTACCGCCTCGCCATCCAGGGACGGCAGGCCGAGTTCCTGGGTGACGTGGGCGAAGCGAGCGCCAACACGATCGAGCAGGACATGGAGATGCGCTACAGCGGCTACTACCGCCACAGCCGGTCGGTCTTCGCCATCCTCGACAGCTTGACCCGGGGCCTTTTGCAAGCCTTCGCCGACGGCGTGAACGCCTGGATCGACGAGCCGGGCATGGTCCCCCATCCGCTCTTCGCGACCCATGCCATTGCGATCGAGCCCTGGACGCCGGCGGACACTACCGTTCCTAGGCGTGCGGTGAGAAGCGTGAACGGTAGGCGCGGGCACACAGCATGTTTGCCCGGGCGGCGTGCTTGCCGGTGAACCTCTCGGTTTCGGACTCGAACACGAGCTCCGGCCCAACGTGCACCGGCGTAGAAGGTGCAATCGCATTGTCGCCGAGATGCTCTTTCATGCGTATCCCCGCCTCGTTCCCCGCCGGCCATGTCCGGCCGAAGAGAGCGTCGGTCTCCCCGAGTTCACGCGGCTCACCCAGGAGATAGGAGATGTTTCCCAGGTGGCACAGGCCCGACGAAATGTGGCCTTCGAGGCTCTCCGACGCCAGGAGGTCGGAACGCCCGGCCTTCACCGCATCGAGGAAGTTCTGAAAGTGATTCCCGCCACCCCGAAACGTGCGGATGACGCGCCCGGCGTGATCGAAAGCCGTCACCTCTTCGTAAGTGCTGATGACCAGGTAGCCGCCCTCGCAGTGAAAAATGACGCCGATGAAAGTGTTGCGATGGCTTCCCGTCGGTAGCCCGCGTACCTCGAAGACGATCTGCTTTTCGCCGTAGTCGTAGGCGGAGATCAACGTGTTGGGAGTATCCCCGTCATCGTCGTATCCGATGCGTCCGCCGCAGCTGACGACGCGCCTGGGGAACCCGTTCAGGCCCAGGCCCCAGCGCGCGATGTCCATCTGGTGCACGCCCTGATTGCCGAGGTCTCCGTTGCCCGTGTTGAAGTCCCAGTGCCAGTCGTAGTGCAGGTTCTTTCGGCGCAAGGCCCGCATCTCGGCCGGGCCGATCCACCGATCGTAGTCGAGCGTTGCGGGCGGGGTTTGATTCTCGGTCACCTTGCCGATGCTGTTGCGCACCTTGTAGCACAGCCCGGTCGCCAACCAGGTCCGCCCCAGGCCGCCTCCATGCAGCCATGCGATCGCATCGCTCGTGGCGCGGGCGCTGCGTGCCTGCGTGCCGTGCTGGACGATGCGATCGAAGCGGCGCGCCGCATCGACGACCGCTCTGCCCTCCGCCAGGTTGTGGCTGAGGGGCTTCTCCACGTAGACGTGCTTGCCCGCCTCCAGGGCCCAGAGCGTGCCCAGCGAGTGCCAGTGGTTCGGGGTTGCGAACGACACCGCATCGATGGTCGGATCCTCGAGGATCGAGCGCATGTCCCTGTGGTACTTCGCCCGGGGCACCGCCGCGAGTGCCGGTTCGATCACCGCCGAGTCCACGTCGCAGATCGCGACGACCTCGGAATCGGGCGAGTTCTTGAACGCCTTGACGTGGGCCCGGCCGCGCCCGCGGACGCCGATGACGGCCACGCGCAGGGGGTCGTCCCTTCCGACCGAGGAACGAACCTCGCCGGTCGAGCTCTGACAGGCGCTGACGCCCGTGGCTGCGGCCGCAGCGATCAGCGAATCCTCGAGGAACCGTCGTCGGGTCAGGTTCTTCATGCCGCCGCCACCCTTCGAAGCTCCGGCCCGTGGACGCTATCGGTCCTCGGGCCCTCGCACCATCCGGAATCCGAGGTGATCCCCATCGGGTACCCACCACAGACCGGGCGGAAAACCCGGATCGTCCAGCAACCAGTCGTCTTCGAACCGCAGTCTCGTCTTCGGTGAAATCTCATTCGCCGGGTCCTTCCAGGATCCACCGCGCAGCACCGCGCTTCGTGGCTCGTCGGGGTCGAAGGGATTCGCGCAGTACTCCCAGAGGTTGCCCAGCATATCGTAAACCCCGTGGGCGTTGGGTCTCTTCCGTCCCACGGCCTGGGTCTTGCCCGTACTGTTTTCGGCACACCATGCGTAGTCGCCCACGCGTGCCGGTCTCGGACCCGAGGCCGCGCTCCACTCCTCTTCGCTGGGAAGTCGATACGTCCCGGGCACGAGTTCGCTCAGCCAGCGGCAATACTTCTGCGCCCCGTTGCGACTCATGCCGACGGCTGGCCGAGGTCCCGTACCCCAGTGGCGATCAAACGGGTGGACCTCGAGCGGCTTGGAGGGACGCGAAAGCGCGTCGACACCCTCGGGAAGCCTCTCGTTGAACGCGCAAAAGACGAGGTATTGCTCCCAGGTCACCTCGGTGCGGCCGATCCAGAAACCGGCGGAGGGAATCCACACCATGTCGAAGGTGAGCGATGTGCCCGGGATCCTCTCGGTGTAGTCGTCCCGGGCTCCGGCGGATGGCCGGGGCTCCTTCTCCGGCCCTGCACAGCCGCTCGAGGCCACGGCGCAAACGAGCGCGACGCAGCACGGTAAAAGGGGCCACATGCTTTGCTAGGATAGGCGCCGCGAGGTAGCGATGCACGGGATCTCACGACGCGAACTCCTCCGCGGCTCGAGTGTTTTACCGCTGGCCGCGGTTCCCTTCTCGCTCGGGCGGGACAGACGAGGCGACGGTGTCGACTTCGTCCCGCCCATCGGAGCCTGCGCCGGGCTGTCCCGCGCCGAAGCTCTGGCGCGGGAGGGCGGCGCCTACATCGAGATCAGCTGCGCCGGCAATCTCATCCCGGACAGACCCGAAAGTGAATTCACGGCCAGGCTGGAGCAGATCAAGAACGCTGCGGTCCCGGTGCGCAGGGCCAACGGCTTCTTGCCGGGCAAGCTGCAATGCACCGGCCCCGATGCAGATCACGAGGCCGTCCTGAACTACGCCGAGCTCGCCTTCGAGCGTGCTTCGCGGGCGGGCATTGAAACCATCACGTTCGGTTCGAGCGGGGCGCGCACGCTCCCCGAAGGCTTCCCGCCCGCCGAAGCGCGGCTTCAATTCGTCGCGACCCTCGCGCGCATGGCTCCGCTGGCAGAGAAGTGGGGCGTGACGGTTGCGGTCGAACCGCTGCGTCGGGCCGAAACGAACTTCATCAACCGGGTCTCCGAGGCGCTGCCCCTGGTGCGTGCCGTCGACCACCCGCGCGTGCGCATCACGGCCGACATCTATCACATGCTGGTCGAGGAGGATCCCCCCGAGTCCATCGTGGAAGCCGGGGCCTACATCCACCACGTCCACATCGCGGAGAAGGACGGACGCACCGCCCCGGGCGTCAAGGGGGACGACTTTCGCCCCTATCTACGCGCCCTGTCCAGGATCGGCTACTCGGGCGACATCTCCATCGAGTGCCGCTGGTCGGACTTCGACGCACAGCTCGCCCCGGCCCTGGCGGCGCTCCGCGCCCAGTGCGCGGAAATCGGCTGAGACGCTCGCGCGCGGGATCCGAACCCGCTGGACTGTCGAACCCTTCGCTGCGCGGACCCCGGCAGGGGCTCTTTTTCCCCGGCTCACAACGGAACGACGGGCGGCTCCACACGGGAACAGGCGCTCCTTCTCGAGCATCGTTTCAGGCCTTGGAGGCGTGGGTGCACCCGCGCCCCCGACCGGTGCGAGGGTGAGCACAAAAAAAGACCGGCGCCCGCCGATCGGATCGGGGGCGCCGGTGAAGGTCACCGGATCGAAGGGGCGATCCGGCGCTTGGGGGAGCGTTCAGGGAGCTGCGCCCAGGGTGATGCTTTCCGCGTTGCAAAGCACCGTCGAAGTGAGGCTGAAGGTGAACCCCTGGGCCGTCGCCTGGGCACCGAGGAAACTCGGGTTGGCCACGGGCGTGACGCTGTAGGGATCGATTCCTCCGCCGGAGGGGCCGATCAGGAAGCCGTACTGCGGCGAACCGAGGTTCACCAGCAACTCGCCGGCTGCGATCGGGATCAGCGCACTACCCGCGTAGACCAGGACGCCGCTGAAGCCGGCACCGCCGGGGTGACCCGAGGCGTCGACCTGCATGTTGAACGGCTGGCCCAGCTGCGGAAGACTCGTGCTCATGAAGCACGCCGGGTTCGAACCGCTGCCGTTGGTGAACACCGACGCGCCGAACAGCGGCTCGCCGAGGGTCGTCGGGAAGGCGTTCGAAAGGTCGGTGTTCATGCCGCCGGCATTCTTCACCATCACGTCCCCCATGCCCGCGCTGGCGGGAATGGCAACCGTGATCGAGGTTCCACCACCGGTCGAGGCGACGTTGAAGATCCGCACGCGTGCATCCGCACTCGTTCCGGTCACGCTGCCGTTGGTGAACCACACCTCGTTCGTCGCTGCGGCATCGAAGCCCGTTCCGGTAATCGTGATGTTTCCGCCAGCGGTCGAGACGTTCGAGATGACGGGCTTGATGCCCGACATCGCGCCGTAGATGAACTGCAGACCGTTGATGTCGTCGGGCGAGATCGAGCGTTCGGCCTCCGAACCGGGGGATCCGGACGGTAACATGGTAGCTCCACCGCACGTCGAGTGCCCGAGTCCCAGCGCATGTCCGTACTCGTGGGTCATGACGCCCTGGAGGTCGAAGAAAATCGTACTGATGTTGGCCGGACCGTCGGCAAAAGCGAAGTTGTTGTCGCAGTAGCGAATCTTCCAGCCGTTGGAGATCGGTGTCTCCGTGAACGCGATGATGCCGCCGCCGCAGGTATTGATGGCCGAGACGATGTTGTCGTTCGTGCCGCCGACGCCGTTGGCATTCCCGAGCCAGAGAACGTCGAAGTTGGCGCCACCGTTGCCGATCTCGGGCTGGTCGATCCCACCGGAGGGACTCCGGGCGGCGCTACTCCACTCGGCTGCACCTTTCCAGATCGCCTGCTCGGCTCCCAGGGCTCCCGGAAAATCAGGGAAACCCCGGACGTTGTTGTTGCTGCCCACGTCGGAAAAATTATTGAAGACACGGATGTCGCGCTGGCCGACACCGAGGCTGCCCCCGATCGTGCTGAAGCTGGCTTCGGCCGGAGCGAGCAGCATCGCTGCACACCCCAGAGCGACGGTGGAAAGAAGGAGTTGTTTTTTGTTCATCGGATACTCCTACCTTCCGAGCTTGGTGCGGTAGAGACGCGCCAGGCTCGCTCCAAGGTCTTCGGACGTGATGTTGTTGACGATCGCGTAGCCCTCGCCACGCCCCAGCACGAAAGTGCCGCCAAGAACGCGATACAGACCGCCGTGGGCGGCCGTAAGGGCGTTGGCCGAGACACCGCCGCCCATGTTGTCCTGCCACTGATAGAACGCGGTGACGGTGTTGCCTATCAGGATGTCGTCCTTGGCCGGGGCCTCGGAGTTGTACACACCCTCGGTGTCGCTGATGAAACCGCCATGGAAGGTCACCTGGAGCGTTGAGGGGGTGTCGTCCACCAGGGAACGGCCCTCGATCGTCAGGGTGGTGTAGTAAAGCTCTGGCCCATCGACCGGATCGTCCACCCGGAAGACTTCGGTATCCACGATGGTGCCGAGGATCGCTCCGTCGGCAAGCTCCACCATTTCCTCGAGGCTCAAGCTACGGATCTGGGCCGCCGCAACCGCACAGAAGGCGACGGCCAGGGCGGCCAGCCCTACGAATCCTTTGTTTTTCATTCTTGTACTCGTCTCATGAAGTTCCGGGACGGACGGGGGGGGGGGGCACTTCTCAGCCCGCTCCCGATCGGGGAGCGGGAGAAGACGCGCGCGGAGCCCCCTCATGATCCTTGCCGCGGGGAGAAGGAATGGGACGAGGTTATGGGTCTTTTCCGATTTTTGGGCGGGAAGACGCCAAATTTTGGCCTCCGCCCGGTGATTCGATTCCCGATCCGGGGGGTGAGGGGTCCCTCGTCCGGAGTATCCCCACCCCGTGTCTCTCCCGCGTACGAAGCCCGACGGGGCCGAAAGGCGACCCGGAGGTGGGGCAGATGAGGAGGATGGCGCCCCGGGAGCAGTGGGCTCCCGGCCCCGGACGGGCCGGCGAGACCCGGATGCAAGGCCTCGGTGCACCGCACGAGAACGGGTCGAGAGCTCCCCGACTTCAGGACCCCTGACGCGACGGCATTCTCCGCCGGTAGAACGACGACATTCGGTCGCCGACCCGCCACTTCGTCCCGTACTTGGGATGCGCTTTCGAAATCACGACGAGATCGTGATTTGTCGTCCCTTCCCGTGGGTAGGGTGTGAGCGGGCGATCGACCGAAGCCCACGAGCTTCACTGGAGCGTCCCTTCGGCTCGAATTGCTCCTGGATCGACCGGAAGGAAGTGTGCGCATGGGGGTACGTGCGGTTCGAATCTGCGTCGGCCTCGTCACTTCGGCCGTGGCCGGGGCGGCCGCGGCTTGGCCTCAGGCCTCGTCGCCGGGCGCCGGCTCACAGCCGCCGCGTATTCTGGACCTCGATCTCTCCACGGACAATCACTCGCGCGTGTTCGTTCGATGGACGACGAACGAGCCGACGACCTGGACGCTGGATTGGGGAGAGTTGTTGCCCCTGCCCCGTCGGATCTCCGGAGACGCTCCGAAGACCTCCCACGGCGTGATGCTCCGGGGCCTCGGCGGCTCGCTGATCCGAATCACTCTGAGAGCGAAAAACGTGCTCGGGGTCCCGAGCATCCCCTTCAACGCGGGTTTCGATCCCGACAACGTCCGGATCGATGACGATCCGCCGGTCTTGACGGATGTACGGATCCACTCCGACGCAATAGGGGACGCAACCCTCGTCCTGTGGAGGGCCGACGAGCCGGTCGTATCGACCCTCGAATACGGCCTCACGACGGAGTATTCGGTTCAGTCTTCGACCGGAATGACTTTTGGCGAGATCCACAGCACGGTACTCACCGACCTGCTTTCAGCCACCGAGTATCACCTCCGCCTGAGCGTGACCGATGTCTTCGGCAACACCACGACGACCGCCGATCAGCCCTTTCTCAACGGTAGTTCGCACGACCAGATCATCGAAGGCAGTCGCACGACCTGGTTTCCGATAACGCTCGATCTTCCCGGTCCCCAGGCTTCCGAAACCGACACGAAGCCGAATCCTTTCCTCGACTACCGCATGGCGGTCCTCTTCACCGGACCTGCGGGTCAGCGTTACGTGGTTCCGGGCTACTTCGACGGTGACGGCGAGGGCGGCGGGACAGGAAACGTCTGGCGTGCGAAATTTCCTCCCGACGAGGCCGGCACCTGGAACTACCTGATCCAATTTGTAGGAGGCCCGAATATCTCGATCGACCTGAACCCCTACTCCGGGACCCACTTGCCGCAAAGCGGTGCCTTTGGCGAATTCGAGGTGTTGCCCAGGCGAACCAACGCCCCCGGTTTCCACAAGTACGGACGGCTCGAACACGTGGGCGAGCACCACCTGAAAGCCCGCGACGGCCCCTACTTCATCAAGACCGGTACGGACAGTCCCGAGAACTTCCTGGGCTTTGCCGGTTTTGACAACACGGTCGATCAGGGGGGGCACCCGATCAGCCTCTTGGGCGGACTTCATCGCTATCCCGACCACGTGAAGGATTGGGGCCCGACGGGCCTCGGGGATGACCAGGATCCATATTTCGTGAGTGCGGACTCGGGCGTGGACTCGAAGGGAATCGTCGGTGCCATCAACTACCTCTCGTCGGTCGGGGTCAACGCCATCTACTTCCTTCCGATGAACCTGGGCGGAGATGGACAGGAGACGAGCCCCTTTGTGGGCTTCACCAACGACCCCTATAACGACACCCACTACGACATCAGCAAGCTATACCAGTGGGGTCAGGTCTTCGATCACGCGACACGGCGCGGGTTGCTCCTGCACTTCGTTCTGGCCGAGAGCGAGCTGCAAAACAGAACCTGGCTCGACAACGGGGTCCTGGGGATCGAGCGACGGCTGTTCTTTCGCGAGATGGTGTCCCGTTTCGGGCATGCCCTGGGGCTCGTCTGGAACCTCTGCGAGGAGAGTGCTTTCTACAACGGGCAGATGATTGGCTTTGCGAACTATCTGAAGTCTCTCGACCCATACAACCATCCGATCGGCTTCCACACGATCACGCTGCCGCCTGACAGCACGAGCTCCCAGTTCGATGCTGTCCTCGGGAACGACGACTTCAGCATGAACTCGATTCAGTCGAACATAGGAGATGTCGGCGATCACATCGAATACTGGCGCGCGAGCTCAGCGGCCGCCGGCCGCAAGTGGATGGTCAGCATCGACGAGATCACGGGCGGTCTCTCCGACGTGAATGCGTCCGAGTACCGTCGTCGCGCCTTGTTCGATGTGCTCTTCAGCGGAGGCAACATCGAATTTTACTTCGGTACGTTCTCGCCTCCCCTGGGTGGTGATCTGTCCGTCGAGGATTTCCGAACCCGCGAAGAAATGTGGCAGTACTGTTTCCGGGCGCGGACGTTCATGGAAGAGAACCTGCCCTTCTGGGAGATGGAGCCGGCCGATCATCTGGTCGTCGGCGAGATTCCCTTCAGCGACGGGGGCGGCGCCGAAGTACTGGCGCAGGCCGACGACACCTACGCCATCTACTTCCCCACCGGCGAGGACCCGGGCTCACTGGACCTCACCGATGCCACGGGCTCCTTCACCAAGCGCTGGTGGATGCCCGAGACGGGGAACTTCGAAGGATCGGCGGAGACGATCCAGGGGGGCTCCTTGGTCGATCTGGGGTCGCCGCCGTTCTACCCTCTGACGGACTGGGTCTGCCTGGTTCAGCGCTGAGAGTTTCGATTCCCCGTCAACTGGGGACCGAGGACACGGCTCTGGTTTCCACTCCTTCGCGAGTGCCGCCGGTATTCGAATTCGGTTGACGGGGAAGTGGCCGTGGGACCCCGGCTCATCGGGGGCTCGCACGGATCTGATAGTGTTATGCAGGTGGGGTTCCAACTCCTCCAGGGTCGGCCGGGCGGTAGTTCCCTCACCTCACTCGATCGAACCACGGCAAGCCCCTGCCCACGGACTCCACGATGAGAAACGAAAAAATTCTGCTCGAGGCGCGCTTCGACGCCAAGTTGCCGACGTACTGGATGATGCAAACCCTGGGTGTCCTCCTCGTGACCGTAATCGGCATTCCGGCCATCCCGGTCTGGCTGATCATCGGGTGGGGCATTCACAAGAAACAGTACGATGCGCAGAGCTGTACGCTCACGGAACGCTCGCTCAACATCAAGCATGGGCTCATCTTTCGGGTGGAGAAGAACATCCCCCTCGACAAGATCCAGGACGTGGGGATGAAGGAAGGTCCGCTGTTACGCAAGCTCGGACTCGCCTCGCTTTCGATCGAAACCGCCGGCCAGAGCAATCCTCAAGGCGGGAGCGACGCCGCGCTCGTAGGCGTCATCGATTCGCCGGCCTTTCGGGATGCGATTCTCGACCAGCGGGAGCTGATCGTCTCGTCCAGCCTGCCGACCGCGGCGCGGCGCGCAGAAGACACCTCCGATGAAGGAGTGTTGACGGAAATTCGCGACAGCGTGCACCGCATCGAAGAGCTTTTGAGGTCCGCTACGAACTAGTCCAGCCCGGATCCGCTCGCCATCGCAAATTAGGGCGATGATGTGCGAGGTGCCAACACGAGCAAAAGGGCCGAGCCCATTTTTCTGCCGCTTTTCGGCGCGGAAATGTCAGAATCCGCGGCCCCTGATCGCACCAAGGGGTTTCGTGTAATCGTTCCTTCCCGTTCCGAACACGACGATTAACAAGATGAAGCTCAACAGAATCCTCCTTGCCGCTGGAGCTTTGACCGGTCTCGTTTCCATCGGTTGGACCGATCGATTGATCACGAAGGACGGGAAAATTCTCGTCGTACAGAAAGCGCGCCAGCTCGACAGCGGTGATTATGAACTGACATTCAAGAACGGCACGATCCTTTGCCCGACCGAAGAGATAAGAGAGATCGAGATCGAAGGGAACATGTCGGACTACGTTCCCAAGAACGACGACGAGCGTCGCAAGCTTGAAAAGGGCTTTGTGCGCTACGAGAGGAAGTGGCTCTCAAAGGTCCAGTACGAGAACCTCCTGAAGAAACAGGCGAAGGCGCGTCGCGAGCGACTCGAAGACATCGCCTCGCACTCCGATTTCTTCAACGCCTACCAGAAAGAGACCAAGCATTTCCTCGTCAAGACCAACAGCACGCCCGAGTTGCTCGACTACTACTCCGAGCTACTGGAGGCCTACTACAAGCTCATGGACAAGCAGGTCGGCATCAAGCCGACGCCGAAGCTGCGGCGTACGAAGATGACCGTCAACATCTACCGGACGCGCAAGGACTGGGAAGAACAAAACGAGGCGGGGGTTGGCGGTGGAGTCGTGGGTTACTTCAGCTTCCAAGATGAAAACCTGAATTTCTTCTACGATTCGGAAGATCCGACATTTACCGACTGGGTCGCGCTCCATGAGTGCACCCACCTCCTGACCTATCTGATCGAGCCACAATCTTGGCCGCGCATCTGGGTGAACGAAGGCGTCGCGGACTATTTCGGATCCTCGGACATTGTTCGCAACAAGAAGGGCCAGCTGACGATCATACCCGGCAAGATTCAAGTCGACCGAATCCTGACGGTTCAGCAAGCGATCAAGGAAGACAAGTTCGTCAGGCTCGAAGAGCTCTTCAAGATCGAAAAACCCCAATTCACGGCCTTCCACTACGCTCACGCATGGTCGTTCGTCTACTTCTTGAACAACACCAAGAAGTATCAGAAGGGCTTCAAGAAGTTCTTCAAGCTCAACTATACGATTCCGAAGGGAGTCGATTACGACTGGCAACCCTTCCCCAATGTCCAGGGCACGGCGAAGATCATCACGGCTTCGGAGGTGCGCCGGATTCTCCTTGAGTCCCTCAAGGTCAAGGACGTCGGCAAACTCCAAAACGAGTGGTTGACCTTTATTCAGGGCATCGAAATCGATGCGCCCGAGGCTCTGTACAAGCGCGCCTATAGTGCTCTCAGAGGCGGCAAGGATGAAGAGTACAAACAGGCTTTCGAGGACATCAACAAGGCCATCGAAGGTGGGGTCGAGACCGCACGTGCCTTTGTAACTCGTGCCGTGCTGAGAATCGTCGTCGATAAGAAAAATGGGGTCGCCGAGTCCGTCGACGACTACCGCACGGCCGTTGAGCTTTCGCCGCTACATGCGGGTTTTCGCATGGGGTTCGGGCAAATCCTTGCCGGACACAAAATGACGGCGATAGGACACTCCATTACTTTTGGCGAAGGGGATCGTCTTTACGGCGATGCGAAAGCGCTGAAAGAGGCGGCCCTGCAGATGGGGCTCGCTTGTGAGCTCGATCCGGACAACGCTCTGTACGAACGCATGTACGGAGAGTTCCGCGACCTGTACCGAGGCGGCTCCGGACCCGAAGAGGGGCAATAAACGGACGGAGGGGGCGATGTTCGCCACTTCCGTCCTGGCAGCAGGCCGCGTGTTGACCAGGGACTCAACCGACGACGATCGCGTTCGTATGCTGCGGAGCAAGCACGCATCGGAGTAGGCGGAGTCTCTGTTTTTGTACGGCCCCTGACGGCGTGGCTACGCTTCGCCGTCTTGTTCAGAGGGGATTGTTGCTTCCGTTCCCGGCGCCCCGTTGCTCTGAGCCTCGCCCGCTTTTTCGTCCGACTTTTCCGGAATGATCGTCTTGGTCGGCTCCTCGCCCATCAGACGACCGAAGTACTCGGGCATTTCGACGCCGCCGATGTCCTTCATGATCTGAAGCATCGGAGGCAGCGATGAGCCCAACCCGCGCAGGAAATTCGAAGCGCCGTTGCTCCCCTCGCCGTTCTGCCCCCCGTCCCAGACGACGACCTTGTCGAACTTGACGTTCGAGATCGCGGTCGCGGCGGTTTCGGACAGCTGCTCGAGGTGCTCCAGCATCATCATCTGGAACGCCGGCTGGGCACCGCCGCAGCTCTGGACGATGAGTTTCAAGCCATCGCCCTTCTTGGCCAGGATTTCGTACTGACCGCGGGCTTCGGCTTCCAGCTTGAGGTAGATCGCCGCGGCTTCCGCCTCGGCGTCGATTTTCTTCATCGCTGCAGCCGCCTCGGCGTCGACGATCGTCTTGGCTTTTTGGGCCTTCGAAACCGACTCCAACTTGGCCCGCGTCTCCGCTTCGACCTTCGTGGCCTGGGCCGTGGCGGCCTTGGCCTCCGCCAGGTACTGGGCCTCCAAAACCGCGGCCTGCGCTTCGCGGTAGCGCGTTTCTGCGCGCTCGTAAGCGTCGGCCTCCTGCATTCGCAGATCGGCGTTGGTCCTGGCGATCTCTGCCTTCGCGTCGTTCTCGCCGGAAACGGCTTTCGCGTTCGCATCCGAAACACTGATACGCATCTCCCGTTCCTGGTCGCGAACCAGGGCTTCCTGCTCGAACTCCGCCGACTGTTCGCCGACCGTTTTTTCCTTGTCGAGAACAGCGATCCGCACGGCGCGCTCGCGTTCCGCTTCCTTGGTTCCGATATCCCGCACCTTTTCGGCGTCGGCGACCTTCACGGCGCGTTCGCGCCCGGCATCGGCCACACCGATGGCGCCGAGCTTGGTCTGAACCGCCACGTCGATCTCGGCCTGGTTGATGGCCGTCGCCGCAGCTTTGCGGCCGATGGCCTCGATGTAGCCGGATTCGTCGGTGATGTCGCGGATGTTGACGTTGATCAGCACGAGCCCGATCTTCTTCAATTCGGGCTCGAGGGCACTCTGGACCTTTTCGAGGAAGACATCGCGATCCTTGTTGATCTCCTCGATCGCCATCGAGGCGATCACCTGGCGCAGCTGACCGAAAATGATGTCCTCGGCCTGCTTCATGATGTCGGAGTTCTTCAAGCCGAGCAGACGGATGGCCGCGTTGCTCATCGCCTCCTCGTCGGTGCCGATGGCCACAGTGAAGACGCTGGGAACCGAGACTCGGATGTTCTCGGACGAGAGCGCGCCCTCGAGGGGAATCTCGATCTGCATCGGGTCCAGCGCGAGGTACTCGAAGTCCTCGAGCAGCGGCAGGACGAGCGTGCCACCGCCATGGAGGGTGCGCGAGACCCGGCCATCCTTCGAGCGTCCATAGACCACGAGGACGCGGTTGCTGGGGCAGCGCTTGTAGCGGCGGGCAAACGCGATCACCAACGAGAACAGGAGAATCGGGACCGCGACAAGAAGCAGCACCAAGGCAGGGCCGCCGCCGAAAACACCTTCGGGTAGTAACAATACAAGACTCATGGGTTTCTCCTAAGCATCTAGCGAAACGACTTCGAACGTGTCTTCAGTGACCATTGCGACGAGGCGGCAGTCGCTACCGGTGGGAAGTTCGGGCCCGGCCGTAACCGCCTCGAACTGCCGGCTGCGCCCCTGGATCGAGACCGTGACCTTGCCCTTGCCGACCTTGTTGGCGGGAATCTTCAGGTAGACCGTGGCCGGCTTGCCGAGGGCGCTCATCGGACGCAGGTTCCCGGCCGAGTGGGCCTTCTTGAAGGCGCGCATGACCATGGCCACCAGGACCATGACCGAGGCGCCGGCCCCGAATGCAGCCAGTGCGGTGGGGGCGCCGCTCCAATCCTCGGCCGTTCCGTACCAACCCACGAGGCCGAAGAAGACCAGGAACCCCGCCAGAGCCCGGATCGAGAGGAAGTTGAGGTTGTCACCGCCCTCGATCTCGTCGACGTCCATATCGGGGTCGACGTCCGCGTCAGCGTCACCGAGCCCGAACAGGTTGAGGCCCGTTTGACCGAGCAGCACCGTCCCACCGGCGATCGCGCATCCGACGTAGACCTTCGTCATCGTCCAATCGGCCAGGTTGTCCCGGGCCCAGTCGGTGATCGTGCTCCAGATTTCTCCCATACCGCCACCCGGCCCTAACGGGGCCATCCTCCAAAATTCTGAGCTGAGCGGCCCGCTACCCTACTCCCCTGACTCGGCGAGATTCACGGTCGGCAGGATTTTTGACCAGGCGCGCCCGGCGGCTTGCCGAGCACGGGCTGCAGACGGGGATTATTCCACACCGGGCAGGCGCGTAAACTAGGGTAGGGGGAACTTCCGGTCGGAGGGGGGCACCCTATACTGGCCCCGCCGTGCTGCTCCTCGATCTGCAGAACCTCTTCCCCGAGGTCACCGGGGACTACAGCTACCTCGTCGCGTTCGTGGTCCTGCTGCTCTGCGGATTGGGGCTGCCCCTGCCGGAAGAGGTCACGCTGATCGGCTCGGGCCTGCTCCTCTACAAGGGGGAGGTGCAGTTCCTCCCGATCGCGCTGGTCTGCTCGGTGGCGATCTTGCTGGGCGATTCGGTCCCCTACTGGCTCGGCCGCCGCTACGGCATGAACGCGCTGAGAGTGCCCTGGGTGGCTCGGATCCTGCACCCGGAACGCTTCAGCCGACTGCAACGGCGCTTCGAGGAGCATGGCAACTGGGCTACCTTTGCCTGCCGCTTCTTTGCAGGAATTCGCATCCCGGGATACTTCCTCGCCGGAACCATGGGAATGACGTATCCACGCTTCCTGGTGCTGGATGGGGTCGGCGCTCTTATCTCGGTCCCGGCCTCGATCTACCTGGGCAAGGCCTTCGGAGGCTCGGTCGACATCCTCAAGGACCACGTGGCGGACATGCACCTGATCCTGGCCTTCTTGGCACTGTCGTTGACGCTCGTCTTGCTCCTGAAGAGGCGTCGCCAGCCCCACTCACCGGACTCTGTTTCCGGGGAGCCGGCGTGTGAAGAAACGGTCCCGCCGATACCGGACGAGGACGTTCCCTCCTGGCGTTCGGTGGACGAGTGATCCCGGCAATCGTGAGCTGAAAGCCACCCCGGAATGCGATGCCGACCGTGAGTCCGGGCGCCCTCCGGGATAGACTACCGACGTTTTGAGAAGCTCGGAATTCCGAGCTTCCACGCGTCACCGCGCTCTTCCGCTTCACGCAGCCCCAGATTTCCCACCCCATGGTTTCGGTGGGAGAGCCGGAGTCCTCCTTTTCCCGGCCTGATCACACCAGGCGTCCCCAGCCAAACTCCCGTTTCAGGATGGAACAGATTTTCATTTACGGTGCCATCAGCACGGCCCTCGTGGCCCTCGTGTTCGCATTCGTCAAGTACGGCGAAATCATGAAGGAGGACCCCGGCAGCCAGAAGATGCAGGACATCTCGCGGCTGATCCAGCAGGGAGCGGCAGCCTTCCTGCGCGCCGAGTACACCTGGTTGCTCGTCTTCGTGGTCACCGTCGGCGGCGCGATCTTCATGCGCGAGGAGGCCGGGCTGGGCCCGCGCACGGCGATCGCCTTCGTCTGCGGAGCCCTGGCCTCGGGCTTGGCGGGTTACTTCGGGATGCACACGGCCACGCGTTCGGCCGTCCGGGCCACGCAGGCCGCCACCAAGGGCCTGCAGGAGGCGCTCACAGTCTCTTTCAATTCCGGCACGGTCATGGGCATGTGCGTGGTAGGGCTCGGCCTCCTGGGCGTCAGCACCTTCACGGTCGTCTATTCCGCAGGCGGCGAGATCTCCGAAGAGGTGCTGGGCAACGTGCTCGGCTTCAGCTTCGGCGCTTCGTCCATCGCGCTCTTCGCCCGCGTCGGCGGGGGCATCTTCACCAAGGCCGCAGACGTCGGGGCCGACCTGGTGGGCAAGGTCGAGGCAGGCATCCCGGAGGACGACCCCCGCAACCCCGGCACCATCGCGGACAATGTGGGTGACAACGTGGGCGACGTCGCCGGCATGGGCGCCGACCTGTTCGAGTCCTACGTCGGCTCGATCATCGCGGCGATGACGCTGGGGGCCTTCCTCGGAGGCGTGGACGCCGCAGCCCTGACGATGCTGCCGCTCGTGATCGCGGGCTTCGGAATCCTCGCCTCGATCGCCGGCACCTTCTTTGTCAAGGCGAAGGACGAGAGCGACCTTCACGGCGCGCTCTTCCGCGGGCTGGTCCTCGCCACGGTCATCGTGATCGGAACGACGCTATTCGCGACCAACGTACTCTTCGACTTGAAGGGCGAGTACACCGGCATGGAACTCTTCGGAGCAATCCTGGCCGGACTGATCGTCGGCGTGGTCATCGGCAAGATCACCGAGCACTACACGGCCAAGGAAGCCAACCCCGCCCAGTACATAGCCAAGCAGTCGAACACCGGCCCGGCAACGAACATCATCCACGGGCTTGCAACCGGCATGGAGTCGGTAGCGCTGCCCGTGATCATGATCTGCGTCGCCATCTGGGTCTCCCACTCCATGGCGGGCGTGTACGGCGTGGCGCTCTCGGCGGTGGGCATGCTCTCGACGCTCGGTATCTCCCTCGGAATCGACGCCTACGGTCCGGTGGCCGACAACGCCGGTGGAATGGCCGAGATGGCCAAGCTCCCGCCCGAGGTACGCAAGCGCACGGATGCCCTCGATTCGGTCGGCAACACGACCGCGGCCATGGGCAAGGGCTTTGCGATCGGCTCGGCGGCGCTGACCGCCCTGGCGCTCTTCAGCGCCTTCTGCTCCGCCGCCGGCACGGACGGCACACCGCTCACGCTGGACATCAATTCGACCAAAGTGATGATCGGTCTCCTGATCGGCGGCTTCCTGCCGTTCCTGTTCAGCGCCATGACCATGCGCGCCGTCGGCCGTGCCGCGAACGAGATGGTCGAGGAAATCCGCAGGCAGTTCCGTGAGACGCCCGGGATCCTCGAGGGCACGACGCCGCCCGATGCGGCGCGCTGCGTGGCCATCTCGACCGCCGGCTCGCTGAAGCAGATGGTCCTGCCGGGCGCCATGGCGGTCGCCGCGCCGATCATCGTCGGGCTCTGGGAGGTTGAGGCCCTGGGCGGAATGCTCGCCGGTGCGCTGGTCTCCGGGGTGATGATGGCGATCTTCATGGCCAACTCGGGCGGCGCCTGGGACAACGCCAAGAAGTACATCGAGGACGGCAACGAGGGTGGCAAGGGCTCGGATGCGCACAAGGCCGCAGTCGTCGGCGATACGGTCGGAGACCCCTTCAAGGACACCTCCGGACCGTCCCTCAACATCCTGATCAAGCTGATGACCGTCGTCGGACTCGTTTTCCTGCCCTTGTTCGTCTAGGAGCCGTCCCGGGAAGGGCCTGGCCCCGTTCCCGGGACGGAGGCGGCAGCTCGCATTCTTGCGACGGGACCCTGTAGGATGGAGTGTCCGAGGAAGGCCCCCAGGAGAAGCACACCATAGACGCCATCACTCTTGCCGCTACGGCGGCCCGACTCGCCGAAGAAAAAAAGGCCGAGGGGATCGAAGTCATCCAGGTCCGGGACCAGCTGAAGGTAGCCGACTACTTCGTCGTCTGCGGAGCTCTCAACCGGGCACATGCACGCGCGATCCAGAACGAGCTTCACGTGCGCCTCAAGGCCATGGGAGAAACCCACAAGCCGGTCGAGGGAATGGACGTTTCCTGGTGGATCGTACTGGACTACGACGACGTAGTGGTCCACGTACTCCAACCCGAAGCGCGCGAGTTCTATGATCTGGAACAGCTCTACGGGGAGTGCCCGCGCATCGATTGGGAGTCGATCGAAGTTTCCGCCTAGCACAATAGCGGGGCTTCATCTCAGGCCAAGAAGGCCCCGGATTCGCCTCGAACGCCACGGACGCTCCGCTGGAGCCGGGCGCTTGTTCCGGGACTACCGGAACAGGGGCAGCAGCGTTTCGCGTACGCGGTCGAACAGCTGCGCCGTCGCTCGCACGTCCCGCAGGCAGTATTCCCCGATTTCGTCGATTCGGCCTTCGCGGTAATACCGTGCAACCTGGCTCCCGTCGATCGAGCCCTTGGGGCTTTCGACATCAAAGCGATGGCACCAGTAGTCGAGCGAGTACCTCTCGCGCCACGCTCCGTAGAACGTAAGGATCTCCATGAGGTCGGTGTGGGACTCCAGGGATTGGTAGCGCGGACCGCACAGGTTTCGGCTCGGCTTGACGCCTAGCTGGGCTGAACGAATCATCAGGATCGGGCCGTCGTATCCGCGACCATTGAAGGAAACCAACCGCGGGCGTTTGCGATCGACCACATCCCAGAACCGCTCGAGAAGCTCGGATTCATCCCCTCGAAGAACATCCGAATGGGGTACGCGCTCCCACTCGTGCTGGTCTTCTGACTCGCCTTCCATCAGGCACAGCCCGCGATCCTTCTCCAGGTTCCACATGCCGATCGCGCAGATCTTCCCCAGACCGGGCACCAGCGCGGTTCGTTCGGGGATGTCCTGGCGTTCCTCGTCGCTGCGTGCCCGATTCAGGAGATAGCCGCGAGTCACCTCGTCGACCTCCTCCCAGCGGAACCCGGCGACCTCGATGTCGTAGGCGATCGTGGGCGGCATCAGGCGATCATGCTAGCCGACCTCGGGGGGCGCGTCCCGATCCAAATGGATCGGGACGGCCCCCCTCCGACTTTCCCCCATCCGACGCGGAGCGAAGAACGCTGTGCCGACTAGGACTGCAACGCCGGCTGCATGCACCTTGAACGAAGCTTCAAGAGACCCAGTACCAGAAGAATCCACCAGAGACCGGCGAGGATCTCCTTCGGTCCCTGGGGGCCTCGAACGGGAACCATGTGGCATCCAAAACCTCCGCCGCTTCCCAGGAAGGTGAAGGATGAGGCCAGGACTCCGGCCTGACTGGAGCTCGTGTCGCTCACCATCACGCTGACCACGCCAAAACTGTGCGAGGGCGTTTCGACCGTAAGCGTACCGGCATCGACAAGCGTCACGCCGGCCGCAGGTGTGCCACCGAGTCCCGTGAAGGGATCCGCGCCGAAGGAGACGGTCGTATTCGTGGTGAAATTGGACCCCGTGACCGTGATCGTGTCGCCGCCACCGGCGCTGCCGCTGCCAGGCATGACGTTGCTGAGCAGCGGATCGGGATTCGCTGCGAACGTGAAGGCGCTGGTGGCGATCCCCTTGTCGGGGTTCTCGAGTTCGAGGATGTAGGGCCCCCCCACGGAACCGGCGATCGTCGCAAACGAGACCTGGGTAGAATCGAAGAAGGTCACCGCACCTTGATCCACGCCGTCGATGCGGGCCGTCATCCCTTCCTGAAAGTCTTGGCCCGACACGGTGACGACCGTTCCGCCGCTGAACTCTCCGGAGACGGGAAAAACCACCCCCACCATGGGCACGTAGAGAGACTGGTAGCCTCCGACGAGCCGTCCGTCGAGCCCGCTGCCATCGAAGACGACCACGTCATGCACGCCCTCTGTGGTCGCGAGCGTCGTCAGCCTGATCGATCCCGTAGACTGGAATCCACTCCATGCTGACCCGGGAGTACCAACTCCGTTCGAAGGGACGACCGTGGTTCCGTTGACGCCATCGGTGTAAATCTGATCTCCGATGACGATGCGATTGCCCGCACTGAAGTTGGTGCCGGTGATCGTGACAGTTGTACCGCCCGCTCGCGCTCCCGCCGCCGGCACACAACCGGTGACCGTGGGCGTGGGGCCGGTGACCTCGAGGCCGCCCGGGAGAATCGCAACATGCCCTAACGAGTTGACAAAGGTCATGTCGACGTGCCCCAGGGGCTCGCCGGCAGGCACGGTGAGCTGGAAGTGAATCTGCGTTCCGAAGTACGACGGCGGGCTGATCAAGAAGTCCGGGTCGCTGGCGGTGAGCGCCGCTCCGTCTCCTCCGAAGAGTCCCTTTCCATGCACGATGAGGTTGGTGCTCTGCCCGGCCGTGACGCGCAGGGGAAAACGGTCGCTGCTCGTACCCAGGTTGAGCTGGACGTCTTCATCGACCAGAAGGGTACCCATCGAGATGTTCTCGGTTCCCGTGATCACCGCCGTCGAAGCGTAGACGGCGGGCTCGAAGTCGGTGTCGATGAAGTAGCCGCCGCCGAGGTTGTTGGAATCTACGGGAGCATCCCCGAAGTCGACCGTCGACCCCAGTGGAACCGCACTGACCGTGTAAGTCCCCGGGTCCATCCCCGGCAGAGAGAAGTTCCCCGAGGTGTCGGTCATCAGGCTCGCCGCGGTTCGACCGTTCGCATCGGTCGCAACGACATACGCTCCAGGGACGGGAAACAGGTTCGACATGCGCAGGACCCTGCCCGAAATGCGGCCGTAGCTCCCGCTCGGATACGCATCCCGCAGGCCGCCGGTTTCGTCGACGGAGATCGATCGGTGCAGGAGCACACTGGGATCGACGTAGGGGTACATCGTCGACCCCATGAAGGCCGAATGGTTCAAGCCGAGCAGATGGCCGATCTCGTGGGCCCCCACGTCCCCGACGTCGAAATGGCCGACCTCCGACGAGGTCGAAAAATTCCAACCACTCCCGTTGAAGAGAATGTCCGCGTCGGCGATCTGGCCATTGCCGAAGAAGAAGATCGGCGTGATGGCCACGGTCGAGGAATTCTCTGGGAAGTAGCCTGACGCGTTCACTTCATCGAAGTAAACCAGATGGATATCGTTGGGTCCCCCGGGTCCGTGCCAGTCGGTTCGTGCCTGGGCCGCCGGCGACGTGTTCTCCACGAGCCTCGCGCTCGTGCCCGAGGTGGCGTTCCATTCCTCGATCGCCATGCGCAAGGCGATCTCCTCGCTGCCGTCGGAGAGGTTGTCGGAACCGATCGAGCTGATCACGATCTCGATGTTCGAGGGGACCGCCCAGAAGAGCGGCAGGCCGTTCCCCGGGTGAATCAGACGAACGTGGCCCAATCCGTACAACGGCAGGAGAAGGGCCGCCACCAGGAGCCCCAGGCGCTTGAAACGGGCCATTACCGGTTTCTTTTTCGTGCCAGCCCGGCCTCGATCTCCGTACGGACCTGCGCGTAATCGTAGACCGCGCGGCCACCGGAGTTTTGGACCATTCCCGTTTGCGGGTTGATCAGGGTTACATCGGAAGCGTCGCGCGCGAGGCGCTTGTTTCCATCAGCGAGCAGAACGATGTCGAACTTCCCCTGCGCCAACCCCACGGGCATGCGCAGTCCATTGGAGCTTTCCTCTGTGAGGAAGAAGAGCGAGGTGTCACCCGGAAGCACCATCGGCATACCCGCGAGCAACATTCCGCTGCCGTCTTCACGCACACCGCCGGGGACACACACCGCACGGTAGGCCAGGTCCGTTCCCGCCAGGGTCTCTCCGACCTCGATCAGGTATTCGGTCGCAACAAGTCCCTCGATCTCGACGGTCTGAGCCGAAAGCACGCGGCCTTCGACGATCAAACTTGCGTTGTATGCGAGTTCGGAGACCTCGAGGCGAATCGCGGTTCCCGCGCTGACTCCATCCGAGGAAGAGAAGGGACCAGCCAGGAAATAGACCATTGCAGCGAGACCGCAGGCAAGAAACGGGCGCATGGTTTCAAGTGAAGTTACGGGAGACGGGGAGGGAAAAGACTTCTCGGTGGCGAGCTTTGGCCGTAATGACGGTTCAACAACCATCGTCCTTGAGAAATCGCGTCCTTGAGGAGATGTCCAGCCGGGTAGGTTTTCTCCAGACCCCTCCCCTTCCCCTGGAAAGAATGGACGCCTCCAAAATCATCAACGAGCTCTGTGCACGCTACGGAGTCTCCGAGGAATTCGGGCGTCGTATCCAACCCCTCGTGGAGCGTGCCGACAAAGTCCGGCCAGAACTAAAAAAACGCATCCTCGAGATGGTCGAGCGCAGCTTCATCGAAGAGGCTCGCCGACAGAAAGAGTGTAATCCAATCAAGAACCTCGACCCCGCCGAGCGCAAACTCCTGTCCACCGTCGCTGCTGTCCTCCACGGCTGGAAGCCTCCCTTGTGGCTCTCCCATACGAAGGAAAAGGGCGACACGAAAACCGATGACGACCCCGAAGAAGAGTCCTAGCGGGGTGAAGCTCGCCTCTGCCGAGTGACGCTTGCCCCTCGACTCGACCAGGAAGAAAACAGGGCTTCCCTCCCCCCCGGGAAGCTCTTTCGGAACGGAAACTCATCCGCCAGCAACAAGAAAAACGGCGCCACTCCCGGTCGGAGTGACGCCGTGGTTGTCCCGCTCGGGTGTTTCTAGCGGCGCCGCCTCTTCTTTTTCTTCTTCGCGGCCCCGACCTTGTGCGTCAGCTCACTGGTCGCGCCGGCGGCCACGGTGACCTTCTCGGTCTTGCCCTTGCCGAGTTCTTCATGCCACCACGACAGCTCGTAATCGCCCGGAGGCAGGCCGTCGACACTGAAAGCGCCTGACGCATCGCTGACCGCGTAGTGCGTCGCCTTCGTCACGACGACATAGCTCTTCATCCACGGGTGGATGTCGCACTTGACCAGAATGGTCTCGGCCTTGTCGAGTACTTGCTGGAAGTTCCCGCCGCCGGCCACGTTCTTGTTTTTCGGCGTGTTCTTCTTCGGGAACGTGTGGCAATTGTGTGTCGCCGTATCGGAGTTCATGAAGCTGATTGTCGCACCGACAGGAAGCACCTGGATGTGGGGTTCGAAGCGGCAGCCCTTTTGGTCGATCTGGATCGGATCGTCAGGGACCTTGACCTCCACATCCTTGATCTCGATCGTCAGCACGACGTTCGCAACCCCGCCCTTGGGGCCGATCAACATGGTGTTGTCCGTCAGCCGCATGTCGCCGTGATCGTGGCAGCCGACCGCCTGCTTGTCCTCGGTGATCACGATATCGGGCTTGGGTTTGGGCTTCTCGCCCTCCCACATGATCCGGCCTTCGATCGAGCCCGTCGTGTCGTCTTTGGTTGCTTCACCGGACACACCGGTGGCGAGCGCGGCTGTGAGGAGAATAAGAATCTTCATGGTGTTTTCTCGGGGTCGAATACGTGCGGGAGGCTGTGGTGCTAGAACTTTGTTTGAATCAATTCCTCGGCTCAGCGCGATCGAGATTGTACAGCCACAGCAACACCGCCTCGATCTGTTCTTCGGAGGGCGCCGCGATGTAGTCCTGCCACTGGAGCGTCTCCAGGGAGAAGTTAGCGGGCATCGTCGTGCCTGGATAGACCTTGCCGGGATCGATCATCCACTGGCGGACCCATTCCGGACGCAACCGCTCGCGCGTCTGGTCGAGGTCCGGGGCCCATGCGACGGGGGTGCTCTCCTGCGTCGGGGGCGTACCGCGCAGGAAGTGGCACTGGATGCAGTTGGGCCCCCCTTCACCGGTAACGAGGTTGTGAACCCGGCCAAAGAAGCCCGGGTCAGCCTCGAGAATCGGCTCGAGAACACCTCGAGTTCTCTGGGGGATCACCTCGTAGGCAGGGTCCGTGCGTGCGTCCATCCGGAAGCCGACTTCCTCGGCGTACTGCAACAGCTTCGAGAGGCCGGTGGCGGTGGCGATTTCATTCCCGGCGGCGATCCCACCGAGCTCGCTCTCATCGAGCCGGATACCGGTGCCTTTGATCTCCTCGGCCATCGAAGCCGGAGTCTGGTCGTGGGTGACCATGAACTTCTTCGCGTAGCGCGCCGGCCAATCGAGGTTCGCGCGGTTCGCAAAGTAGTCGACGATCGCCCCCGCTTCGCCCTTGCCGTACTGGAAGGAGGGCATCTTGACCCGGATCTGCTTACGTATCTGCACGGGGTCGAGCAGGAAGCTGAAGAACCATTCGCGTTGAAGCTTGGCCCCCTCGTTGAGCAATACAGGTGGAGCGAAGGTCCAACGCAACTTCTCATAGGCCTCTTCGGTGTAGGAGCGGCGCACGCCATCCACGTCCTCGACCTCCTCCTCCCAGAGGTAGTAATCGGTGATCACGGGAACGAGCTCTCCGCCCCAGGCGGGTTCGATGATGCGGACGCTGGCCGTGTCCTCGATGATGACGGTACTGCCTACGTCCCCCAGGCCCGGCTCGGGACCCTCGAGTCTGACGATGATCTCGGGAACCTCATCCTCCCATGCTTCCTCGTACCGGGACAGCCACTGCTGGAAATCCCCTTTCGCGGGCGGTGGCAGGGGATCGAATTCCTCGTCTATCGGCAGGAAGGAACCGCGCACGCGGTGCGTTACGTCATCCTCGTCCACGAACTCGACCAGGGCCGGTTCGATCACGTGACACCCAGCACAGTTCTTTTGACGGATCGCGCGTAGACCGATGTCCATGGCCAGCTCCGCGGGAGTTGGCACCATCTTCGCGAGCTGGACTTCGTCTTCGACCAGGCCGTCGACGAAGCACACGATGGATTCGATTTGATCCTCGTTGAATTCGAACAGGGGCATCCTCAAGCGTTCGGTCGGGTTCTTGACCTTACGCCGGTCAAAGGCGCGGGGGGTCCTGAGCTTGTGCTCGAGGAAATTCTCGCGGTACTCCTTGAACTCGGACTTCTCGCCGTAGTCCCAGCCGTGTTTCTCCGCCAGGATTTCCGGTAAGAAGCCGAAGTCGAGCTTGTCGATTGTCTTGGAAGCCCACGTGGTCAATTCGGTGCCGATCGGCTGAGCATCCTCTAGACCGCTGATCTCATGGCACGAGTGGCAACCCTGGTTCAAGACCCACTTTTCGCCGACGGCTTCAAGCAGGGCCCTATCGTCGGACCATTCGCCTTTGAAGCGACGGTCCAGTTCGGCCGGCAAGATACGGTTGAAGAACCAGCGCGCCTGCTCTTCGAGCACGTCGCGTTTGTAGGAGGCTTTTTCGGGAGCCCAGCCGTCGGGAACATCTGCGAAGAGGGGATCGTCGAAGACGTAGGCGACGATGTCGGCGGCGTCGCGGTCGGACAGCCGCAGATCGGGCATGCGCGTCTCGGGCCAGTAGACAGCGGGATTCTTGATCCACTGGAAGAGCCAGTCAGGAGTGACCTTCGTCGCGATCCCGCGCAGGTTCGGACCGTGTTCGTTGGGGCCGCGCGCTTGTTTCGTCCGGTCTTCGATGACTCCGTCGAACTCCTCGTCATCGGCGTATTCTTTCGGTGTCTGGCCTTCGAAAGGCACGGTGTTGTGGCACGCGACACAACCCGAAAGCAAGAACAGCTCGCGCCCGCGCTCCACGTCCCCCTCATGCGGCATCGGCGGCAAGCTTTTCGTCGTGGAACGACTCCATATGAAGGAGGCCACCGAAGCGACAGCGGAATCGGACCATTCGGGCCCCATCATCGCCCGCTCGGTGCCGTACTTCGAGTGAACCACCGTCACATCGGGCCCGTAATTCTCCAGGTGGAAGATCTGGGGCATCCAGGTCGTGGGACGGAAGGCCTTGGGATCCGCGATCCAGGAGTTGATGAACTCCTTGTTCGTCTTCTGCCGGATAGCCGCCAGGGTCGGGCCCGGACGCCGCTTGGTCGGGAACCACTCGACTTTGTGGCAGGCGTAGCAGCCGTAGCGCTCGAATAGCCGGAAGCCGTCCACCACCTTCGGAGCAGCGGGCTCGATCAGGTCCAGCGTGTCCTTGTGGCACTGCACACAGCTCGCCTCGATGTAGTTCGATGGGAGCATCGGATAGTCCCAGTAGTGCTGTTTGTGCCAGTGGTACTTCTCGCCCCACTCGTGGGCTTGCTCCTCGCTGGAAGCGCGATGATCGGCGCGCTGAAAGTCCAGCGCCTCGCCGGCCCCGCGGTGGCAGATCGTGCAACCGAATTCCGACAGCGGGTGCGGTGACTTTGCCAGCAGGTAGAGGTCGAGATCCGGATGCGAGGTAAAGGGCTGTTCCTCGTTGCCGTAACCAACGCGATCGGCAGCCAGGTGACAGCTCTGGCACATGTCGATCCGCGGTTTCTGGGTGAAGTTCAACTCGAAGGTCAGGTTCGGTGGCAGGACCTTGTTGACCTTCAGGCTGGGCCCGATGAAATCGAGCCCCGGGAAGTCGCGAATGATGTTGGCGATCTGGGTCGGTCTGTCCTCCGGCGCGATGACCGCAAGCTTCTCGCGCACCTTGTCGATCTCCTTGGTGGCCTTCTTCATCGATTTCTCGATCGAAGAGACCTCTACCCCCAGCCCCTTGACCTTCTCCTCCTGGGCGACGACCGCCGCGTCGGCTTCTTTCTTGCGGTTGCCCAGCCTGGCCATCTCGTCTTCAAAAGACTTGAGAGCTTCGAGCTTCTTCCCGTAGCCCTCGTCGTCATCCCCGTGATGGGCGCGAAACTCATCGACCAGGAAGCGCTCCCAGTTGTAGTTCTGCTTGGCCTTCTTCTCGGCTTCGGTGGCCTTGAATTGCACGGCCTTGAGTTCGAGCTGTTCGCTCTTGGCCGCGTCGATCGTACCGGTGTGGGCTTTGAGTCGCTCCTGTGCCTGAACGAGTGTCTTGGACAGTTGCACTTCTTCAGCGAGCGCCGCCTGTGAGGGTTCCTCCTCCAGGACCTCCTTGGCTCGACGAACTTCAATCCGGCGAAATTCGGCCTGGTAGCGCTTCCAGGGGCGGCTCCAGTCGTCGATCACCATCCAAAACGCGGTGATGAGCAGCACGATACTGGAGACGGTGAACCAGAGGTTCAGGTGGGGAACGTGATAGTGGGTATCGCCGCGATCAGCCATGAGTCGTCAGACGTTGAAGAACCACTCGGGGATGCCGATGAAGTATTTCAGGTTGAAGACCCAGCGCGCCAGCATCTTGAGCGGCAAGAGGCCAAACCAGAGTAGGAGCTGCATGAAGACGTTGAAGCGTGCGATTCCCATCTTCTCGACGAGTCCTCTCAACATCGTCTTGCCCAGAAGCGGCGGCAGAACAAAGAAATAGCCCAGAATCAGGGCGATGCCCGGGGCCTCGCGCAACAGCGCGTTTTCGGGCAAGGGCTTGCCGAGCGCGTCGACCCAGAAATAGGTGGACAGGTTGACGTTCACCAGGGGTTCGAGCTTGTGGATGTCCCAGTACTCGAAGGGTCCGAAGAAGGACCAATTGGGGCCGCGTAGGAACGTACCGAGGATGACGAACGACACCCAGAAGAGGATGAAACCGCTCCAGAAGAACAGTATGGCGAAAGGACGTTGTTCGATCGTGTAGTAGCCGTTGCCCTTCGGGTTCGTGTCCAGGTACGGAATCGCCATCAGACCGACGATGATGAAACTCGGCAACACGACCCCGGCGATCCAGGGGTCGAAGTAGACGAGCATCTCCTGCAGCCCCAGAAAGTACCAGGGCGCCTTCGACGGATTGGGCGTCCGGGCCGTCGCTGCCGGTTCCTCGATCGGAGCCTCGATCAGAATCGACCAGGCGATCAACACCGCGGTGAAGAGCACCAGGCATATGAACTCGGTGTAGACCAGGTCCGGCCAGGTGAAGACCTTCTTCTTGCCCAGCTCGCCCTCGATCGACGGCTTGCCTTCCTTGGCACGCTCATCGTTGATCACTCCCTGGCGCATGGCGAGCCAGGTGAAGAAAATCACGGTCGTGATCAGGATGATGATCGGGACGTTGTCCGGCTTGGTAATGATCTTCTTGAAGTCCGGATCGCTGGGCGCCCACAACATGAACGCCGTGAACCCGACGAAGAACGTCGCGATGACGATGTTGCGGCTGAAGAACTTACGCCAGTAGAAGACGACGCCCAGAATCAAGGCGCTGCCGACGAAATAACGGATCGGGTCGAAGAGCCAGTCGATCGCGTCCTTGATTAACTCACCCATGGAATCGCCTCTTTGCTCGGCTCTCTAGAGGGGTCCCGAGATCCCGCCGTCCTTGCGGACGCGCCAGAAGTGGATCGCCATCAGCGCAGCCGCGATGAGCGGCAGCCCCACACAGTGGAGTACGTAGAAGCGCAGGAGCGCGCCCTCGCCGACGAACCGTCCGGCCAGGAGGCCGAAGCGGGCGTCGTCACCGGCATGAATGAAGTTCAAGCCTCCGAAGGAAAGGAGCGAGGCTCCCGGCCCCTCGTGCCCGAGGAACGGGGTCGCCCGCGCCATGTTGGAGCCGACCGTGATGGCCCAGACGGCGAGCTGGTCCCAGGGCAGCAGATAACCCGTGAAGGAGAGCAGGAGCGTGAGCACCAGGAGAATGACCCCCACGTTCCAGTTGAACTCACGGGGTGGCTTGTACGAACCGGTCAGGAACACCCGATACATGTGCAGCCATACCGTGATGACCATCAGGTGCGCCGCCCAGCGGTGCATCTCCCGCATGATTCCGATCGGGACGTGTTCGCGCAGAGCCCAGATGTCCTGGTAGGCGTACTCGGCCGTCGGCCGGTAGTAGAACATCAAGAGCAGGCCGGTAAGGGTCTCGACCAGGAAAAGGAAGAACGTCAGCCCCCCCATACACCAGGTGTAGGAAAGTCGGATACCGCTGCGACGAACCTTGACCGGATGGAGGTGCAGGAACGTGTTCGAAAGGACCGCCAAGGTGCGATTCCGCGGCGTGTCGGGGTAGCCGTGGCGGAAGATCGAACGCCAGATCTGGCTCGATCGTATGGCTTGGAAGAGCTTGCCCATCTAGCGTGGTTCTGGCGGGGTGGCGGGTAGCGAAACGACGGTACGGTTCGGGCTAGGCGTAGAAGAGGTAGGCTCCGTCGAACTCCCACTGGCCCTTCTCTTGCTGATACTTGGTGTTCTTGTCGACGATGATCTGACCGTCCTCGGCTTGCACGATCTTGTAACGCTCGAGCGGCCGTGGCGCCGGCCCCTCGATGTTGATCCCTGACTTGAGGAATCCCGACCCGTGGCAGGGACACTTGAATTTCTGGTCGGAAGCGAGCCAGTTCGGCGTGCATCCCAGGTGCGTGCAGACCGTGGAAAGGACGTAGAAACCGCCCTCTTCGCGAACGATCCAACAGCCGTAGGAGGCCTTGAAGCGCTCGTCGACCAGGCCGACGGCGAAGTCGTCGGGCGGACCCGCTTTGAATTCCTGGGGCGGCTCGAAGAGCACGTTGGGGAAAAGGAAGCGCCCCATGGCGCCGAGCATCCCGAGGCTGGCGCCGGTGAAGGCGACCCAACCGAGGGACAACGTCGACAGGAATCCGCGCCGCGACACCTCGCCGCGCAGGGGGGAACGAATCAGATC
>NYUD01000067.1 GCA_002683825.1 Planctomycetota bacterium
ATCGAGACGATCGTTCGTTCTCCAAAAGAGAAGGGGGCGGACCTGCCGGGGAGTGTCGGGTTCACCGAGTTCCTCGACCGTGTGCGCCAAGAGGGTCCAGTCACGTCGGAGGAGCTGGATCGGTTGCTCGTGGACCACGAGTTGTCGTCCTACGCCTCGGAGGACGGTCAGGACGAGGCTTCCGAGACTTCCGACTAGCCCTCTTCACCTCGGGGGGTTCCCATCCCCTCTGGGAGTGTCCGTACGACTCTCAAGACGCCTCAGAGCGGTTCCAGGGCGCATCACTTCCCGCCGCGCATAGGGAATCGAGGCCCTGGAGGCACTCGACGAGTTGGTTCCAACTCGGGACCTCTTGGCTCACCATCTTCCGCTTCGCGCCCAGGCGGTGAAGGGGGAGCTGTTCAGCGGACGGGTAGGTAGACGCGGGCGCCGGACAAGAGTGCCACCTCGTCGAGGTGACCTGAGATGTCCCTTCCTGGAAGGAGGGCGTGCGTGTGGGTCTCCTGGCCATGGTGAGTCAGGCGGCCGGCGGAGTCCTCGGCGTAGAAACCCACCAGCACGGTGGTCTCGCCCTCTCCGAAGAACCTCCAGGGTTTCGGTCCGTCCGGTTCGGCGATGGGGCAGGAGTGGTTGAGCACATGCAGGCGCAGAGTGCTCGCCACGCCCTCGACGCGGAAGGGGAAGGGCCTGGTCACGTCGATGTCATGGGCCGCGGCGATCGCGCGCACGGACGCTTCGAGTGATGCGAGGTCGGGCACCGCGGTGAGGGGGTGTTCGCTCCATTCCGCCACCTGGGCGAGAACGAGCAGCGTGGCCTGTTCCCCGGCAACGGGCGCTCGCACGCGCAGGCCCTGGACGGAGCCCGGATCCACGACCTCGGCCAGGTGAGCCTTCCCGCCGAAGACGGTTATCTCGGCGGCAAGAGCCGCAGAGGCACCGACGGCGACCGTATCCGGACCCAGAACTTCGGCCAGGTCGACGCGTCCCTCGGTGCGCCCGTCACGAAGGACCTCGCGCATGGCGCCCCAGTGCTGTACCACCGGCCCTGTCCGGTCCTCGCGGCGTGCAGTCGGTGAAAGGGGACTCGTCGCCGCGCCGGAGGGCGATTCCGTCGCGCACGAGGGCAGGAGGACAAGGAGAGGGAGGAGAAGCGATGACCGCATGGGGGAGATTCGCGTGGAAGGAGTCGGGGGGGGCTCGATCTACTCTACGTGCATCGCGCTGGCGGGGTTCTGATCTCCTCGCGGAGTGCGTCTGTGGCTCTCGGCACGCGTCAGTGCGGCTCCAGCAGGCACGGAGAGCCACGGCACGCAGGCTTTCCAGCTGCCGGGCCGTGGGCCCGCTATTGCACGCGACGGGCTTCGGCCGTCATGAAGGTCGTCCAGCTACGCGCCTTCTGCGAGCATCGAAGAGCTCATCCTCTTCTCGTCGGAGCCGATCAGCTCGATCCGGTCCCGGTACCTGACCGTCTCGCCCGGGCCGCTGATGGACGGCCCCTCGGTTTCGAGCGTGAGGACGCGCCTGGACGCGTCGAGGTGCCCGACGTAGGACCACAGCGTGGTCTGCATCGTGTCGATCAAGGCCTCCGCCGGGAAAAGTTCTGACGGGTCGGTGCCCGGACCACGGCCGAGCTGAACTCGTCTGGAACTTCGCCATTGCGAACCCTCGGGACTTCCTTTCTACCGGCGAAACTTCACGCTGTGGGGATGGCCTCCTCGGAAACGCGCTGTTGCATCGTCGGTGGCGGCCCGGCGGGCCTCGTTCTCGCGCTGCTCCTCGCACGCAAGGGCGTCGCGACGACCCTGCTCGAGGCCCACGGTGATTTCGACCGCGCCTTCCGCGGCGACACCGTGCATCCCTCCACTCTCGAAGTACTCGACGACATCGGCCTCGCCCGGGCCTGTCTCGCCCTCGAACACGGGGTGATGGAGCGCATGGTCCTTCACAGCGGCGGAGTGGCGACAACGATCGCCGACTTCTCGCGTGTGCGAGCCCCTTTCCCCTTCGTCGCCATGATTCCGCAGGCGCGCTTCCTCGATTTCCTGGCCGGAGAGGCGAGCAAGTACCCGGCCTTCGACCTGCGGCTCGGCTGCCGGGTGAAAGAGCTCGTGATCGAGGAGGGGCGGGTCCGCGGTGCCGTCTACGAAAAGGATGGCGAACGTCACGAACTGCGCGCGACTCTCACCGTGGCGGCGGATGGACGGGCGTCGCGTGTTCGCAAGCTGGCGGGTTTCGTGCCGATCAAGAACGCCGCGGCGATGGACGTGATGTGGATCGTGCTGCCTCGCAAGGACGGTGAGGAGCTCGACACGGGCTTTCGAGTCGGTGCCGGCCACATGATCGTCGTCCTGGCTCGCCGGGAGGAGTGGCAGCTGGGCTGCGTCATCCTGAAAGGCGATGCGCGCGCGGTCCGGGCGGCAGGGCTTCCCGCCTTGCGGGAGTCGGTCGGCAGACTCGTACCGGAACTCGCGGACCGCGTCGATCTGCTTCAGGAGTGGAAGCAGGTGCACCATCTCTCCGTCGAGTCGAGCCGGATCCCCACCTGGCACCGGCCCGGCTTGCTCGCGATCGGCGACGCCGCCCACGTCATGTCGCCGGTCGCAGGCGTGGGCATCAACTATGCCATTCAAGACGCGGTCGCGACGGCGAACCTGCTCACCGATTCCCTGCGGAGGGGAGGCGTGAGTTCACGCGAGCTCGAGCGCGTGCAAGCGCGCCGCGAGCTTCCCGTGCGCGTGATCCAGTACTTCCAGTCCATCGTCCAGGGAATCGTGGTGAAGCGCGCGCTCGACGAGCGGCCCTTCCGCCTGCCCGTGGTGGCGAGGTTGATGAGCTCCATCCCGCTCCTGCGCAACCTGACGGCACGCATCGTCGGCTGGGGCATCCGCCCGGAGAGGGTGCGTTGAAGGGCGAGCGCCCCGGGCATCTGCAGCAACGTTCCGAACGCCTTCCGCCTGGACCTACGGCGTGTAATCGACGAACCTGCAACAGGCCTGGAATCCCAGCTCCCCGTAGATGGCCTGGTCTTGCGGGGCGCTCATCAGGGCTGCGGTCCTCGCGCCGAGCTTGCGGGCGCCATCCAGCGCGGTCCACGTCAGCGCCAGATCGAGACGCGAGCGACCGTGCGTCCTCTCGCCGGCGACGACGTGGATTCCCGCGAGGCCGCGCGGAGCGTCGCCGAGTCGGCTGAGGAAGAGCTCGCCCACGGCCGCGGGTTCGTCCTGCCCGTAGGCGACGAAGAGCCGTAGCGGACCATCGCCCTTCAAGAGGAACGGAGCGGCCCTCTCGTAGTAGGCCAGAATGTCGTCGCTTCCCGAACCGGCCTCCTGTGCGAGGACGGTGGCGTACCCATTCAAGTCGGTGAGCTGGGTGACCTCCCGGATCTCGAAGCCCGGCGGCGGTTCCACATCCAAAGGCAGGTCCTTGAGCTCGAGCGTCAATCCGATTTCTTGTTCGGCGGGTTGAAGTCCGCGCTCGGCCAGGCGGCGTTCGAGATCGAGCGGACGGGAGCAGGGCCCGACGCGCCAGGCGAAGGGCCGGTCGACGGCGTGGAAGGCTGCCAACGCCTCATCGATACGAGTATCCGCGTCGGTCTCATCGAGCCGGGCGTGGAGGATCTTGTTGAATGCGTCCGAATGGAGAAGGGAATCGACACGGATCAGATTGTTTTGATCCCAGACGCGGGGCCCTTTGACCAGGCCGGGCACGAAGGCGACTCGTCCGTCGAAGTTGGCCTCGATCGCCTCGATCAAGGGGGAGGGATAGGCTTGAATGACCGTCTTGTTCACGCGCGCATCTTTCGGTTGCTGGACGAACCGAGGGCTCCATCCTCCGCAAGTCCCCGGCTGGAGTCGAGCAGAGAATCGACCTCTTTGGGAGGCCCGTTCCCGAAAAGGGGACGGGCCCGGTCTTGAAGCCGATCGGTGGGGATGCCGAAATGAGACGCGCTGTTTCGCATGAAATCCGAGAGCCTCCCTGAGCCTGATCGACCTCGAGCCGTGGCGCCGCACGCGGCGGCCCTGTCCTTGGTGGTGGTCAGCGCGGTTCTCCTGGGCATCGCCCTGAAGCGGCCGACCGTGTTCTTCCAGGGCCTGGGGGGACCGGAGGAGATCTACTCGATCTACGGCGGGACCGAGAGCCTGTGGAAGGACGGCAACCGGGTTTCCGCCACCATCGTGTTTGCCTTCTCGATCGTCTTTCCGGTGTGCAAGCTGGCCTTTCTCGCCTTCTGTTGCTTGCGCGGTCACGTTCGCAAACGCTCCGGTCAAGTGCTGCGAATGCTGGTCGTCCTCGGCAAGTGGTCGATGGTGGATGTGTTCATCATCGCCCTGTTCGTCGGGTCCTTTCTTCCCATCGCCTACGGGAATTCGAGTTCGCGAACGGGCATCCATCTGTTCGCCGTGGCGATCTTCCTCTCGATGGTTTCTGCGCGCATGGTGCAGCGCAAGCTGGCCGGCGAGGCGGTGCCGGTCGCGACGCAGAGCGGCGTGACCTGGCGCCTGCGCAGCGTGCTGTCCCTCGCCGGACTCGTCCTGTTGGGTCTTGGGTTGCGCGAGTTCTACTACCTGATCAAGCCGCCCTATCTCTCGTTTTTCAAGAACGAGATCGGGCTCTTGCCGACCCTGCGGCTTCTCTGGAATGGGGACGAGGCCCGGATGGCCGCCTATCTGGCCGTCTTCATCCTCGCGATGCCGGTGCTTCGCGGTCTTTCCGGCCTGCTCCTGGGGTGCGTGCGTCGCCCCTGGATGCGGCGTCTTGCGGAACGGGTCGACGAGTGGGCCATGCTGGACGTTTTCGTCCTCGCCCTGGCCCTGGTGTATGACAAACTTGTCCAGCTGACCGACACCACGCTGCTGGTAGGCTTCTGGTACCTCGCAGCCGCGGCCGCCGTGGCCGAGATCGACGCGTTCCTGATTCGCCGGGATCGCAAGCGAGGCGAGTCAGCTTCCCATGGCACGAGTTAGTCTGCAGGCAGCGCTTCCTTGGTTATGCACCGTCTTGTTGCTCGCGTGCGGTGACACCTCGGGCGAGGCGGTGAGCGACGTCCCCACAGTGGCCGGGAGTGATCGGGATGAAAAGCGGCTGTCCGTGCGCGAGGAGTTCGATCGGATGGCGCAGGATCTGACCTCCGGTTCGAATCCCTACCTCTCCACGACGCGCGTTCGCACACTGCGCCGGGCCTTGAAGGAAGAGGGTCTGTCTGCGAACGAGCGTTTGCGCCTGGAGCGGCGGCTGTCACGGGCGCTTCTGAAGAACGGCCAGATCCAGAAATCGATCGATGTGCTGGAGCGTGTCCTTCAGGGCCTGGCGAGAAACTCCGCCGGGGACGCAGGGAGCGAGTCGCTGCTCGCCCTGGCGTACCTGCGCCTGGCCGAGACCGAGAATTGCGTGGCGCGCCACAACGGCGAGTGTTGCATCTTTCCCCTGGCGGGGGCTGCCGAACACTCCCTGCGTGAACCCGCGGAGAAGGCGCGTGCCCTGTTTCTGCGGCGCTTGAGGCGCGACCCGAAGGACGCCGAAGCGCTGTGGTTGGCCAACATCTGCGCCATGGCCCTGGGGGAGTACCCCGACGGGGTGCCAGAACCCTTTCGCCTGCCCGAGAGCGCCTTCGCTTCCGAGGGCGGGTTCCCGCGCTTTCGCAACCGGGCTCCCGAGCTCGGCCTGGATACCCTCAACCTCTGCGGCGGCGCGGTCGCCGAAGACTTCGATGGGGACGGGTGGCTGGACATCCTCACCTCCAGCTACGACCCGCGCGAACCCGTGCGCTACTTTCGAAACGGCGGAGACGGAAGTTTCGAGGATCTCTCCGACCCCTCGCGCGCCTCGGACCAGAAGGGCGGGCTCAACCTGATCGCCGCGGACTACGACAACGACGGCGACAAGGATTTCTTCGTCTTGCGCGGTGCCTGGCTCGGGGACGACGGCCAGCTGCGCAACTCCCTGGTGCGCAACCGCGGGGAGGCGCTCTTCGAGGACGTTACCCATCAGGTCGGATTGGCGCAGCCCGCCATGCCCACCCAGACCGGCGCCTTCGGTGACTTCGACGGTGACGGCTGGGTGGATCTCTACGTCGGCAACGAGTCGCGCATCGAGCGTGAGCCCACCGGAGACTACCCCGGCCAGCTCTTCCAAAACCACGGCGGAACGACGTTCGAGGATGTGGCCCGCGCCAACCGGGTCGAGAACAACCGCTTCTGCAAGGGGGTCGGTGCCGGCGACTATGACGCCGACGGGGATCTGGATCTCTACCTCTCGAACATCGGTGAGAACCGTCTGTATCGAAACGACGGCGGCCGTTTCCGAGACGTCGCTCCCGAGCTGCAGGTCGTCGAACCGCGAGAACGCAGCTTCGCCACCTGGTTCTTCGACTACGATCAGGACGGCCGGCTCGATCTCTTCGTCACCTCCTACGAGACCGGCCTGGCGGACCTCGTGGCCGAGGCCCTGGGCGAGCCCAACGAAGCGCCTCCTCCCCGCCTCTATCGCAACGACGGATCCGCTGGCTTTGTCGACGTGGCAAGCGAACTGGGCCTGGACCGTCCCTTTCAGCCGATGGGGGCCAACTTCGGTGACCTCGACCACGACGGCTGGCTGGACATCTACCTGACGACGGGCGAGCCCCAGCTGCAATCCCTGATGCCCAACGTCTTCCTGCGAAACGATGGGGGAGTCGCCTTCCGCGACCTGACGAGCGCCGCGGGGTTGGGGCACCTTCAAAAGGGACACGGCGTGGCCTTCGCCGATTTCGATCACGACGGCGACCAGGACGTCTTCCACCAGCTCGGTGGTTTCTTTCCCGTCGACCGCTATGCCAACGCGCTCTTCGTCAACCCCGGCAACGGCAATCGCTGGCTGTACCTCACGCTGCAGGGGACCGAGTCGAACCGCGACGGCTTCGGAGCCCGCATCCGTATCGTCGTGCGCACGAGAACCGGAAAACGCACGCTCTATCGCAACGTCGGCGCGCTCAGCAGCTTCGGCGGTTCGACGCTACGCCAGGAAATCGGGCTCGGCGACGCGCAGGCCGTCGAGAGCCTCACGATCCATTGGCCCGGCTCGAGCGAGCCGCAGACTTTCCGCGATCTTCCGCTCGATGCCCACCTGAAGATCGTGCAGGGCGAGGAGCGTTTCGAACGACTGGAGCTGCGGGCCGTGGACCTGGAACGGCGGTAATCGGCCGCCGTGGGCCGGCCACCGCTTCTACGCGCGCGGGTGAGCCTTTTCGTAGATCTTGCGCAGTCGCTCGACGGACACGTGCGTGTAGATCTGTGTCGTCACCAGATGGGCGTGCCCCAGGAGTTCCTGCACGGCCTTCAGGTCCGCTCCCCGATCCAGGAGATGGGAGGCGAAGCTGTGCCTCAAGGTGTGCGGCGTCGCGCTGCGCGTCAGTCCCGCCCGCAGGCAAGCGCGTTGCACGATTCGACCGAGCGAGCGCGTTGTCAATCGCCCGCCCCGCAGGTTCAAGAAGAGAGCCTTCTCTGCCAGCCTGTCCGGCCTGGGGCGTTCCCCATCGGCGAGGTATCGCTCGAGCGCTTCCACCGCCGGGCGACCCAGGGGCGCCAGGCGTTCCTTGCGGCCCTTGCCGCGCACGCGCGCGATGCCGCGCCTGAGGTCGACATCCCTGCGATCGAGCCCCACGGTCTCGGCCGCCCGTGTTCCCGCCGAGTACATGCACTCCAGTAGCGCTCGATCCCGCCGCCCACCCGCCGTGTTCTGATCCGGCGCACCGAGCAGCGCCTCGACCTCGCCGATCTCGAGCGTACCCGGCAGGGCTCGTGGGCGGCGCGGAGTGCGTAAACCCGTCGCCGGGTGCGTCTCGAGCCGGCCCTGCTCCACGAGGTGACGGAAGAACGAACGGGCGGCCGATAGTTTTCGCTGCAGCGTGCTGCGCGCGAGGCCGCGTTGGTCCAGCTCCAGGAGGAAAGCTCGCAGGGTGCGCGGGACGACCGCCTCCAAATCGACCCGCCGGGCCTCCAGGAAGAGGGCCAGTTCCTCCAGGTCGCCGGCATAGGCCCGCAACGTGTGGATCGAGGCTCCCCTCGCCGCTGACAGGCGCAGGAGATAGTCGTCGATCTCCGCGCGCAAGGACTTCGCCCGAGTCGCCATGCTCCCCTTATAGCGTGGGCGCGCTCTCGGCGTGCCCCGCAGTGGCAACTTCAGCGTTGCCCGGAACGGGACCCCACGGGGCGCGGCGTCTCGCCCTTGCGCGCCTTCCGGGGCGACCTCGGCACGCCCTCTTGCGCCGCATCCAGGGCCGAGTGCCAGCCCCTCAAGAGCACCTGGCGGGATTCGAAGTTGATGCCCTTGGTGAAGCCTAGGTCTTCGGCCCGGTCGAGGGTGGCGCTCAGCTTCTCGGCGCTCTGGGCCTGGCTCTCGAGGTAGCTGCGGATCTCCTCGAGGGTCTTGCGGGTGCTCTTGCTCGCCTTGACTTCAGCCGCCAGCGCCTCTTCCAGTTCGGCGACACGGCCTTCGAGATCGTCCTGGGGCGTGCGCGCCCGGGCGGGCCGTTGGGCGGAGGCGAGGAGGAGGACGGAAAGGAGGGCGGCGAGGCCGAGGGGCAGAAACTTCTTCATGACGAGACGTCTATCGACCGTCTCCCGGCGCGGCTGGAGAGGCCGGTGCTGCGATTCCCTCGGGCTCTTGCGAGGGCCGGGGCAGCTTCAGCGAGAGGCCGAGGGGAAGCAGGAGGAAGAGTCCTCCGACCCAGTAGGGCGCGGCGCTGCCCATCTGCCAGTAGAGCAGCCCGCCGAGGATCGGCCCGAGGGCCCGGGCGAGGGCCCCTGCCGAACGGAAGCTACCGAGGACCAGCCCCTGGTTCTCCGCGGGTGAATAGCGTGAGACGAGCGAGGAAAGGCAGGGCATGGCCAGGCCGCTTCCTACGGCCATGGCGAAGAGGCCGGTGTAGAGCAGTCCGATGCTGTGGGTGAGGGCGATCGCGAAAAAACCCGGCAGGAGCACGATCAAGCCGAAGATGGCGAGCTTCTTCTCGCCCAACTTGGGCGCGCTGCGTCGCACGATGGCACCCTGGACAAAGGCGATGACGAATCCGACGAAGACGAACATCCACATGTTGTCCCGCGGGCCGAAATTCAAGCGCTCCCTGGCCAGGAACGTCAAGGTGAACTCCATCGCGCTGAAGGCCGTGAGGTAGAGGAAGTAGACGGCCGTCGTGCGCGACACCCCGACCAGGCGCAGACGAGCGAGCGTGCCCAGGGGGTTCCAGAGCGCCGTGCGCGAACCCTTGCCGCGGCGCTCCGGCGGCAGGGTTTCCTTCAAGCGCAGAGCGACGAAGAGAAGATTGAAGAGCGACAATCCGAAGGCGAGGGTCGCTGCCATGGAGAAGGGGTTCCAGGCCAGGCCCGTGGCGTAGGTCCGGGCCAGGGCCGTTTCGTCGGGAGCCGCGATCCCGCCCAGGGCCGGCCCGAGGACGAAGCCCAGGCCGATCGCCATGCCCACGATGCCCATCGCGCTCGCGCGCTTCTCGGCGGAAGTCGTATCGGCCGCCACCGCGGATGCCGTGGAGATGTTGCCGGCCATGATGCCGCCAACGATGCGCGAAACCAGAAGCCACACGAAGGACCCGGAGAACATCCACAGGAGATAGCCCGCGGCCGTTCCGACCAGCGTGATCAAGAGCGTCGGGCGCCGGCCGATGCGATCCGACAACGCTCCCCAGATCGGTGCGAAGAGAAACTGCAGAAGCGAATAGAGGGTCCCCAGGAGCCCCCCGAACAGGGTCACCACCGCCCAGTTGCCGTCGCTTCCGCCGGCGAGCCCCGTCAACCACTCGATGATGCCGCCGATGAAGCTCCCGTCGCCCTCGCGCCCGAGATAGAACTCCAGCAGTGAGGGAAAGAGGGGAAAGAGGATCGAGAACCCGACGATGTCCAGAAACACGATCCCGAAGACCAGACCCAGGGCAGCGCGCGGCTTGTCCTTCTTCATCGCCCCCTTGTACGCTGCACGCCTCGTCGAGGGAATGCTTGGCCGTGAAGGAGATCCACCCGCAAAGAAAATCGGAAGGGGGCGCCCGTCGCTATCGATTCCGGCCCCGCGTTTTTGATCTCTCGTCAGATGTGGCGCGTGCCGCGGCTTCGGTCGAGCTCTTCGAGCTTCTGGGACGGCTGCGAGGCCATCGGCCGGTTCTCCTGGATTCGGCCGGCGGTCGACCGGCTCGTTTCAGCCTGTTGGCCTTCGATCCCCTGCCGATCGGGACCCCCGCTTCGCTCGGGGAGTTGCGCCGACTCCACGGGCGACTGGAATCGAAGAAGGGCGATCCCGTCCCAGGGTTCTTTCACGGCGGTTTTCTGGGGGCCCTGGCCTACGAGGCCGTGCGCGAATTCGAGCCCGAGCTCGTCCTGCCCGACGACCCCCTGGGATTGCCGTCCCTGGTGGGGGGCTTCTACACGGATTTTCTCGTGCGCGACGAGCGCAGCGGTGGTTTGTCGTTGGTTCTGGGGGAGGATCCCGGGGACGCTCGCCCCTCGCTCGAAGAGCGCCGCGCGCGTATCGTGAGAGCTCTCGAAGGGGACGACAGCCGCTCGTCCTTGATCTTCCACGCTCAGCCGAAACGGCACGTGTCCAAGGACGTGCACCTCCAGCGCATCGAACGCGCGCGCGACTGGATCGCGCGGGGAGAGATCTATCAGGCCAACGTCACGCAGCGTTTTTCGCGCGAGGTGGAGGGTTCTCCCGGCGAGCTCTACCGGTGTTTGCGCGCGTTGCAACCGACGCCCTACGCCGGGTTTCTCTCTTTCGAAGGCGGCGCCCTGCTCAGCGCTTCTCCCGAGTTGTTGCTGGAGTACATTCCGCCGAGCGACGACACATGCGCGGCCCTTGCACGCACGCGGCCGATCAAGGGCACCGCGCCCCGGAGCGCCGACCCCGACCTCGATCGCGTGAATGCAAAGGGGCTCTTGCAGAGCGAGAAGGATCTGGCCGAACTCGGGATGATCGTCGATCTCGAAAGAAACGATCTCGGAAGAATCGCTTCGACCGACTCGGTTCGCGTCGACGGCTATCCGACCCTCGAGAGCTATTCGACCGTGCACCACCTGGCCGCGGACGTCACGTGCCGGCCCGTGCCGGAGGCGGACGCGCTGACCTGCCTGCAGAGTCTCTTTCCCGGAGGTTCGATCACCGGGGCGCCGAAGCTGCGCAGCATGGAGATCCTGTCCGAGCTCGAAGAGGAGGGGCGCGGCTTCTTCTACGGTTCGCTCTTCAGTCTCGATACGAGGGGGCGAATGCAGGCCAACCTGTTGATCCGGACCCTGGTGTGGCGGGAAGCCATCGAGAAGGGGGAACGTGCTCGGGTTCACTACCGGGTGGGGGGCGCCATCACCTGGAGTTCCGATCCCGAGCTGGAGGAGCGCGAATGTCGGTGGAAAGGCGAAGCCCTGGCCCGGGCCCTCGGAGGAGAGGGCGGTCGGGCGATCTCTCCTTTGCTTTTGCCCCGCTGAAACGCTCTTCTCTTGGCGATGAAGCGCCTCCTTCGCGCCGTCGCTCCGGCCCTATTCTTGTTGCCCGCCGTTTCGGTCTCCGCCGCCGCTCTCCAGGAAGAGCCCGTTCCGGACCTTCTGTCGTACGGTGGGCTCGTGCGCGCCTTCTGGAGCTTCTCCGACGCCACGATCGCCACCGGAGTGGGAGATCCTGTCCTTGCCGTGTTCCTGGAGGACGTTCAACCCTACTTCGAACTCGCCTACAGCGATGCCCTCGTGCGAGTGCAGCTGGAGCTGGCCAGCGGTACGGCGGTCCTGGAAGATGGCTGGGTGGGCTGGAACCCGCCCGAGTTGGTGGGCTTCAAGACGGGCCAGTTCAAGCCCCGCGTGTTGCACAGCGCCTCGGCCGATCCCGAAACGCTCGTGTTTCGCGACCGCACATTGCTGGGGGAACGTTTCGACTATTACGACCGGGGTGCCGAGCTCTCAGGCGGGGGAGATGCGATCCGTTGGTTCCTGGCGGTCACCGACGGTCAGGATGGAGATAAGACGGGGGTCATCACCTCCGCCCGCATCGAATGGTCGGTGTACGAGGAAGGGCTCGGGCTCGCCGAAGGAGCGCGCGACTCTCCCAACTATCTGCGTGCCGAATTCGGTTTCTTCGGTCTCACGGACTCGGCCTCCGCCGGGTCGGCCGCCGATGCAGGGGGCTACGGTATGGACTTCGCGATGACCCTGGGGCCCTATTACCTGCACACGGAGTTTGCGCACCTCGGGAATAGCTTCCCGGTCGAGCCCATCTTCGTCGACGGAAACCCCGCGGTCTTTCTGGCCCCGGACAGCACTCCCTTCGGGCTCACCGTCGGCAGGCGGCTTGCCGAGGATTGGCAGACGAGCTTTCGCTGGCAGATCGCTGACGATGCGGTGAACACCAAGTACCTGGGGCTGGCCGTCAATTTCTTTCCGAACGATGGTGCGGTGATGTTCACCTCGGATGTGAGCCGCTACGAGGCCGACGGTCCCGAGGGGTGGGTGTTCAACGTGGGCGTTTCGGTCGGAGCCAGTCGCCCGCGCGACGCCAAGGTTTTTTGAGCGCCGCGATGGGCATGGGCTTTCCGTTCGTCTGGGCGAACGGGCAAATCCTTTCGCGGGAGGAGTTCGATCGCTCCTTCGGCGCCGTCCGGTCCGCAAGCCTCGGTGTCTTCGAGACCTTTCTGTGGACCCGAGGAGGCGTGAAGCGCTTCGAGCGCCACCTGGCTCGGCTGCAGCGCGGAGTCCTGGCTCTGGGCGGCGCGCCGTTTTCCTGGAGCGTTGCGGAGACGCTGGCGGCTCTCCTGCGCCGTAACGGCGTGGCCGAGGCGGTCTGTCGTTTCGAGGTGCAGCGGGAAGGCTCCTTTGCCTTTCTGCGCCCCCGACCCGGGCCTCCGTCCGGACAGGTGTCGGTGTGCATCGCATCGACGCCCCTCGGGGATCCGGGTCTCACCGGCAATCACAAGACGAATCGACGTGAGTCTTACGACCGGGCCCTGGGCGAGGCGCGGGAGCAGGGGGACTTCGAAGCCCTGCTCTTGAACCGCGAGGGAAGCGTTTGCGAGGGCAGCCGGTCCAGCCTCTTCGTCGCCACCGAGAACGGCGTGGTGACCCCGGGGCTCGAATGCGGAGTCGTCGCCGGAGTGGTCCGGGAATGGGTCCTGGGACTCCCGCAGGCCCCTTCCTGCGTGCGGGCCCTCGCTCCGGAGGAACTCTTCGGTGCGCGCGAGGTGATTCTGACCAACGCCGTCCGCGGCGTCCTGGGGGTGAGCGGGCTGCGGCACGGGGACCGGTGGAGGACGGGGTTGCCCGGCTTCGAAGGACCCGTCGCCCGAGCGTGGGCCGAGCGCTGGAACCGATTGCCCCTCTCCACACCCCCGGGGAGACTTGAAGTTTCGTCGAACCCGGGCCTAGGGGTACCACCAGAGCCTGCTTGACGCAAAAATGAGGATCTCCGAAACGCCACGAAGGAGGCCAGCATGCTGACTCTCGCGATGACTCTCCTGACGCTCACGCCCGCGCCGCCACCCGCCTCGGCTTCGCCGCCGCCCGTACTCCTGAAGCAGGAGGAGGATGAGACTCCCGTCGTCGACAAGCGTCCGGAAATCAAGCAACTGCTCGACCGCTTCCAGGCGCACACCAAGAAGCGCGGCGCCGAGGACCTGGAGGCGATCGGTGTCATCGATGAGCTGCTCCAGGAGTTTCCCAATAGCGGGCCCAAGGACCGCAAGGCGATCGTCAAGGGGCTCGATAAGTGCTTCAAGCTCAAGCGCACCAAGGAGCTCGAACCCGGCGTTCCCGACGTTCGTCTCTACACCGCCGCCGCGGTCGCCATGGGGCGCATGGGGCCCGAGAGCGTGAAGCCCCTCAGCAAACAGCTCGGGGCCAAGGCCTTCAGGAAGAGGGAGCGGCTCCTGCGCACGATCGCCCTCGCCCTGGGCACGACCGAGAACCTCGAAGCGGTGGGCCCGCTTCTGTCGCTGCTCAAGCACCACAATCCTACGCTGGTGGCGGCCGGAGCGGAGGCCCTGAGCCACTTCAACGAAGCGCCGCTCAAGCTCCGCAAGGAGATGTTTTCAGAGCAGTTGAAGATCCTCATGGGGCAAAAAGCGACCAAGGACATCGATCCGACCAATGTCGAGGCCCACGAACGCTGGAATAGAATCTCCGGCCCGATCGTAAACTCGCTGCAGAAGCTCTCCGGTCATGACGAGCGCGACCCGGAGTCATGGCAAACCTGGTGGAACAAGAACAAGAAGAAGGACTGGGACACCCTGGGGTGAGCCTGCTCGAGTTTCCGCAGGAGAGTGGCTCTCTGTCTGGCCGCGCGGGCTCCTGGTCCTGGGTCTTCACCGTCGCGCTGTTTCTCGTCGCTTTCGCGGGTCTGAGGCTGCTCGAGGATAGCCCGCGCGGATGGCTCCGCGCGCGGGGCGAGAGCGTGGCCCCGGCCACTTCCGATGCCGGGGTGGTTTGCTGGATCGGAAGTGCCGGCTGGAGTGAGGGACTGAACGTGCAGGCGCGTCTCTCTTCCCTGCACGCCGGCTGTGCGACGGATGGCGCCTGCGAGTACGCCAGCTTCCGCGCGACGCGCCTGGCGGAGAGGCTGGGGTTGTCCGCCCACGGCGAGCCGCTCCGTCTGGTCTTGAACCTCGTTCCCAGCGGGAAGGGGAGTTCAGGTGCGGGGGAGGAGCCCCTGGTGGCCGGCAGCGTGCAGCTGAGAAACGCGGCCGGTGTCGAGATCGCCGTCTCGATGAAGGAGGCCGCCCAGGGGAGTGAGGCGGCGGATCCTCTGCTGCGACTCCTGCTCCGGACTCCGTGCGAGCTCGCGCCGGAGACCTCCAGACCGTGGCTCTTGTGGGGGACCCTCCCGGGAAAGGAGGACCTGAGTCTCGAACTGGGAATCGAGGGGCGATCCGAGCCCCTGCGGCTCGTTCTGAGTCCGGGCGAGGTCGATCGGGAAGAGCTTCCCCGCTGGCTCGGACGCGCGGGTGAAGCGCTGGCCTTTGCGGGGTTGGATCGGCGGGACCGGGAGATCGCGGAGCTGAAGCAACAACTCGAAGAGGAACGCGGGCGCCGGCAGAAACGTGAGCTCGCCTGGTTCGATTACAACCAGGCCCTGGCGTCCCTCGACTGGAACGCGCCCGTCTTTCCGCTGGCTGCGGACTATGCGCCCCTCGCTTCCCCCGTCCCGGCTCCGGAGGTCGATGGTGAAGAGGAGAACATCGATCCCGAAGAACTGCGGCGCACGGAACGCGCGCGCGAGATCGGTCGGTCGCTGTCCGCCCTCATGCGCATCGAGGGGTTGCGCGCACTCGATCTGCTCGAGCCCGGCACGCTCCTCGAAGGAGCGATCGGGCCGGTCGTTTTTCGCATCCTCGACATGCACGGACGACTGACCGGAAGCATGAGTGCAAAGCGCTTGCGGCTCGAGGCGAGCCGGGCGGCCCGGACCCTGACGATCGTGCTCGAGCAGGGCAGTGAAAGCGTGGCCGGAACCAGGGTCCCCTTTGCGGGCGGAGTGCGGCGCATCCTGCTGCCCCACGTCGACCCCGAGGACTGGTTGGAATCCGTTCCCGAGTTGTTCTCGGACGGCGCCAGCCCCTCCGAGAGGAACGATGGCCGCTGGCACCTGCCGAGTGTGCGCAGGGAATTGAATCGGCTCCTGGCGTTGGACGCCTCCACGGGCTTTCATCGCCTGCATGCCCTGGGTGGGGTCTGGGGGAGCACCCTGTACGGCGTTCACCTGGAGGAATTCGGTGTCGACGGCCGGCTCGCGCGTCGGCTCTTTGCGGACCGGGTACGGATCCGATTGGGCGAGAGGGGGGTGTTCATCGAGCTCTTCGATGGGGCCATCGTTCGCGGCCAGGGCAAGGCGGCCTTCCGGGACGGGGTGCACCGCATTTACCTACCCCGCGCGCCCCTGGAGGAGTGGAGTAGCGCCACGATTCCCCTGGTGACGGGAGGGGCCGAGTCGGAGGTTCTTGCGCCTGCGAAAGCGGGCGAGGGTTGACCCCCAGAGACTTCCTCGGGATAAACGGGCCATGGCCCGCCGCCCCGAGAAGTCCGGCCCTCCCCCCGGTCTCTTCGACGACCCCCCGCAAGAGGTCCGAAAGGTCCCTCCGCGGGCTGGCCAAAAGGCGTCCGATCGCGCCCCCGAGGCGCGCCGGCCCGCGGCCTCGGGGGCGGAGCCCGACGATCCGGCCGCGCCCTACACGGTCGGCCAGCTCACGACGGTCATCAAGGATCGACTCAGCGAGCTCGGACGAATCCGAGTCGCCGGGGAGATCACCGGATTCAAACGGCACACCTCGGGCCACATCTACTTCGATCTGAAGGACGAGGGGGCGCGCATTTCAGCCGTCATCTGGCGTAGTACCGTGGCGCGCGGACTGTCCTTCGAACCCGGCGAGGGCGACCAGGTGCTGGCCGTCGGGCGCCTCGATGTGTACGAGCCCCGCGGCAACTACAAGCTGATCGTGGATCGGCTCGAACCGATGGGGGTCGGAGCGCTCCTGGCCCAGCTGGAAAAACGCAAGGCCGAACTGGCGGCGCGAGGCTGGTTCGAAAGGCAGCGCCCGCTGCCGCGTTACCCCCGGAGGATCGGCCTCGTAACCAGTCGCGACGGCGCGGCCTTGAAGGACGTTCTCCGCACGCGGACGTTGCGCTGGGCCGGTTATCCGGTGCGCTTCTGTCATGCGCCGATGCAGGGGCCCGGAGCGGCCCCCGCCATCGCCGAAGCGATCGCGCGGCTCGATAGCTCCGGCGTCGACGTCATCGTCGTTTGTCGTGGAGGTGGCTCGCTCGAGGACCTCTGGTCCTTCAACGAGCTGGTCGTTGCCGAGGCGATCTGGCACTGCAGCGTGCCCGTGATCAGCGGCGTCGGACACGAGACCGACACGACCCTGGCCGACCTCGTGGCCGACCGCCGCGCACATACACCGACCGATGCCGCCCAGACGGTGCTGCCCGATCTGGCCGAGCTCAAGGGCCGCTTCGTCCGGGCGGGGAACTATATGCTGGACGGCATGGAGCGCATCTTGGCGCGCCGCAAGGATCGACTCGGAGCGCTCACGCGCCGGCCGGCCCTGCGCGATGCGAAGTGGATTCTCCAGGCGCGTCGCGATCGCCTGGAGACCGCCTGGATGCGCCTGCGGCCTTCCATGAGGACCCTTCTGCACGGTCGCTCGGGCAGGCTTGCAACCCTGCAAACGCGGCTCGAGCGCCGCTCCCCGAGGGCCGCCCTGGCGGAGTGGCAGCGCCGCCTCGGGCTCGTTTCCGCCCGTCTGCTGGCTCTCCCCGGGCGGGTGCTGGAGCGGGCACAGCATCGATTGGCCCAGAACGCGCGCGCTCTCGAGGGCGTCTCGCCTCTGGCGGTTCTTCGCCGTGGCTATGCATTGACGACCCGGGTCGGTGAGCGTACGCCCCTGAACGATGCTGCACAGCTCGCCGTCGGCGATCGGGTCGAGACACGCCTGGCCGCGGGTTCGTTTCGTTCGTGCGTGGAGGCGACGACTGGGGCGGAAGAGGCACACGAGTGAGCTCGGGAACCTGGGCCGTGGTTGTCAACTGGAATGGCGGTGAGGACAACCATGCTTGCATTCGGTCGCTGAACGAGCTGGGTTTCCCCCAGGAGGACATCGTTTTTGTGGACAACGGTTCGACCGACGGATCGGTGGAGGCGATCGAAAGGGACTTTCCGCGCCTGCACCTGTTGCGTAACACGACCAATCAGGGCTTTGCGAAGGGCTGCAACCGTGGAATCGCCCATGCATTGAAGCGCGAAGCGGATGCGGTGTTTCTCGTCAACAACGACGTGACTTTTCCCGAACGGGGGATGCTCGCGAGGTTGGAGGACGCGCTGGAAGGGGAGATCGGAATCGTCGGCCCGCGGGTCCTCTACGCGAGGGATCCGACGATGGTGTGGTGCGCGGGGGGGCGTCTCACGTATCGCCAGAACCTCAGTCGGATGATCGGTCACTGCAAGAAGGACGGTCCCTCGTTTCAGATCACGCGGGACGTGGATTACGTGCCGGGATGCGCGATGCTCGTTCGCCGCGATGTGTTCGAGCGAATCGGACTGTTCCAGGAGCATTTCTTTGCCTATCACGAGGACCTCGACCTTTGCGTGCGCGCCACAGCGGCGGGCTTTCGGGTTCGCTTGATCGGTGAGGTCGCCGCCCATCACGATGCCCACGCGTCGACGGGAGGCGGTTACAATGCGCGTCGCAAGTACATGATGGCGGTCAATACGGTCTGGTTCCTGCGCAGCCACGGTACGCCGGCGCGTTGGTTTTTGTTCTGGGTGTTCGATGTGGCCACGCTCCCCCTCGTGTGGGCCTATCGGGTCCTGCAGGGCGATGGGGCCGCGGCGTTGGCCAAGGCCAAAGGGACCCTCGATGGGCTGCGAGGCAAGCGCGTGACCGGCGAACTGCTCGACCGCTGGCGGGAAGGGGAGACGTCATGACCCTGTCCGAATCATCGGCAACGTTCGAGGTCCTGCTGCAAACGTCGATTCCCACGGCCGAGGCCCTCGTGCGGCGCCTGGCGGCCCAGGGTGTCGATGCCGAGATCATCGATCACCCGAGCTCGCTTGCGCTCATACTCGCCTGCGGGACCTATCGCGTCCGTATCGGGGTCCCTTCCGAGCAGCTGGAATCGGCGAAGGGATGGATGCGCGACTGGGAGCCGGATGTACGGGCGAACGTGAAGGAGTTGTCGAAGAACGTGTATCGCCAGGCCCTCACCGCGCTGATTCCGGGTTTGGCGGTGCTGGGGGGAAACCTGTGGATCATGGGAGAATTCCGGCTCCTGATGGTCGTGCCTGCGCTGATCGTCTGTTTCCTGGCCTTCATGGCCCAGGCGTTCTTCCAGCGATCCCGGGTCAGGTAGGAAGCAGCGCGCGAAAGACGCCTCAGTCCAGTTCGCCGATGGCCGTCAGGGCCTCGTCAACCGCGGGCGGTTCGAGCTCGCTGTTTTGGCGCAGGCTTTCTTCGAAGCCGTCGACCTCGATCGTGCAGTCCTCGGATTGTAGCTCCGCCGCGACGCATCCGGCGTGCACGTTGATCGGCGTTGTGCGAACCTGATTACCGAAGGAGATCTCGCGGGCCAGAACGATACGCAGGGCACCCTTGGCGATGGCTTCACCGCAATTCTTGCACTTCGAACGGTCGCTGGGAGCACGTTCCGCGTAGGGAGGGTCCTTCCGAGCGCTGCGCTCCTTGGCCGCCTTTTCCTGGAGCGCTTGCAGCTCGGAAAGGGAGGGCGCCTGCAACCCTTCGTGGGCGTTTTCCGCATACGCGGCCTCGACATCCTCGATGCGACGGCGCGCGGCACAGGTGAGGTGGTGCCACAGGTAGCCCGTCCCGTAGGGGCCTTCCAGGAGGATGCCGAGCCGCAGCTTGTCCTTGTCGATCTTGCGCTTGCAGGTTCGGCACTTCGAACGACCGGAACGCGCGGCCTCGATCTTGTACGGAGCGAGCTCGGGCTCCTCCGAAGTGGTGGATTCTTCTTTCGGAACCATTCTCTTGGACCTTCCCTTTCTCCGGGTCAGCGGGATTCTAACCCCTCGAGGGGGGCGAGGGGATAGCCGGGCTCGGCCTCGAGATCGCCCCGTTTGGCCCGGACCTCCGCCAGGAGCTTTTCCACGAGTTCCTCTCGCCGATCCATCAGCCGGTAGCCCTCCGGAGACCTCAGATACCCCCAGGCGGCGGGGTGCTTCTTGCAGAGGGCCTCGAACCCCATGCGCTCGCTCCAGCGCTCGAACCGAGCCCGCTTCGACAGCAAGGCGTGGGCGAGGAAGGGCATGACGCTCGTGTAGTCGGCCTGAAGGCTGACACAGGTGGAGCGGTAGGAGTCCCTGTCGACCTTGCCCCAGGTGACCGCCTCGGCCGGCGGGCACGAGGAGAGCGATCCGTCGCTGATCGGAGCGGTGGTGATCTGGATGTCGAACAGATAGCCGGGGACGTCGGTGAAGCCCAGAATCTGGCTGAGGGTCGGTTCGGGTTGCAGGTTGAAGTTCTTGGGAACCCCGCCCCCGAGAATGAGCGTCCCGAGAGCTCCGGCCTCGGTGTCGCGCACTCCCCAGCGATGGAAAGCGCAGGACTCGAAGACCTCGCGATGCAGATCCAGGGAGAAGGCGTGGGGAGGGCCGCCGGCCTCCTGCAGGCTCCAGCGGTGGACGGAGTTCAAGAAGACCGAACCGTCCGCCGGGGCGCCTACGAAGATCGGAATGGCCTTGCGCCAGCACAGCGCCAGCAAGCCCTCGCCGATCCGGTTCTTTCGCTCCTGGGCGGCGTAGCGACGGCCCAGGAGCTTGCGGAACTCGCAGCCGCTCATCTTGCGCTGGAATTCCTCCTGGTCGAGGATCGTGCGCAGGAAACGATCCTGCTCCAGCAACGTGTCCTCGGGAAAGCCGACGTCCGTCACACGGATGGTCCTCTCATCGCGCAGGTCGCCATCGTCACCGTGACGCTCGACGTGGAAGAAAGGGCGCTCCTCCGCGCCGTCGAGCGCTCGATGTCCGTCGTGATAACAGACCGCGTCCGTCGTGGAGATCAGAGCGAACCAGCCGGTGTCCAGGAGCGGGTTCAACCAGGTCGTGTGTTGCCCGGACAGCGTCACCGGGCCCGCAACCGCGAGGGTCATCGGCAATCCGCGCCCGATCGCTTCGTCGAGCAGTTGCCACACCCGCCGCAGGTCCGATCCTCCGAAGGCGGGCAGGCAATCCTCGAAGATCTGATCGATCCCCTCGACCTCGGTGATGGCTCTTGTGACCAGTTCCTGGCGTCCGGCGGGGCCGGGGCAGCCGGAACGTTGGTCTTTGCGGGTCGGCATGGGGGAAAGGATAGACAGGGCGGGGGTTCTCTGTCTTGGCTGTCTCGAAGGCTTGCAGGAATCCGCGGCAGAGAGGATCCTATGCGCGCTCCGCCCCCTTCCTCCCGGTTCCTTTTCGCATGAGCCAGTTCAACGCGGGCGCCCAGGCGGCCTACGGCGTCCAAGACTACTCCCCGAAAACCACGATCGAAGGACTCGAAATCCACTCCCTGACTCGTTTCAACGACGACGGCGGGTCCATGAGCGAGCTGGCTCGCCTCGACGAGGGCAGGCTCGAGGGCGTCGAGGGGTTCGTCTGTCGCCAGATGAACTACAGCGTGATGGAACCCCTGGCGATCAAGGCCTTTCACCTTCACCGCCGTCAGACCGATGTCTGGTACGTGCCGCCCTCCGACAAGATCCTCCTGGCCGTGGCGGACGTGCGTGCCGGCTCGTCGACCGAGGGCGTCGTGCAGCGCATCGTCATGGGTGACGGCAACTCGAAGTTGGTGAGGATTCCCCCGGGCGTGGCCCACGGAGCCAAGAACCTGCGCCCGGCGACTCCGAGTACGATCATCTACTTCGTCGACGTGCAGTTCTCTGTGGGGGAGGAGTGCGACGAGGGTCGTCTTCCCTGGGATCATTTCGGTGCGAAAATCTGGGAAGTCGAACGCGGCTAGGGAAGCTTCCCCCCTCGACGCGATGATCAGGAACGCCCTCGCCGTCGTGGCCCTCATCGGCCTGTCCCTGTCGGTCTTTCAGCGCGTCGGGCGCAACGAATTTCTCGGCGGGTTGGAGGAGGTCGACCTCATCCACAACACGCCGGTGAGCGCCGGGGTCGAGGGGGCCGGTCTTCGCTGGGCCTGGTCGACTACCCGCGGGGGCACGTATCAGCCCCTGAGCTGGACGTCCCACGCCCTCGCTTTCGGAATGCTCGGTGACGACGGGGGAAGCCAGCACCTCGTGTCGGCGGTGCTGCACGCGATCGCCGCCGGACTCTTCTTCCTCGCATTCGTGACGCTGAGCGCTTCCTTCTGGACCAGCTTTCTCGCAGCAGCGTTGTTCGGTCTACATCCCGTCGCCGTGGAGGCGGTCTCGTTTCCGCCAGCACGAGGACTGGTGCTGGGGGCCGTCTTTCTGGCCCTCGCCCTGGCTTTCTATGCAGAACACGCGCGGCGCCCGGCCGGCGAGCGCCGTCCGTCGTGCTTCCGGATCGCCCTCTTCTGTTTCGTCCTGGGTCTGCTCGCGCACCCCGCGGTGGCGGTCTTCGGCCTGGTCGTGATGGTCCTGCCGTTGCCCGCGGCGGGCGGGGGTTCCGGGGGTGCTTTCAGGCCGCCTCTCGGCGAGCGACTTGCGTTCCTCGTTCCGGGGCTTCTGGCGGGGGGCATCGCCCTGGTTCTCGCCTCCCCGGCGCCTCTTCTGACCCCGGGGCAGCGCTTCGGTGGCGGACTCGCCGCCCTGGGCCATTCCGTGAGCAACACGGTGCTGCCCACGGGGCTCGCCGGCTTCTATCCACACCCCGCCCTCGTGGGTGGTGCGAGCTTGGGGGGCTCGAGTCTGCTTCCCCTGGTGCTCTTTGCGCTGGCGACCGGGTTTGCCATCGCCCTGCGTTCGCGGGCGGAGAAGTTCTTCGCGGGCTGGATGTGGTTCGCGTTCTTCCTCGTCGCAGCTCCGCTCCTGGTTCCGCGTGGGGAGGCCTTCTTCACGGATCGTTCTCTCTACCTCGCACTGCCCGGCCTGGGCCTGGCCATCGCCTCTCTCTGCACGGGAGGCGCTCAGGCGAAGAGGATGCGCACGGCCCTCGGTTCGATCGCCGGCCTGGCCCTGGCGGTCTTCTTCGGGGTGACCAGCTGGAAGACGATCGGGTTCTGGAAGAACGACATCACCTTGAACGCCCGTGCGTTGGAGGTTACGGAGCGCAACGACACCGCCCACCTGCGCCTGGCGAGAGGTATGGCACAGCTGGGCATGACCGAGAAAGCCCGCAACCAGGCCGAGCGGGCGCTCGCGATTCGGGACACACCCAAGGCCCATCTCTTCCTGGCCAAGCTCGAAACCAATCCCCTGGATCGATCCGCTTCCACCCGGCATCTGGAGAATGCTCTGGATGTTCAGCCCGATAGCGTCGAGGCGCTGATCGATATGGGCCGTGCGCGGATTGCCGGCGGCAAGTGCACCGAGGCGCTCGAGTACTTCGAGCGAGCCGCGGCCCGGGGGGCGAGGGGCTTCCAGTTGGAAGACGGACGCGGCGCAGCACTCGTCGGGCTCGATCGTATCCCCGAAGCGATCGCCGCCTTTCGCCGTTCCCTCGAAGACAACCCGCGCGGCTTCGAGGCCAGGCTCAACCTCGCTCCGCTCCTGTTTTCGCAGGGTATGACCGGCGCTGATCCGGAGCTCATCCAGGAGGCGGAAGAGATGCTCGAGAAAGCGATCGAGTACTATCCCGAGAATGCTCAGGCGCTCAGCCGCCTCGGCATGATGGCCCAGGAACGGGGGCTTCTGGGTGAGGCCATCGGCTACTACAAGGAAGTGGTGGAGCTGAACCCGAATGACTTCGCCGCCCAGTTCACTTTGGGATCTGTCTACCTCGAGCAGAAACGCTATCAGGAAGCTCTCGAACCGATCAATGTGGGGCTGCGAACCGCTCCCCAGGCGGCCTTCGGCTACGTCCTCTTCGGCGATGCCTACGCCGGACTCGGTGATCCCGCCAGGGCCATTAATGCCTACGGGGTGGCCATCATGCGCGGGGCTTCCGGTCTGGAGGTTCACGGAAAGATCGCCAAACTGCATGAGGAAGAAAAAAACTGGGCGATGGCGGAAGAGGCTCATCGAAAGTCCCTCGCGTGCCAGCCCGATTCGTGGGAGGCGCAATACAACGTGGCGCAGATGATGTCGCGGCAGGCCAAGATCCCCGAGGCGATCGAAGAATTTCAAAAGGCCCTGGCCCTCGACCCTCGATCCTTCAGGACCCATTGCAACCTCGGCCATCTCTACGAAACCCAGGGGAACCTGACACAAGCCCTCGTGCACTATCGCGGAGGGGTTCAAACCGAACAGCCGCCGCCGGACATCGCCGATCGTCTCGCCTGGATACTGGCAACGAATACGGACGAGACCCTTCGCAGCGGCGAGGAAGCTCTGCGCCTCGCCCAGTACGCGGTTCGAGCCACCACCGGATCCCAGCCGCTGCTGCTCGAGGGTCTGGCCGCGGCCCTGGCCGAAACGGGGGACTTCTCAGGGGCCCTGAGAGCTCAGAAGCGGGCCCTTTCGGCCTACGGAGCCAACGCATCAGAGGCGGCGCGGGCGCGGCTTGAGTCCTACAGAGCCGGCCGACCCCATCGCCAAGCTCGGGGCCGACTGTGAGCCGCACTCATCGCGCCATCGCAGCCGGCCTTCTGGGTTGTACCAGCCTTTGTTGCGGCGGCGGCGACCGTCCCAACATCATCCTGATCACGCTGGATACGACGCGGGCGGATCACCTGAGCTGCTACGGCTACGAGCGGGAAACCAGTCCCAACGTCGACGCCCTGGCCAGAGAAGCGACGGTCTTCGAGCGCGCCTATGCCGTCTCGAGTTGGACCTTGCCGACCCACGCATCGATTTTCACGGGCCGCTATCCCAAGTCCCACGGAGCCCGCTACGATCCCGAAGGGCCGGTGGCCGTGACGCCGCCGGTTCATCGGGACGTCAACGCTCCGCCGCAGCCCGAGGTTCGCGTACGCATGCTTGCGCCCACGACGGGGACGCTCGCGCAGCTCTTGAAGAAGCGCGGCTACAAGACCTCGGCCGCGGTGGCCGGACCGTGGATGAAGGAGGCCTTCGGTTTGAGCCTCGGTTTCGACTCCTACGACGAGGAGGACATCCACATGCTGTACGGCCGCCTGGGGGAGTCGGTTTCCGATGCGGCGCTGGGCTTTCTCGAGGAGGTCGATTCGGGGCCGTTCATGCTCTTCCTGAACTACTACGATGCCCACCAACCCTGGGGGGCGCCCGGCGATGCGATGTATCGCTACGTGGATAAGGAAGCCGTCGATCAGGTGCAACGGATGTCCGAAAGCGCGCTCGACACCCTGGTCAAGGGGGTCGGCCGGACGGACGATCGGGAGTTGCTCGTCGGCCTCTACGACGGGGAGATTCACTACATGGACGCCCAGGTCGGTCGCGTCTTCGACGATCTCAAACGCCGTGGCCTGTGGGAGAACAGCTGGGTGATCGTCACCGCCGACCACGGCGAGATGCTGGGCGAGAAGGGCAGCTACAACCACGGTGACGATTCCCTGAGCGAGGGCGAGATTCACATTCCGCTGCTCATCAAGCCGCCGGCGAGCGGATCGCGGACGGGCTTGACGGTCGGCAGGGAGGGCGGGTTCGTGCAGCAGGTCGACCTCCTGCCGTTGCTCTTGAGCGAACTCGGTATCGACATTCCCGAAGACGTGCAGGGCGTCCTTCCGGGGCAGCGCACGGAACCCGTTATCGCCGATTTGTGGCCTTCGCACAGGGGGGGCGGTCGTTTGCAGGCCATGGTCGAAGAGCACGAAAAGATCCTCCGCCGTGAGAGCGGGCTGGAGCTTTACGACCTGGAGAGCGATCCGAACGAGCTGACGAATCTCGAGAGCGAAAAGAGCGAACGAGCCGAAGCCCTACGCAAGCGTCTGGAGGCCCTCTTTGCCTCGTTGCCCGATCCGATCGCCCTCGACATCGGACCCGAAGTGGATGAGGACACACTCAACGCCCTGAAGGGTCTTGGCTACATCGGCGACTGAGCTACGGCGCCCTCGACGACGTCGATCATGCGCTCCATCGAGCATCTTGCATCGGCGGTGAGCTCTTCGCGCTCGTCCGTGTCGAGCCGATCTCGGCTGAGCGAGATCTCGTCGATCATGTCGCCGGCGAGTACGCGGTTGGTGTCCGGAGGCGTCCCGCGGCGCAGGAGATCCAGCATGCCCGCCAAATGGGGGGGATCGTTGCGGCTCATGGTCGCGCAGCCGCAGCCCGCCTGGGCGAAGAACGGGACGTCCGCCAGGTGGCGTACCTCGACGCCCCGTCGGGCCCCGAGGAGCTGTGCGTTGCGAACGAAATGCCCCTCCGTGCCCATGGCGATTCTGGATCCGGCGGGGGCCTCTTCCACCTGCTGCCACAGGTAGGTCGTACTGCCCTGCCCGTCGGCTGCGAGGACGGCCTCGAGCGGAGATTCCGGGTGGATCAGCACGCGCCAGCCCCGCTCCTGCCAAAAGCGGACCATCTCGGGCGTGAAAATCGTATGCACGCCGCAGAACGAGCCCCACAGATAGAGGTCCGCCCGATCTAGCGCTGCGAGCCCACCGTCCACATCCTCGATGCGCAACGTTCCCCGCGGTTCTGGTAGTACCAGACGTTTCTCGGGGTCCAGACCGAGACGGTGCGCGGTGTTTTCGCCCAGGTGGCGGTCGGGAACGAAGAGTACGCGTTCGTGGCGCTGCATGGCCCATTCGAGGACCAGGTGCGCGTTGGAGCTGGTACAAACGGCGCCGCCGGTCTTGCCCGCCAGGGCCTTCAGGCGCCCCGACGTGTTCATGTAGGCGACGACGCAAAGCTCGTCACCATAGCGTTCGGCCAGCTGATCGTAGACCGGCAGGACCATGTGGTCCTTGGCCAAGAGCTCCATGGTGCAGCCGGCCTTGGGGTTGGTGATCCAGACCTCCTGGTCGTCACCGGCAAGAATTGCGATCGCCTCCGCCATGAAGTGCACGGCGGATTCGACGATCACGCGCTTGTCGGGGTTGTCGCGCGCCTGGAGGGCGAGCTGATAGCTATCGGCGACCGCCCCTCCGTATCGTTCGACGAGCTTGACGATCTCTCCGCCCATGTAGAAGTGAGCGAGCAAGAGCAACGCGTCACCGAAATGCCTGCGTGCCGGTTCGACGTACCCATCCAACCAGCGAAAGACCGTTTCCGGTGTCCGATCGGGTAGGGCGAGGTATTCCTCCGCATAGGGACGAAACTCCTCCTGATACCAATCCAACGGGAGGTCCGTCTGGCACAACGGAAGGTCCGGTTGGAGGTGGAAACGCGTCATGGAATCAATCGAGGAAGGGATAGCGCCAGTCCGTGGGCGGGACGAAGGTCTCTTTGATCGTGCGGGGCGATATCCAGCGAATCAGGTTCAAGACGGAACCGGCCTTGTCGTTGGTGCCCGAGGCCCGCGAGCCACCGAAAGGCTGCTGGCCTACGACGGCTCCGGTGGGCTTGTCGTTGACGTAGAAGTTTCCGGCCGCGAAGCGGAGCTTCTCGGTGGCGTGCTGAATCGCGGCGCGGTCCTGGGCGAACACGGCGCCCGTGAGGCCGTATTCAGAACCGTTGGCGCACAGCTCCAGCGCGCCCGAGAGATCGGCGTCCTCGTAGACGTGGATCGTCAGGACGGGTCCGAAGAGCTCGGTCTTCATCGTTTCATAGCCCGGATCGTGGGCCTGGATCACGGTGGGCTGGACGAACCATCCGACCGTGTCATCGCATTCGCCGCCCAGGACCACTTCGGCCTTGCCGCCGGCGTTGCGCGCGGCCTCGATCGCGTCTTTCTGTTTCTCGTAGGACGAGGAATCGATGACGGCTCCCAGGAAGTTCGTGAAGTCACGCACGTCGCCCGTACGCACCTGGGCGAGCTCGGCAGCCAGACGGTCGCGTAGATCGTTCCACAGGCTCTTGGGTACGTAGGCGCGACTGGCCGCGGAGCACTTCTGTCCCTGGTATTCAAAGGCCCCGCGCACGAGTGCGGTCGCCAGGGCCTCGACATCCGCGGAGGTGTGGGCGAAAACGAAGTCCTTGCCGCCCGTTTCACCGACGAGTCGCGGGTACTGTCCGTAGTTCTGGATGTTCTCGCCTACGCGTTTCCAGATGCCTTGGAAGACCTCGGTCGAGCCTGTGAAATGCACGCCGCCGAGGCGTTTGTCGGCGATGGCCGGGTCGCCGACCTGGCCCCCGGATCCGGGGACGAAATTGATGACGCCCGGAGGCAAGCCCGCTTCTTCGAGGAGCTTCATCAGGTAATAGTTCGACAGCACCGATGTGGAAGCAGGCTTCCACAGAGTCGTATTCCCTAGCAGCGCCGGCGCGGTAGGAAGATTGCCGGCGATCGAGGTGAAGTTGAACGGCGTCACACTGAAGACGTAGCCATCGAGCGGACGATGCTCGAGTCGGTTCCAACATCCCGGACTCGAGGCCGGTTGCTCTGAATAGAGTCGCTCCACGTAGTGGGCGTTGAAGCGCCAGAAGTCGATCAGCTCACAGGCTGCATCGATCTCCGCCTGGTGCACGGTCTTGGATTGGCAGAGCATCGTGGAAACGTTGATTCGGTCGCGCCAGGTGGTCGTCAGGAGCTCGGCGGCCTTGAGGAAGACGCCGGCGCGCTGCTCCCAGGGCAGGCAATCCCACTCTTTCTTTGCTGCGCTCGACGCATCGATCGCGCGTTGCACCTCCGCTGCGCCCGCCTTGTGAAAGACGCCGAGGCTGTGGTTCCTGTCGTGGGGCATCACCATGTCCTGGGTGTTGCCCGTGCGGACTTCCTCGCCTCCGATGAGGAGGGGAACCTCGACCACTTCGTTCGCCTGACGCTCGAGCTCGATCAGCAGGCTCTCGCGCTCCGGGCTGCCCTGGGCATAGCTCTTGACGGGTTCGTTCTCGGGGAGGGGGGGCTGAAAAGTACCGTGCGTCATTCTCGGGGATTCTTAGGGGGGAAATCGGACCGGGGCCCCACCGCTCGGGAGGTCCCTGGGGCCGGATGCATGCTGCGAACGGGATCGGCCATATCTTATCCTCCCGAGCTGGCTGGACGCAGGGAGAGAGCCCCCGCAGAATGCGCCCTTTTCGTAGAATCCGCGAGTCACCGCCGCGAACCCCCCTGGTCAATCATGTCCCCGTTCCTGTGCCTGCGTCAATTGCTCGAGTCGAGGCTCGATCGTGCAGCCATCAAGTGGTTCAAAGAGGCCTCGGCCGAGATCGGTGATCAGGTCTCCGGCGCACGTTTTTGCGCTCTCCTCTCGCGCGCCTCGCGGGCTGTCAAACGCCGGCCACTCGAGTTGACCCCCAAGGATCGCGCCCAGGTTGCCAAGGTGATCGATGGCTGGAACCCGGAGTACTGGAACCTGCTCGAGGCGGTTCGGGCCGCACTCGTGCTTTCGCGGCCGGACCTGGCACTGGAGGGGGGGGGCCTGGCCATCGAAGAGGCGTTCAAATATGGTGATGAGGGCGAGCTCTGCGCGCTCTATCGGTCCATCATTATCCTTCCCGACCCCGAGAGGTTCGTCTGGCGCGTGGGAGAGGGCTGTCGCTCGAACATGCGTACTCTCTTCGAAGCGGCGGCTCTCGACACGCCGTACCCGGCGCGCTTCTTCGACGAGTTGACCTGGAATCAGCTGGTCATGAAAGGCATCTTCATCGGAGCTCCCATGTGGCGGCTCTGGGGTCTGGACGGGCGCCAGAGCCCCGAGCTGGCTCGTATGGCGCTGGATCTCGCCGAGGAACGGCGTAGCGCAGGGCGGGCCGTGCAGCACGAACTCTGGTTGTGTTTGGGGCAACACGCCGGAGAGCGCGGACTCGAGGCGCTGCGCCTCGAACTCGATCCGACGAACTCGAATACACTTGGACGCCGAGGGGCCGCGTACGGCCTGGCTCGAGCGGGAGCAAGAGCCGAGTTGGAAGATTACTTGTCTCGAGAGTCAGACGAGAGCGTGCAGGCCGCGCTAGAGGATGCTCTCGAAGGAAACACGCAAAGTTCCGTGTTTGAACATCTGACGGCCTGATCCCTCAATGACTCCTGACGGAATGGACAACGATGCGTTTTCTTGATCCCCACATACATGTGACCAGTCGCACGACCGACGATCTCCAGAACATGGCGGCGGCAGGTATTCGTGCGATTGTCGAGCCGGCTTTCTGGGTCGGTCAACCGCGCACGAGCGTGGGCAGCTTCGTCGACTATTTTTCGAGCCTTATCGGATGGGAGCGCTTTCGCGCCGCTCAGTTCGGCATCGCCCATTTTTGCGCGATCGGGCTCAATTCCAAGGAAGCTAACAACGAGGGGCTCGCGCGGGAGGTGCTCGAGATCGTTCCCCGTTTCGCCCTGAAAGAGGGTGTGGTGGCGATAGGCGAGATCGGTTTTGACGAGATCAACGAGGCCGAAGAGCGCGCCTATAGCGAACAGGTCGAATTCGCCAGGAAGAACGACATGGTCGTCATGGTGCACTCCCCCCATCGCGACAAGAAGCGTGGAATCATTCGTTCGCTGGAGATCGCCAGGGACATGGAGTTTCCCATGGCGAAGCTCGTCATCGATCACAACAACGAAGAGACGGTCGAATCCGTTCTCGATGCCGGAGCCTGGGCTGCGTTTACGATCTACCCCCACACCAAGATGGGTTCGGAACGCATGGTCGAGATCGTCAAGCGATATGGACCCGACCGCGTCATCGTCGACAGCTCGGCCGATTGGGGCATCAGCGACCCCCTGTCCGTACCGAAGACGGCCAAGTTGATGCTCGAGCGGGGCATCGATGCGGAGGCGGTGGAAAAGACGACCTGGCAGAACGCGTTGGACGCCTACAGCCAGTCGGGGCAGATCGACGTCGAAGCCCTGAACGAAAAGCCTGCGATCAACCAGACGCAGTTATTCGCGGACAACTCGGTACTGCGCGGGCAGGACCCGCGGGTTGAGTCGGCCGTTCCTAACTAGTCGTTCGCCGCGGCTTCGCCTCAGGCCGACGGGGCACGCTTCAAGGCTCGCCTGAGGCCCGGGCTTCGACCCGATTGCTTCCAGGGGGGCTCGAGCCTCACCTAGATCGGGCTCTGCACGGCTTCGCTATGCGAGCGGATCTGCAGCAGGTGCGCTGCATTCTCTCCGAGAATCTTGGCCTTTTCCGCGGTCGCTAGACCACAGGCGCCTAGCGCCTCCCGTTGAGCCAGGAAGATATCGTGACGCCAGCCTCGCGGAAACACGCAGGAGTCCGTTCCGAAGAGGATGCGATCGGTGCCGAAAACGCCGAGGACCCTATCGAACACGTCGGCCAATTCGAGGGGCGTCGCCTGCGTTACACGCCAGGTGTTGGACGAACTGGTGTCGACGTAGACATTCTCGCACTGTGAGCCCGCTATCAGCGTCTCACGGAAGAAGCCGGCGCCAAAGTGGGGGATGACGAAGCGCGCATCTGGGTACCGGTCGGCTACGGAGATCAGCTGCAACGGGTTTGCGAAGGTCAGGTTGTAGTTGCGCGGTAGTCCGAAACGGTCACGCAGGGGGACGTTCAGCATGCCGCAGTGTACGACGGCAACCGCGCGGTGCTTGTCGAGCGTTCGAAAGATGCGTGCGGCCTCGGGTCCGTCGATGGAGTAGTCGTGCATCGCTGGAAAAAGGACGGCTCCCCGGAATCTCTTGGACTCGAGCAGATCGTCGAGTTGCTCGGAACAATCGGGTGCTTTCGGATCGATCACGGCGAAGGGGACGAGCCGCCCCTGGGAGGGCTCGACCACCTTGGAGAGGACCGGGATCTCCTCCTGTACGCTGGCGAAGCTGACGAAGTGCGAGACACCGTGGCGGTCCGCCTCGCGCAGCCACAGTTGAAGATGTTCGTCGTCGTTTGCCGAGGGGATTTCGATATCCGCGGAATTCGCGACTCGCCCCATGGCGGACTCGGGGTCATCCGAGAAGGGGGAGGCCTTTGCGAGTGCCTGAAAGAAAGTACGGGAGAAGAAATGCGTGTGAAAGTCAATCAGGAAAGCCATGGCGCCACGTTAGAAGTTCGTTGCCCGGAAGACACGAAAAAACCAGGTGCGGGGGGGGTTGGTCCTGCACCTGGTTTGACCCTCGGGATGATGAGCCAGCGCCTTCTTGGAGCCGGCTAGTTCTTGAAACTGGCTCCGCCGCCCGTGACGTAGGCAAACTGGTTCGACCAGTTCCGTCCCGAGCACTTGAAGAAACCCTTGTTGCGTCTTGCGAAGGAGGCGCTCTCGAAGTTCATCACGCCGAGAACGTAGAACGACCCCGTTCCCCTACAGCCGTATGCGCCCTTGTTGTAGACGTAGTAGCGATAGTGGTGGTGTGCATTGTTGATGGGATCGAGCGCTTTGTCGTCGAGATAGCCTCCCTTTTGGAGAGCGCCGATGAAGTTACCGTCGTGGGAGACGTCCCAGCCTCCGAAGGAGCTGTTGGTATTGGCGGGAGGATACTCTCCCTTGTCCATGTAGTACTGCTCGATCGCGGTGCGGACGGTCTTGATTCCGGCCAGGCGGTTCGCGTCTCGTGCCGACTTCATGTGGTTGGTTACGCGCGGGACCATCACTCCGGCCAGGACGGCCAGAATCGAGACGACGACAACCAGCTCGATCAGTGTGAACCGCTTTCCGTTGGCCGTCCCGAGGCTACGGGCGCGGTCTTCACGTCCGCCTTCACCACGAGATCCGTCGCTTACGTCCGCATGTGCGGCTTTGCGGGAATCGACCTGCTGATCTGGCTGGGGGCCGTCACTGCGATTCACGGCGCCGTCCACACCGTGCTTGGAAACGGTGTGCGTCGCCTTCTTGCCTGCGACATCATCAGCCAGGTCGGGTACATGGTCTGTGGGGCCGGAGCCGTTGGTCGGATGCTGATTCATCGCTTGAGGGCGTTCTTGGTGCCGTCCGAGCCTCCCTCTTCCTGATGAAAGGTCGGAGATGCACCTGGGTGTACGTTGGCGGTACGGCCCGCTCTATCGGACCCCCCTTGGGGGTCGCTGAAGGCGTTTTTTGGGAATTCAGGTAAAGGCTCTGGTGAACACCGGAAAACGATTCTGATAGCCTCGTGGCCCATGGAACGCTGGTCCATTGAGGTCGACAAGGAGTACCTGAAGTTCTCCGCAGCCCACTTTCTCATCTTTCCCGACGGCTCGGCCGAGCGGCTGCACGGGCATAACTACCGTGTCTATGTCGAGGTCGAAGCCGAGCTGTCGCGCTTCGGGCTCATCATCGACTTCCATCACATCAAACCATTGATTCGCGAGCTTGTGGACGAGCTTGACGAACGCTGGATCTTGCCGGGGGAGCACGACGAGTTGAAGATCGACCGACGGGAGGACGGGATCTTCGAGGTGCGCTATCAGGACCGGTACTACGCGGCGCCATTCGAGGATGTACTGGTGCTGCCGATCAACAACACGAGCGCAGAAAACCTTGCCAGCTACCTGGGGCGACGCCTGATGCACGGATTGGAGGTTCGTTTCGAGAGCGTTCGCGTGCAGCAGCTGCGGATCGCGGTCGAGGAGACCTCGGGGCAACGCGGCGTCTATCGCTATCTCGAAGAGGGCAAGAGCTAGCACGGATGACCGCGCGGGATCGTTGGATTGCCGGGTCGGGCTTTCTCCTGCTGATCGCGCTCCATCTGGACTTTTGGCGGCCCCAGCGGGTCGTGCTCTATCTGGGTTGGATCCCCGAGGAGCTCGTCTATCGCTTGTGTTGGGTCGCTCTGGTCTGGGTGTACCTCTTCTTTCTGACCTCACGTCTCCGTCCTGAGCGCGCGGGGTGAGCGGCTCCCTCGTAGCGTTCGCCCTCTTGGCCACGGCCTACTTCGGTGTGCTGGCCACGTTGGGAATCCTGGCTTCTCGGCGTTCCTCCAGGTCCCCCGAGGAGTATTTCCTGGCCGGCCGTGGGTTGGGCAAGGTCGTTCTGTTCATGGCTCTGTTCGGCACCAACTGCACGACCTTTGTGCTGGTGGCGATTCCAGCCGTCGCCTGGCAGCACGGTGTGGGAATCTTCGGACTGAACGCGGCGGTCGTCGCCCTCGGCGTGCCGCTGACATTTCTTCTCATAGGTCTGCCCGCCCGCGCTCAGGCGGCTCGTCTGGGAGCACTGACACCGGCCGAACTCTACGCGAAGAAACTCGACTCGAAGGCGGTCGGTTTGGTCCTGTTCGGCGCCTTCACGCTCTACACGATTCCCTACATGGTGCAGGGTGTGAAGGGCACCGCTTTGGTCATGAGTCAGGCCACGGACGGAGTCTTGCCAACCTGGCTGAGCGGTCTCTGCGTGCTCATGATCGTGATGCTGTACACGTCCCTGGGGGGCATGCGCGGGACCGCCTGGACCAACGTGTTCCAGGGAGCGTTGTTCATGCTCTTCATGGCTTGTGCCTTCGTCCTCATCCCCATGCGCATGGGCGGCTTCGGTACGGCGATGGAGAAAGTGCGCGCCGTCGATGAGAACCTGCTCCGCGTCGGCGGAGACTACGCGCTCTTTCAGCCGACTGCCTGGGCTTCCTGGGGCCTGGTGATCTCCACGACCGTGATCGCTTTTCCCCACATGCTGTCACGGCTTCTGTCGGCTGCCGATGATGAGACGACGCGGTCGGTCTGTCGCTTCTACCCCCTGGCGCTCGTCGCTCTCTGGATTCCGGCCGTCCTCCTGGGGGTCCTCGGGAGGGGCGCTTTCCCCGAGCTCGAGCGGCCCGACACGCTCTTCTACCTGATGTCGGAGGAGTTTCTCCCCCCTTGGCTCGGGGGCGTTGCCTTCCTCGCCATTCTGTCGGCCACGATGTCGACCCTCGATGCCCAGATCTTGACGCTCTCCTCCATGCTCGTGCGGGACGGCCTGCCCTCCTCCTCGCGCTCACCGCGGACGGAGGTCAGGCTGGGGCGGATCTTCATCTTTGCCGTTGCGATGTGTGTCTACGTCCTGTCGCTCCTGTGGGGCGACTCGCTGTTCGACATTTCGCGCCGTGCTTTCGAAGGCTACACGACCCTGGTGCCGACGCTATTTCTGGGCGTCCGCTGGAGGCGCTTCAGCGCCAGCGGCGCCATCGCGTCGATCACGGTGGCCAATCTGGTCCTTTGGGCCGGCTGGAATTTCGATGGGTTCGCCCTCTTCGGTTTCCTGCCGGTGTTCTGGGCCTTCGTTGCCGGAATCCTCAGCGCTGTCGTCGTCAGTCTGACGAGTGGTCCTCGAGAAAGTAGTTGAAGTCTTCCGACTCTTCACCGTGCAGGAGGTCGGTGGCGTGGGCGGGGGAGCGGGCCGAAAATAGTTGAGCCTGGAAGACCTGGTCGGTTCCGATTGTCTTGGCCAGTGTGGCGAGCACCTGCAGGTGTCGGTCACGCTCCACGCTCGACGTGCCCAGGAGCACAAAGCAGTGCACCGGGCGGCCATCGGGCGTTTCGAAGGCGAGTCCTGCGCGCGAGATCCCCATGACACCGACCATCGGAACCCCGTCCGGCAGGATGCCGTGAGGTACCGCGAGTCCGCCCCCGAAGCAGGTTGAAGCCTGGGCTTCTCGGAGGAGGACGCTCTCGAGTAGTTGTTTGCGATCCACCTGCAGGTGGTGCGAGGCGATCATGAGATCGACCAGCTTCTCGATGGCCTGCTCTTTGTTTTCGGCGCTGAAGTTCGTGACGATGTGCTCTTCCTGCAGGAAGTCGATGAGGCGCGTCCGGTCCTTGCCGCTCTCACCCGCACGGTTGAGGGCCAGTCTGGTGAAGATCGGGCCGACGATTTCGCTCGCCGTAACCACGGTCAAGACGGCGGCGCTGAAGAAGTCCGAGATATGCGCGAAGTCCGGATCGTCCTGGAGGAGGATGACCAGGCCGACGGCTACCCCCGCCTGTGGAATCAGGGCCATGCCCAGATTTGCGCGCACGTTGGGGGTCGCATGGGCCAGCCGCATCGCGATCTCGGCGGAGGCGAGCTTGCCGATGATCCGCGAAAAAAACAGCAGGAAGGCAACGAGTCCGGTGGCGGCTGCGTGCTCGAACGAGAGGTGCAATCCGGCCAGCGTGAAGAAAATGGCGAGAATGACGGGTTGGAAATCCGCGAAGACCGTGTCGATGAGTTTGTCCCGTGTCCGTGTGATGTTGGTCTGGCAAAAACCAAGCAATAAGCACGCGAGTAGGGGGGAGACATCGAGGTAGGAGGCGATTCCGGAGGTCAACACGACGCCGACCACCCCCGCGGTGGCCATGTGGTGATCGTGAATGACATAGCGCGCACAGAGCTCCATCAACAGGGCCATGACGCTGCCGATGAGGACGGCGTACACAAGTTGCCTTGCCGGACCGGCCAACATCGATGAACCCCCGTCGACGGCGACCGCTCGGAACGAGGCGCGCGCGACTTCGAAGAGGAAGATGCACGCCATGTTGTTCAGGGCAACGGCCGCCACGAGCGTCTTGACGAAGGTCCCTTTCGCGTGTTGCTCGGAAACGAGGGCCACGATGGTGGCCGGCGCGGTGGCGATCGCGCTCGCCGCGAAGAGCGCTGCCAGGCCGTAGGATTCTCGGGCCACGCCCCAGATGGCCAGGAAGACCATGAGCGGGACGACCGTCGCCTCGGTGATCAGGAGCAAGAACAGGCGCCGACCCGCGTTGCGCAGGCGGCGGATGTTCAGGTGCGCACCGACGGTCACGGCCATCAGCCCCAAGGCGAAGTCCGTGATCGGCCTCAGCGCGTGCAGGGACTCTTCCGTGAAGAGGTCGAATCCGGCCTTGCCGAGGACGACGCCGACGAGGATCTGGCCGGTGATGCCGGGGAGCCTGATCCGGCGGGCCAGCGCTCCGGAAAACACGCCGGCCAGAATGACCAGAGCCAGGGTCAGGAGCTCTCCCGCCTCCTGCAGCACTTCGTTCGTCAGCGTCGTGATCAAGCGTCGATCCCCACACGCTCCGGGGCCCGTTGGCGCCCATGGTAGATCTCGCAGCGAGGAAATCGCCCCCCTACCCGAGAACCCTCCGTGCTACGAGGGGGGGACATCTGGCAGAATCCGGCTCCAGCTCCACCCTCACGGTGGTTCCCCACGATGACCCTGCCCCGCGTACGTACCCGAAACCGGTACTCCGAGGTCACTCCGTCGACGGCTCCGGCCCTGCACGTCGTGACCTTCGGGTGCCAGATGAACAAGTACGATTCGCTTCTGGTCGAGGGACGCTTCCGGGCGGCCGGGTATCGGCTCACCGAGGAGGTGAGCACGGCCGATGTCGTGCTGTTCAACACCTGTTCCGTCCGGGATCACGCCGAGGAGCGTGTGTACTCCTGGCTGGGCGAGATCCAGCGAGTCAAGGCCGAGCGGCCCGACCTCGTCGTGGGCATGATGGGGTGCATGGCCCAGCGCGCCCAGGGCGACATCTTCTCCCGCGCCCGGCATGTCGACATCGTCTGTGGCACGCGCAGGATCCAGGATCTACCCGAACTGGTTGAAGATCTGCGCCAACGTCGCAGGGCCCCCGAGTGCCCGTCCCAAGGTGAGCGCGTGCTGGCCGTGGAGATGGACGGCGATGTTGCGCTCGACCGATCGGGAGAGCCTTGGGGGGGGGGCCTGACCTCGTACCTCACCGTGATGCGTGGCTGCGATCTGAACTGCACCTTCTGCATCGTACCTACGGTTCGAGGCCGTGTGCGTAGCCGTCCGATCGCCGAACTGGTCGGCGAGGCGAGCTGGATGGTCGCGGGTGGGGCGAAGGTGCTCACGTTGCTCGGGCAAACCGTCAACGCATACGGTGAGGATCTCTCCAGGCCGGGAGCCGGCGAGAAACACCTGCGCGGACGGCAAGGGCGACCGGGGCTGGCGGACCTGCTCTACGAACTCCAGGAAATCGACGGTCTGGAGCGTATCCGTCTGATTACCTTGCATCCGAGCTATGTCACGACCGCCCTGGCCCGGGCGATCGGGGACTGCGACAAGGTGGACCGTTTCCTTCCGCTTCCGGCCCAATCCGGGTCGGACGATTGTCTGCGAAGAATGAAGCGCGGCTACACGACCGAGCTCTATCGCCGCCGCGTCGAGCTCCTCCGCAGGGAGGTCCCGGACATCGAGCTGGGCTCCGATTGGATCGTGGGCTTTCCCGGGGAGACCGAGGATGAGTTCGACGAGACCCTTTCGTTTGCCGAAGAGATCGAGTTTGCGCAGGGCTATGTCTTCCAGTACGACCCCCGGCCGGGAACCCGTGCCCACGAACGGGTCGATGACGTCCCGAGGGCGGTCAAGAAGGAGCGTAACCAACGTCTCTTGAAGGCCGTCGAGGCCGTCGCCCTGAATCGGATGGGGCGCTGGGTGGGCCGCGAGGTCAAGGTCTTCGTCGAGGAGGTCGGCAAGGCCGCAGGTACCCTGCGCGCGCGCACCCATCACAATCTGCCCGTGCGCCTGCCAGGGGACACGGCCTGGATCGGTAGCGAGAGATCCGTCCGCATCGACGCGGCGAGCCCCTACGGATTGACCGGGCGGGTGCCGGACTCGAAGGCCTCCCGGTAAACCGGCAGGCGAGTCGAGCTTCGGGCCGAACCGCTCGCCCCTTTGCAGTCGAGGCCGAAGCCTCGGCGCTCGAGGGCTGAACCTCACCGAACTCATCGGGCACGGCCAGGCAAGGCCCTGCTGGGCGTGAGACAAAAAAATGGGGCCGCGACTTTCATCGCGGCCCCACCACTCACCGCCCGGAGGCGACGAGTCTTTTCTACATGACTACTGAGAACCGACGATGCCTGTGGCAGCGTTCGAGAACATCGGGTCAAACTCGTTGTCGCCGTCGCCGGTGACATCACCGAGGACGATCGCCTGCGCGTACCAGGGTAGGCACACGAAGCCCGTGTTCAGCGGGATCGCGATGGTGCCCGTTCCCATGCTGCCACCACCCGAGAGGGAGGCGTTCGTCGTGCCGAGGAGGGAACCTGACACGAGAAGCTGGGAAAGCGGAGCGTCGCCGAAACCGATGAGGATCGGAGCCAGGTCGATGATGATGGTCACGCCCGGAGCACCCATGGTCTGCACCAGGATGATCGCGACGGAGGCGCCGGCGCGGGCTGCTTGCGCCGTTACGGTCGCGCTCCAGCTGCTGCCGATGATGACCGGCGAAGCGGTCAATCGGTCGGGGTTGATGATGGAACCAGGTGTGGAGCCGTCGTATGTGCCCGATGTCGCAGTTACGTCGACTTCGCGCAATTCGATGTTGACCGACGTGAAGTAACCACCGAACGCGGTGGTGCCGAACGAGAAGGTCGCCAGCGGAGCGGATCCGGGGATGTTGGCCGGGCAGTATTGGTCGATGAAATCGTCCATACACACGGCGTCAAGGCCCGTACCCGAGCAGCTTGTGACGCAGGACAGGAACGGGAACGTCGCGGCGAAGATTCCGACGCTGTCAGCGTCTTCGAATGTCCACGAGTAACCGATCTTGCCATCAGCGAAGGGCAACGGGCTGCTGCCGAACGTGATGTTGATGAAGAAGCACGCGATCTGAGCGAAGACAGCGCCAGCCGCCGTGTTGGACGGAAGGCCTGTCAACGTGAACGTGCCTGCGGAATCGGACGTTGCGGGGTGAGCCGCACCCGTCGTGTGTGACGGGAAGAACGACCAGGTCATCGTGCCGCCGGGACCCCCGGAGGCGGTGTCGAGGGCTGCCGAGCAGTAGGCGAAGACAAAGTTGCTGACGAGATCACTGGGGACCGGGCCGCTACCTTGGGCTCCTGAGCCCTTTTCCGCTGCGTCGATCCACTCGCAGAAGCCTGCACCCGTGTCGACGCCGATGAAGCCGCCGAGGTCTAGGTTCTTGAGGTCTGCGGTGGTCACAACAGCTTGGTTCGAAACCTGGGGGCCGCGGGTGACGACGCCGGTCTCGAGATTCATGGACACGCTGGTTAGCGGCTTGCTATAGCGGCTAAACTTCTGGGATTGAGCACCGGCAAAAGCGCTCAATGCAATAAGTGTTGCCCCGGTAAAGGCCAGGGACTTTTTGGGAACCATCATGTTCACCTTCCTAGGTTTACTCTCTTCTGTGTCTCGTGGAACTTCAGGGTGAAGACGTCTCGTAATGCGCGCACGGATGCGTCTCTGAAGGGGACATTGCTACCCCTTCCCGGTACGCCGGCCCCGGTAACAAGACCGGGGTCAGGCATTGGACGGGGCGGAGGGCAGGCTGGTTCCTTTCAAACCGCGACATTCGAGCCAATCGAATCGTAACCGCGGGTTCGTTCTAGGGTGGCCCAAAGGGGGGGTTTTCCCAAAAAAAAGATCGTGTTCCGGCCCAGCGGACCGGGCAGAACGGACGATCTATCCGCATTCCCCCGGCTGACAGGGATTCCACCTGGGTTTTTGGAAGTTCTTTCAGTTGGACCCCGGCACGGTCGCGTCCGCGTACCCGGCCTCCGGAAGAATCGTACCCAATCGACCCATGGGCGTCGGACCCTGCCAAACCTCGATCCTGGCCACCACGGTCAATTATGCCACTCCGGGGCTGGCCCTGCGGGCCCTGGAGTCCCTCGCGGCCGAGCGTGCCCGGCTCCCCGGTCTGCGGGCGGTGTGCGTCGATAACGCCTCCCCGGACGGCTCCGCGGCTGAACTGCGGCGCGGGATCGCCGCCCGCGAGCTCGGGGCTTTTGTGGAGTTGCTCTTGAGTCCCTCGAACGGGGGCTTCGCCGCGGGCAATAATCTGGCCCTGCGTGCCGCCCTGGCCCGCCCCGATGCCCCCGACTTCATCCTCCTCTTGAATCCCGACGCGGTCCTGGATCCAGGGGCTCTCAGGGCGATGGTCGACTTCCTGGCCGTTCACCCGGATGTGGGGATCGTCGGACCGCGGACCGAGATCGGTCGGGGCCACCATCGCGGGAGCGCGTTCCGCTTTCCGGGGATCCTGAACAGCTTCGACGAAGGGCTCTCTTTCGGCCCGGTCACCCGGCTCCTGCGCCGCTTCCAGCTGGCCCCGCCCCCCAGGAGCGAGGCCCATCGAACCGATTGGGTTTCCGGCGGATGCATGCTGGTGCGGCGCGAGGTCTTTGAAGCGGTGGGGCTCTTCGACGAGCGCTTCTTTCTTTACTTCGAGGAGGTCGAGTTCAGCCACCGCGCTGCCCGTGCGGGCTTCAGCTCGTGGTACCTGCCCGGGGCTTCGATCGTCCATGACGCCGGAGCGTCCACCGGCGTGACAGGGGAAGGCGAACTCGAGCGACGTATCCCGCGCTACTGGTTCGAGTCCCGCCGACGCTATTTCGCCAAGACCCGCGGGCACATCGTGGCCTGGCTCGCCGACCTGGCCTGGGTTGCAGGAGCGAGCCTGTACCGCCTGCGTCGGATCTTCGGGGCACCCCGGAAGAATCCGCCGCACTTTTTTTCCGACTTCGTGCGCTTCAACCTGTTCCCCTTCCGGAGCCGATGAGTCGAGTGATGTTGCGCGATACGGGCATCGTGGTCATCGGGAGGAACGAGGGCGAGCGGCTGCGTCGTTCGCTCTCCTCGGCCCGTGGCCGGGTCCGTCGCGTGGTGTATGCCGACTCCGCCTCCAGCGACCATAGCCCCGAGCTCGCCCGGGCCATGGGAGCGGAGGTCGTCGAGCTGAATATGTCGATCCCCGCCAACGCGGCCCGCGGACGGAACGCCGGTTTCGAGTTCTTGATGGAGTGCGAGCCCGATCTCACCTATTGCCTGTTCATCGACGGCGACTGCGAGCTGGTGGACGGATTCCTCGAGACCGCACGGGGGGAGTTAGAACGCGATCGAGGCTGCGGCATCGTCTGCGGGCGCCGTCGTGAGACGCGGGGCGAGGTTTCGATCTACAACCGCCTGGTCGACAGCGAGTGGAACACACCGCTGGGGCTTGCGGAGGCCTGCGGCGGCGACGCTCTGGTTCGGGTGGCGGCGTTCCGCGCGGCAGGGGGCTACAACGAGTCGATGAGCTGCGGAGAGGACCCGGAGTTTTCCTATCGGGTGCGGCGCAGTGGTTGGACGATTCGTAGGCTGGCCGTGGAGATGACGCGTCACGATGTGGCGCTTCTGCATTTCGGTCCGTGGTGGAAGCGCCACGGGCGCGGAGGCTACGCCTACGCGCACGGGTGTGCCCTGCACTGGCGCGAGCCCGAGCGCTACAACTTGCGCACCTGCCTGTCGATCGCGCTCTACGCAATCCTCTTGCCCCTGGCCACCGCGGTGTCGAGCCTGTTCCTCGGCCTGCACGCCCTGTGGATTGCGCTTCTTTACCTTCGGCTGGGCTGGAACGTCGCCGCCGGTCGAAGGGAGCGGGGCGATAGCCCGCGTTCCTCGGCGGTCTATGCCCTGTTCGTTGTCGTCGGCAAGTACAGCGAATGCTGGGGCGCGATGCGGTGTCTGTTCGATCTGGCGCTCAAGCGCCGCTCGCTGGTCTGCGAATACAAGGACGACCAGCACAAAGCGGCGGCCTAGGCTCGCCGCCCCTATCCGAGCAAGTCGGACACGAGCGCCTTCTCTTCTTCCAGTTCCGCCACGGTGACATCCAGCTTTTCCTGCAGGAACCCGTTCAACTCGAGCCCCTGTTGGATCTCCCAACCTCCGCGACCATCGGCTCGAACCGGGAACGAGGAGATCAGTCCCTCAGGAACGCCGTAGGATCCGTCGCTACGTACGCAGACCGAACGCCATTCACCCTCAGGTGTCGCCTGCTTCAGATCCCGCACGTGACCGATCAAAGCGTTCGCCGCCGAGGCCGCACTGGACGAACCGCGCGCCTTGATGATGGCTGCGCCGCGCTTTTGAACGTTTTCGAGGAACGTGTTCTCCAACCAGGAGCGATCCGAGATCGCTTCGTACGCGGGCTTGCCGTCGATCTCCGCGTGGAAGAAGTCCGGAACCTGGGTCGAGGAGTGGTTGCCCCAGATCAACGTGTTGCGCACGAGAGTCGTGGCGACGCCCGCCTTGTTTGCCAGCTGCGCCTGGGCCCGGTTTTGATCGAGCCGTGTCATTGCGCTGAAACGCTCGTCGGGAAGGTCCGGTGCCGAGTGCATCGCGATCAAGCAATTCGTGTTGCAGGGATTGCCGACCACCACCACACGCGCATCGGCCCCCGCGTGGTCGTTGATGGCGCGCCCCTGTCCCGTGAAGATCGGACCGTTCTCGCGAATCAGGTCGCTCCGCTCCATTCCCGGACCGCGCGGCTTGGAGCCGACGAGCAAGCACCAGTCAGCGTCCTTGAATCCCTCCTCGGGGTCGCTCGTGCAGACGATGTCCGTGAGGAGCGGGAAGGCGCAGTCCTCCAGCTCCATGGCCACGCCTCGCAAAGCCTGCATGGGCAACTCGAGGGGAATTTCGATCATCTGCAGGCTTACGGGCTGGTCCGGGCCGAACATTTCTCCGGCGGCGATGCGGAAGACGAGTGCATAGCCGATCTGGCCTGCCGCACCGGTAACGGAGACGCGAATGGGGGTGGAGCTCATCGAGGGAGGCTTCTTTCGAGGGTTTTTCCTAGGGATCGTCGAGCCGTGCGCGTAGACCGAGGGATCCCGCAGCTCGGAGTTTGCAACAGTTTGCCTGCGGCCCCGCACCGGAGAAAAGTGCGGGGGCTTGAAATCTACCCATCCGATACCGCAGTTTGCCCCGGGGCCCGCCCGGGGGCCGTACCCGAAAGCGCCCCCTCGCCCCTCCGTAGCTACCCCCTCCCGCTTCACCGCCAATCCCTTGGATCGTCCCGACGAACAACCGCGCGCGGTAGAGAGCCTCTCGGCCGGGGAGCTGATAGCCCTTCGCACCTTGCTGGCGGACCTCGGCCAGGCGGCCCGGCGCTATCGCTTTGAGGTCGCACCGAACCCCTGTGTGGGGGCCTGCGTGCTGTCCTCGGGGGTGGAGATCGGCCGTGGTTTTCATCTCGAGTTCGGCGGTCCCCACGCCGAGGTGCAAGCGCTGAGGGCGGCAGCGAAAAGCGGCGTGCCGCGCGAGCGCTGGGACACGCTCGTCTGCACGCTCGAGCCCTGTTCCACAGAGGGCAAGACACCCGCTTGCCGCGACGCCATCGCGGAGGCCGGCCTCCGACGCTGCATCGTGGGGGAGCTCGATCCGGACATCCGCCACCGCGGTCTAGGGTTGAAGGCCCTGCGCGAACGCGCTGTGGAGGTCACACTCTTGAGCGGAGCGAGTCCCCTGGGCCAGGTCTCGCCGCACTTTCTCAGCTGGACACGGCCGGAGCGCCTGCGCCGCAAGCGGCCGTGGACGATCGCGAAGTGGGCACAGACACGCACGGGACAACTTCGCCCGCCCTCCGACCTTGGCGAAGGCCGATGGATCTCGGGTCCGTCTTCACTGGCAGAGGTGCATCAGCTGCGTGCACGGGTCGATGCGATCGTGACCGGGAGGGGAACCGTTCTTGCCGACGATCCGCGCCTGACAGTGCGCCTGCCGGCCTTCACGGCCGATCCGCCGATACGAGTCGTCATGGACGCCCTGTTGCGAACCTCGCCCGGGGCGCGCCTCTTCGAAAACCCGGGTGAGGGGGAAGCGGGTGGTGCCGTCCACATCATCGCCCGTGCCGGCGTCGATCCGCGACGGGCACGCGAGCTGCATCGGGTGGGAGCAACCATCCACACCGTGCGTTCCGGCGACGACGGACAGCCTTCCCTGCGCGAAGTACAGGGCCTGCTCTGGGCCCTTGGAGTTCGACGCGTGCTGGTGGAAGCCGGTCCGACCTTGCTCACATCCTGTTTTCGGGCGGAATTCGTCGATCAAGTCCGTGTATACACCGGGGCCATCAACGGGGGGGAAGGGGGCGGTCTTGCCGAATGGCTTGCTCCGGAACGACTCCTGGAGGCCGAGCACGCAGAGGTAGGGGTCGACGCTCGACTCGATGCTTTCGTTCGCAGCTAGACTGTTCGCCGGCCTTTTCATCTCGCTACTTGCGACGGGATGCCGGTTGCCAGGGCGTGCTCTCCCGGTGCCGCCCCCGAAAGCCGCCGCGGACCTCTTCGAGCGCGCTCGCTCGATCCCCTCCGTGGAAATCGAGGATCGGCTCCGAGCCCTGAGGTTGGCCGAAGAAGCCTCGGAACTCGCCCCGGATTGGGTCGCTCCGAGGCGCTGGGTCGACGATGCTATGCGCGACCTCTTGCGCGGGCCCGAGGCTTTCGAGCGACGTCGGCGCGAGCTCGACGAGTCTCCCCAGGATCCGCAGCGCTTGTACCTGGTGGGTCGGCTCGAAGGCCCATCCGGGGAGCGTAGGCTCGAGCAAGCCGCCCGGCTGGGGGACGGTGCCTGGGTGTATCACGGCCGCGCCTGGACACGCTTTTCCAGCGGCTTGGTGCGTGGGGCCGCCCGCAACGAAAGGTTGGCCCTGGAGCGGGCACGGGATCCCTATGAGCGTGCTTTCTTTGCCCGGATGCTCGCGAATTATGCCGAGGCATGCGGTGAGGAAGAGGTTGCGAGCGGCCTGTTGAGTGCCGCCCTGACGGCCCCCGATCTTCTTGCGAAGGACCGCTTCGACCTCGAGCTCGCGCTGGTGCAATGCGAGCTCTCTTCCAAGGAACCCTCCATCATCGAGCACGGCTTCCAGCTCGGCCTGGAGTTGTTCGGGGAGCCTGTTCTCGACGATGCAGGGCTGCGAGAGCTCTTCGATGCTCTCTGGGAAGCGCGAGTCAGGATCCACGAGGCTCGCGAAGCGATCGAAGGCAGACTGTGCGAACTCAAGACGCCACTCGCACGCCGCTTGCGCGGCCGGCTGGCGCTGGACCGCGGCGCCTTCGCCCTCGCCCTTGGCGCCCTGGGAGAGCTCGAGGTTGCGAATACCAAGGAATGGCGCACGGCGCGCTTGGCCTGCGGCCAGCTCAAAGGGCCGATCGAAGAGTGGTGCAAGCGCCTGCCCGCGCAAGTACTGGCCGAGAACGGCCTGCCGGCGAACGGACGGTTGGCTGCGATCGTGCGTGCGGCCCGTGCCGAGGAGGGGCCCGCCCTCGGGCAGGCCTTGCTGGAGGCGGGCTGGTTCGAGGAGCTGCGGGGGCTCTCTGAGTTTCTCGTCAGCGAAGATCCCGAGCTTGCTCTGCGGCTCGATTCCCGGGCCGCCGCCGGGCTCGCGGCTCTTCAGGGTGTCCGGCGCCTGCTCGGCCGGATCGATGCAGGTGGAGAGGTCGGCGCGTTCTCGGCCGTACGAGAAAGCGGGCAGATGAAGCCTGCGGCAGGGCGCGGTCTCGACGATCTCCTCGTTGCCATGCAGCCGCACATTTGCGGATGGAACGCCCCTGAGCATGCCCTGGACGGACGTGCATCCGAGGCCTTGAGCGATTCGCCGCGCTACTCCTTCGGCCCTTTTGCCGACGTGATCCACCCGGGTCCCTGGTTCTCCGAGTCGGACGAGCGAGCCGGGCTTGGAGTGGAGGGGGAAGAGGTTCCCGGCCTGGCGCGGGCCCTGGCATCGATGGGACGCTTCGGCGTCTTCGGTCGGGCTGCGGGTCAGGGCGGACCCGACGGCACGATTCTGCGGCGCGTCCTTGTAGAGAGCATCGCCAACGAGCACCTCGGCGTGGGTTTCACCGGTACGGTGGCCTGGTGTGAAGGGATCGACGTTCCGGCCCGGTCCGCCCGACGCGGCGCACGGATCACCGGAGCGGCGTTGCACGAGGGCTACTGGATCGACATCGCCGGCGTGCGCTCGCAGTTGCGAGGTTGGAGGGCCTTGGATGAGGATTGGATCGAGAGGGCCCCGGCCTTCGTCGACGAGGCCTTGGCCGTGCTCGGACCGGAGTGCGGGGACGGCGAGTCCCCCGTGGACATGGTGAATCCGCTCGGCGAAGCGAGGCGCATCCGTCTTGCGGTGCTGAGGGATCGTGCACGGGATGGTCGCGCTTTCGACGAGCGCGTTACCTTGGAAGAACTCCTGGACATCACCGCGCGCCACGAGGAGGGCCACCTGATGGATCGCTCCCGTTTCCTTCCGATCGCGTCCCATTGGCTGGCGGGGCTCGGGCTCCTTGTCGATGTCGGCTTTTCTCCGACGGGTTTGGGACGGCGCCTGGAGTACCGCGCTCAACTGGTTGCGCTCTGCGTCACCGAAGACCCGCGCATGGTTCTGGCGGAGTGTGTCGGGGCGGTCGAGGGGGGCGGCAACGTCACGCCCCATGCGGCGGCCTATCGAAACCTACTGCGGGACTTCTTGGTCGAATTGAGTAAGGAGCCGGTCTTTGCGGACGAACTCGACGGGAAGCGCTTTTATCTCTACCAGCTTCACCGTCTGGGGCCGGAGACCGTACGTCGCGTCGCGCGGGCGCTAGCCTTGAGAGAAGGGCTCCTGAGCCGATCGTAGCCGCCGGCTTGCGGCCTTCAGCAGGTCTTCGAGCGCTGCTTCCGTATGGTCACCCATGTGTCCGATCCGGAAGGTCTCGCCTTTCAGCGGCCCGTAGCCGTTGCCGATCTCGAAACCGTCTTGCTTCAGTCCACCCATCAGGGCGCCGACGTCGATGCCGGTTCCGGAAAGACAGCTGATCGTCGGCGAGGAAAGCTCGCGCCTGGGGAACGGTTGGATACCGTGTCCCGCCGCCCACGAGAGCGTCTGTTCGCGCATGCGCTCGTGTTTGTCGAACCGAGCCTGCCAGGCTTTCCCTCCCGTTCTGCCGCGGTCTGCTGAGGCAAGCGTCCGTCCGGCGCTGATGTCCTCGAGCTGTCGCGCGAGCGCACCGTAGAGGGGGATGCAGGGCGTGGTAGGCGTCTTGCGGGCGATGTGTCCCTCGATCGTGCGCACGGGATCGAGGTACCAGGTGGTCGTGGTGCGCTTGCGCGCCTGCTCCAGGAAACGCCGCGAGGCGCACATCACCGTGATGCCGGGCGGCAGGGCCAGCGCCTTGTTGATACCCGCGAGAGCGAAGTCCACACCGTGGTCGTCGAAGTCGATCCCGTAGCCGGCGATGGCGCTGACGACGTCGATGAGAAGCAACGTCTCCGGTGAGCTTGCGAGCGCCCGCTTCACCGGAGCGAGGGGTGTAAGAACCCCCGTGGAGGTCTCGTTGAGCACCAATGTGACGGCGTCGAAGGGGCCCTGGCTCTTCAGCTCCTGAGCCAGAAGCTCTTCCCCGACGGCGTCGCCCCAATCGATTTCCAGGGTGCGGACCTCTTTCCCCATCACGTTCGCAATGTCCCGCCAGCGCTTGGAAAAGGCACCGTTGACGACGGAAAGAATCCTCGCTCCCACGGCACCGAGCGACCCCTCCATCATGGCGGTTGCGCTGTGTGTGCCGACCGCGACTTCGGAGGATGAGTTCTCCTCCAGGCCGAAAGCCAGTCGCAGCCCCGGGTCGATGCGCTCGATCATCTCGATCATCGCCTTGGAGCGGTGACCGACCGGGGGAACCGAGAGTTCCTCGAGGAGCTCCGGCCGCACGTGCGTCGGTCCGGGGATCCAAAGTGTTTCTTGGTTGCTCATTCCAGAAGCCGTCGGTGCTCAGGCCGGGAGCGTAGCGTTTCGATTTCCCTCTGCGAGAACAGATGCGGAACCAGGGCGCGAAAATCAGCGACCTCGCAGGTCACCCGGGCCTTCTTGAAAACGGCTTCCCGGCGCTCGATGCCGCCGAAGGCGACGAAACGAGCGACAAAGGGGGCCGCTTCCAGGTCGGTGGTCCCGTCGCCGACCAAGACGATCGCCCCCGCTCTCGTGGGGTCGGCGGGGTCGCTCAGGGTGCGTAGGATCTCCGGTTTGCCTCCGGCGCGCGCGAGGGGCGAGGTTTCTTCGAAGCCCGCATAGGAGCCGTCCCGGTGAAAGTGAATTCCGACGGCGTAGACCTCTTCGATTCCAAGATGGGTCGCAAGCCGGGTCACGGGCGGGAGCAAGCCACCGGAGACGATGACCACGCGCTTCCCGAGGAAGCGCAGGGCGCCGACCAGCTCCTCCACGTTTGGCAAGAGGGTTTCGATGTAGCGCTCCCCGACACGTTGCACGTCGCTTCGCGTCGGTCGAACGATCTCGAGCCGTCGACCGTAGACCTCTTCGAGCGGCGCTCCGCCGTTCATGACCATGGTCGTGAGGGTGCCCAGCTCTGCGGCGTGGCGGGCTCCCGCGAGTTCGCAGATGCCCTCGATCGAGCTCAGCGTGGAATCACAGTCGAAGACGACCGTGGCAAAGGGCGGCGGAAGGTCGGTGACCATCGCAAACTCGCCCTCAGAGCCGAATCAACTGGACCTGTTCGATCGCTTCCAGCTGGGCGACCTCCGCGACGGCCTCCTGCGGGGGGTCGGAGTAGAGCGTGAGGAAGCCGTAGGCGAGTTCCTCGGAACCCTCCCGCGAGGGGCCGAGTTCCAGGCGCCGGATGTTGACCTGGTGTCGACCCAGGACCTGGCCGATCGCCCCGAGCACTCCAGGAAGATCGCGGTGGCGCGTCGCCAAGAGCGGTCCGCGCAGGGGTAGGTCGAGGTGCACATTTTCGATCGCCGTGATGCGCGGGTCGCGACCGAAGACGGCTCCGCGGATCGAGTGAATCTTGCCGCCCGTGCGTTCACTGGCTCTGACGCGAATCTCGCCCTGTCGATAGTTCGCCTCCTCCTGGGAGTTTTCCAGGATGAGGATGCCCCTCTCGCGGGCCAGGGTCGGTGCGTTGACGAAGTTGACCGGGGTATCGAGGGAGTGTCGCAGGCACCCGACGAGGAAGGCGAGTCGCAGGTGGTCAACACCAAAACGTGTGACCTCACCGGCCACCTCGAACTCGACCTTGCGCATCGGACCGTCTATTTTTTGCGCGAGGAAACTGCCGAGTTTCTCCGCGAGCAGGAGGAACGGTGCCAGCTCCTGGAGAGCGTCTGCAGGCAGGGAAGGCGCGTTCAATGCGTTCTCTGCCACGCCTTCGAGGAGGAAGGTCGAGATCTCCTCGGCGATATCGCTTGCCACGCGCAACTGGGCTTCCTCGGAGGAGGCCCCCAGGTGCGGGGTGAGCAGGACGTCATCGCGCTGCAGCAGGGGATGGTCTTTGGGCGGTGGTTCCTCGCAGAAAACGTCGAAGGCCGCGCCCGCCAGCCGCCCGGAGTTGAGAGCGTCGAGCACGGCTTCCTCATCCACAACTCCGCCCCGTGAGACGTGGATCAGGCGCGCGCCCTCCTTGATGTTGGCCAGCCGCTTCCACGAGATCAAATTGCGGGTGGAGTCGGTCAGGGGCACGTGCAGGCTGACGAAATCAGCGCGTTCCAGGAGCGTCTCGAGTTCGAGCAGCTCGACCCCCGGCACGGCCGTCCCGACGCCTTCGACCTCGAGATAGGGATCGTGTCCGCACACCTTCATCCCCAGCCCGCGGCCCCGTTCCGCGACCAGGCGTCCGATCCTCCCCAAACCGATCACGCCCAGGGTCTTGCCTGCGACTTCGGTTCCCATCAGCCGCTTTTTCTTCCAGACGCCGCTGCGCACCATGCGATCGGCCTGCGGCAGGTGGCGCGCCAGGCCGAGCATGAGTGCGACAGCGAGTTCGGCCGTGGTCGTAGCGTTGCCGTGGGGCGTGTTCATGACCACCACGCCGTGTTCGGTCGCGGCGTGGATGTCGATGTTGTCGACGCCGATCCCTGCGCGACCGATGACCCGCAGATGGGTCGCGTTCTCGATGACCTGGCGTGTGATCTTCGATGCGGAACGAACGACGATCGCATCGACTTCGCGGGCGGCTTCGATCAGTGCGTCGGGGGAGAGGCCGGTACGTACTTCCGGCTCGAGGCCCCGGCGACGGAAAACCTCCATCGCGACCGGGGCGAGTTCGTCGGCGATGAGGATGCGCGGCTGGCGTTGGTCTTTCACGTGCTTTTGACTCCCACCTGGATCTATCCCCGAAGGGCGGAGAGAACCAGGACTTCCAGGTCCTCAGTGCCCACTCTTTCGGCCGCTTTGGCCACACTCCTGCGGGCTTCCTTGTCGGAGAAGCCGATCGAAAGCAAAGCTTGCTCCGCGTCTTCCATCGCCGGAGCCGTACGCGTCCGGGGCTGGAGCGTCGTTGCCGCCCCGCTGCCCTGGACGGCGCCAGGGTGGGGGGCCCGGTCGCGCAGGTCGAGCAGGATCTGCTCGGCGGTTTTCTTTCCGACGCCCTTGACGCGCGTCAGCCCCGTGATGTCTCCGGCCGCGATGGCGAGCAAGAGCTCCTCGCCGGGCAGGCTGGAGAGAACGGCCAGGGCCAGGCCTGGGCCGACCCCCCGGACCTTCAGGAGGAGACGAAAGAGCTCCCGGCGTTGGGTGTCAGGGAAACCGTAGAGGTTCTGCGCATCCTCTCGCACGGAGAAGTGCGTCCAGACCCGTATCCTCTTCTCCTCTCCCGATCCTACTGGCGGAAAGTCTGCGCCCAGGGGCACCGCGACTTCGTAGCCAATGCCCACGACCTCGACCACCAAGGAGGTGGGACGCCGGGTGACCAGACGGCCTTCGATGTAGTCGTACACCTTGGTAAGCGGGGCTCGTGCGGTCAGTCGCCCTTGAGTTTCATGCCGATCTCGCTCAGTTTCGAACGCAGCTCCAGCAGCGAGGTTTGCCCGAAGTTGGGCATGCCCAAGAGTTCTTCGGCCGAGTGCTTGACGACGTCGCCCAGGGTCAAGCAACCCAGGGTCTCGACCGTCCGGCGCGAGCGAATCGAAAGCTGCAGATCGAGCAGCGGCCGGTTCAGCATGTCCTGGTGGTCGCTCGAGGTCGTGCGGAAGGCGTGTGCCTCGATGCTCGCCACGGCTTCCTCGCGCGGCATTCCCAGGCGAAGTCCCTTGGAGTGCAGGATCTCCTTGATTTCGGTGAGGGAGGTCTCACCGAAGTTCTTGTAGGAGAGCAACTCCTGTTCGGTCTTCTGGACGAGATCGCCTAGCGTCGTGATCAACATCTTGTTGAGACAGTTGCGCGCGCGCACGGAGAGCTCGAAGTCGGTGATCGGGATCCTCAGGATCTGGTTGAGGCGGTCCTCCTTCTTCTCGAGATCCTCGTCGTAGTAGGAGTTGATCGCCGCACGGGCATCCGCGAGGTAGAGCCGAGCGCGCTCGTCGGTCGCGGAGTTCCTGAACACGACGTCGTAGCACGCCGCCGCATCCGAATCGCGACCGTGGTCCTCGTACAAGACGCCGAGGTTCATCATCACGGTTCGGTCCGCCTGGTGGGCATCGACGAGTTCCCTGTACAGGGACATCGCCAGATCGTCCAGACCGCAGCGTTCGGCCAGGTGCGCGAAGCGGCGAAGCAGCGGATAGTTGGCGTTGTCGGCCTCGTGGCCGGCGAGGTAGTGGTCGAGGGCGGTTTCCCAGTCGCGACGCAACTCGCAAATGCGTCCCAGCAGGTAGGAGCCCTGGGGTGTTTCCGAGAAGTCCACCGTGCCGTTGACCTCCGCCTCGTACTCGTTCGCCAGCGCTTCCTCATCGGCGCCGCCGGCCAGTTTGGCCTCGAGTTTGGCCTCGATCGCTCCTGCGCGCGGGCTCGGGTGCTGGGGGTACTTGTGGGAGAGACGTTCGAAGATCTCTGCGGCCTGGCCGTAATTGTGCAGTGAGAAAAGCGCGCGCGCGCGGGTATATGCGGCCGTGTCGTCCGATTCGTAGCCGGCGAGAGCATCGACGCAGCCCTCGTAGTCGCCGAGAACCCAGAGCCCCAGCCCGCGGCGCCGGCCCTCGTCGCCGGTCTCGGCCAAAGCCTTGACTCGCGTCTCGAAGCCTCTGCGTTTGTTCAGCCCTCCGTGAACCGTGGCGCGCCCCGCCTCGAGATCCGCGAAATTCTCCGCGGTTTCGAGCTCGAAACCGGGATCCACCTCCATGGGTTCCTGAGCTTCCTCGGCAGCGGCGATCGCCTCTTCATCGAAGGGCTCATCGTCATCGAAGGGCTCACTCTCGACCGAGGCACTCTCGACCGAGGCACTCTCGACCGAGGCACTCTCGACCGAGGCACTCTCGACCG
>NYUD01000068.1 GCA_002683825.1 Planctomycetota bacterium
GCTCGCCCCACTGCGATCGAGCGCCTCGCGGGTCGCGCGCGCGTCCTCTTGCCAGCCGCACTCAAGCCAAGCGGCGTGAGCTGGCGCGGACTCGTCTGGAACGTAAGGCTCGCCGCTTGCTTCGAGGACCTCGAGCTCGTGGCCCCGCGAACGCACCACATCGTGGCACGGCCCCTCGAGGTCGCGCGAGAGGAACAGACACGAGTGTCCGCGCTCGAGCAAGGCATCTGCCAAGTTGAGGCAGCGCATGACGTGCCCCGAGCCAATCCGCAGCGACGCGTCTGCTCGAAGAGCAACGATCATTGCCCCTCACCTTCTCCAATCTCCATGGCACGGAAGAGCCACTCAGCCCGGGTCCAATCCTCCTCTGTATCAATATCCTGCACCCGATGCCTGGAGAGCGGGACGGGTGCAGCGTCCCGAGAGAAGAGCGGCGTGCCAGCCTCCCAGGCCCGCACACGCCCCCAGTAGAACTGGCCTGCGTCGTGCCACGCCTCATCGAGGTCCTGCGACCGTGCCTCAAAGGCCGAGGGGTCGAGCATCTCAACGCGTCCTTCCGGGGTCAGACGGATCGCCCGCTGAATAGGGAAGGCGAAGCTGGTGACGGCGAATGCGAACTCTGCCCCGCTCGCCTCGAGGACCTCGCTCCCGCGCACGAGATCCTCCGCACGGAGAAAGGGCGCTGTGGCGTAGATGCAACAGACGAGGTCGTCGCCTGCGGCACCGCAGGAGCGGGCGGCGTGCGCCACGACGGGGGTCGTGCCGGTGTGGTCATCGGAGAGTTCCGCGGGGCGCAGGAAGGGCACCTCCGCGCCATGATCGCGCGCGACCTTTGCGATTTCCTCATCGTCGGTTGAGACCACGACTCGCTCGAAGCAACCGCTCTCGCGCGCAGCCTCGATCGACCAGGCGATCATCGGCTTGCCGCAGAAGAGGCGGAGGTTTTTACGAGGGATACGCTTGCTTCCGCCGCGGGCCGGGATGACCGCCAGGTTCATGCTTCGAGCGCCTCCTGCAGCACCCGGACGACCTCTTCCTGCTGCTCCTTTTCGAGCGTGGGAAACATCGGAAGGCTGACCGCCTCGGCGTGGTAGCGCTCCGCCTCGGGGAACTGCCCCACGGAGAATCCGAGCTCCCGGTAGTAGGGCTGGGTATGGACAGGGATGTAGTGCAGGTTGACGCCGATCTCTCGGCGCCGCAGTTCTTCAAAGACCTCTCTGTACGTGCGGTTGATGCGATCCAAACGGAGGCGCACCGGGTATAGGTGCAGCGAAGAATAAGTGTCTGGGTGGTTATAAGGGAGCTGCAGGGGCAGGTCTGCCAAGGCCGCGTCGTAGGCCCGTGCCAGCTCGTGACGACTCGCGACGAGTTCATCGAGCCGCCGAAGCTGACTCAACCCCAGCGCCGCCTGCATGTCGGTCATGCGATAGTTGAAGCCGAGGGCGACCTGCTCGTAGTACCAGGGGCCAAGTGACTCGCCGACCATCTGCCCGGGATCGCGGGTCACTCCGTGGGTGCGTAGGAGGCGCATGCGGTCGGCCAGTTCAGGGTCGCGAGTCGTGGCCAGACCCCCTTCACCGGTCGTGATGATCTTGACGGGGTGAAAGCTGAACACGGCGATGTCGCTGTGGTGGCAATTCCCGATGGGCTCGCCTTGGTAGCGCGCGCCGATGGCATGTGAGGCGTCCTCGAGGACCTTGAATCCATATTGACGTGCCAGCTCGCCTATCGACTCCATCTCGCAGGGCTGTCCGCACAGGTGCACCGGGATGACGATCTTCGGGAGCCTCCTGTCCCGCTCGGCCTGTTCGAGCTTCTCCCGCAAGGCTGCGACGCTCATGTTCCAGGTACGCGGGTCGATGTCGACGAAGTCGACGTCCGCACCGCAATAGCGGGCGCAATTCGCGGAGGCGACGAAAGTGCTCGGAGAGGTCCAGACCACGTCGCCCGGACCCGCTCCGAGCGCCAAGCATGCGAGGTGAAGGGCCGACGTGGCGCTGTTCGTCGCGACCCCATGGCTCGCGCCCACGCGCTCAACAACGGCGGCTTCGAAGGCGGGTACGGTCGGGCCCTGGGTCAAAAAGTCCGAACGTAAGATCTCGACGACGGCGTCGATGTCCTCCTGGCGGATGTCCTGCCGACCGTAGGGGATCATCGCGAACTCAGATCGCCCCGATATTGCCCTGGTTGGCGTCGATCCAAGCGTGAAGATCGTCGTCGCTCATCCACTCGGAGTTTGAGTCACTGGCGTAGACAAAGCCCTCTGCCACTTTCTCTCCTCCCTTGATGCGCTTAGAGTCACCTCCCCAGTCGTTGATCGACGGGAGGATCTTGAAGTAGTCCGGGTACTCGTAGGTGGTCGGCGAGTCCTCCACGCCGATCATCTGCTCGTGCAGTTTTTCCCCAGGTCGGATCCCCACGATCTCCTGCCGTGCCTCGGGCGCCACGACTCGCGCCAGGTCAGTGACCTTCATGGAGGGGATCTTCTTGACGTAGATCTCACCCCCAACCATGTCCTCGAAAGCACTCCAGACCAGCTCAACACCCTGCTCGAGTGAGATCATGAAACGCGTCATGCGCTCATCCGTGATCGGGACCACCCCCGAGTCCCGCACCGATAAGAAGAACGGGATCACCGAGCCCCGCGAGCCCATCACGTTGCCATAGCGCACCACCGTGAAGCGCGTATCGTGTGCTCCTGAATAAGCGTTGCCGGCGATGAAGAGCTTGTCAGAGGCAAGCTTCGTCGCTCCGTATAGGTTGATCGGGCTGCTCGCCTTATCGGTGGACAGGGCCACGACGCGTTGCACTCCTTTGTCGATGCAGGCGTCGATGAGGTTCATCGCACCGAGGATGTTCGTCTTCACACACTCAAACGGGTTGTACTCCGCCGTCGGAACGATCTTCGTCGCGGCAGCATGAACCACGAGATCAACCCCGTCGAGGGCCCTATAAAGGCGCTCCCGGTCTCGTACGTCGCCAATGAAGAAGCGCAACCTGGGATCGTCGGGAAACTTCTTCGCCATCTCCCACTGCTTCATTTCATCTCGTGAATAGATGATCAACTTGCTGGGATTGAATCGCTCCAACGTCAAGGGAACGAAGGCGTGGCCGAAGGAGCCCGTCCCGCCAGTGACAAGCACCGTTTTGTCCGACAACATGCTCAGGAAGGTAGCCGCCCTGTAGGGGTTGGAGCAAGGGTTGCAGAGCGCTCAAAAAACGAGAGCGCGCTGGAGCTTGCGGGCTTTGCGTCTATTCGCTTCCCCGAGTATAGGTGTTCCAAAGGGGTGTTTTGAGCCCGGCTCATCCTCACGAGCCCTGCCCGACGTCGGAGATCCATCGGGTCGGTCGTCGGGCGGTTCGCCATGGCCAAGAAAATAACTCTCCGGATTCCCTCGTGGGGACCCGGAGGGTCCGGTTCCTCGGCCGATCTCGGCCGTTCGATCCGATTTTCTTGCCGGGGGCAGGACCTCAGCCCGAGAAGAGCTCGCTCAGATCCTGATCGGCGAGCCAGCCTTCGAGCGTATCCCGTGCACGGACTCGAAGTGGGGGACCTCGTAGATGCGCCGAACCCCGGAGATGCGGGCCAGGGTCTCCCGGTTCGAGGCGTGGGGCTCTCCGACCAGAAAGAGGGCCTCGGGCTCGAGGACCCGCGCCTAAGCCCGGCCCCTCGAAACCCGAAGTACCCACGCAAGTCCTGCCTCAGGCGTTGCTTGGGCTCTTCGATCCGATCCCGTCCGCATGCGCCACGGGGCACCCAGGCGATCTACGCTCCCGAGGCGGCTCGTAACCCAACGATGCCTACCCAGGTCCATGCAGCGTGCCCTCCCGACCTCGCGAGGTCCGCTGCCCCGGCTATCGCCGGCGTGATCCGACGCAATCGCTGCTCTACGAACTCTTGCGCGAGCACCTCGAGACCTTCCTCGCTGAGCTCGATGCCCATCCCGGTCTCGCTCTTCCGCGCTTCGTGAAACGCGAGTTGCGAGGCTTTCTCGAGTGCGGTGTCTTGGCCCACGGCTTCGCCCGCGTTCATTGCACGTCGTGTGCCCGCGACAGCCTCGTGGCCTTCTCATGCAAGGGCCGCGGTTTCTGCCCCTCGTGCGGAGGCCGTCGCATGTCCGCCACCGCGGCCCACCTGGTCGATCACGTCCTGCCGGAGACGCCCATTCGACAATGGGTGTTCACCTTGCCCTTCAGCCTGCGCTTGCGTTGCGCCTTCGACCACGAGCTCCTCGCTTTCGTGCGGCGCATCTTCACGCGCGTGGTCTTCTCCTACCTCGCGCGCCAGGCAAGGGCCAAGGCGCTCCCTTCGGGTGCCCTGGGCTTTCGCTCGGGAGCCGTCAATATCGTTCAGCGCGCCGGCGGATCCCTCAATCTCAACCCGCACTTCCACGCGGTGTTCATCGACGGCGTCTACACGCGCGCGACTCTTTTAGGTCCCGCACGCTTTCACGAGCTACCAGCCCCCGAGCCGGCTGATGTCGATTGGACGCTCGCACGCATCCACTCACGTCTGCGAAGCCTGTTCGAGCGCTGTATCGACACCGAGCAGGAGTTCGAGTCCCGGGAGACCAACGAGCTCCTCCTTCACCTCGCCTCGGCCTCGGTCCACGGCCAGGCAGCGACGGGAGATGGCAACGGCCGAGCACTTCCCGGCCTGTTCACGCCGGAGCCCGACCCACGGCCCGAGAGAGACTCCCCCAAACCCTCATGCTCGCTGGTATTGCTCCGTATCGGGCGCAGGGCAACTCGCTTCAACAAGTGATTCGTAGCAGTGCTCCTGCTGCCAGCCGTGGAGTCGCCCACGTCGGGTGCCGGTACGGTCACCTCATGCGTCGAGCGCGCCGCAGGCAGCTCGTCGGCCGGCTCTTCGAGCCGCACGGGTAGATCGGGATGGGCTAGCAAGACCGCGATCCGATCCACGGCAAGATCCTCGGCATGGGAGGAGTTGTTGCTCATGCCGACAGATGGATCCCCTCTCTAATGAAAAAAAGCGATGAGACTAGGCCGGTTTTTCCCGACCCTCCAGGGTCGGGGTTCTCGCTTCTCCTGTTGAGATGGCCCGCGGCCGTCCCCACTTGAATACACCTTGTTCCCGCTCTCCACGAGCCAATGCCTGTAGGAGATTCCTATGCAAAACGCGCTTTTGTTTTTGTCGCTACCTATCTACTTGGCCGCACCGGCCGCCGCCCAAAACTACGACCACCCCTTGCTCACACCAGAGGCCGCCCAGCTCATCGCGCAAATCCGTGCGGAGAATCCTTCGTGGAGCTCCGAACAGATCCTGGCCGAACTCGAGATCGCCGATCTGTCCGACGCCGATGGGCTCCCGGAGAAAAAGGTGCGCCGAGTCCAGCGTTCCCCGATCCCCGGTCACACCGGCTCGCGTAAGCCGGAACTCCCCACGCGCATCCTCGGCCCAGTCATCGAGCGCTGGCTGATGACCAACACGGTTCCCCTACGTCCCGTGACGCTCTGGCTGCGGATCCACCCAGAGATGGCCGATGGCCCCACGTTCCACCAATACCTGCGCGAGCTGATGGTCGACGGCACGCAGCTTCTCGAATACGACATCCCGTTCTTGCGCCAAAGCCATCGCGCCGCGCGAGTCGCATTGGGTCAATTCGCCATGACGAGCCTGCGTCAATACGCGGTCGAACTTGGCGCCACCGTCCTGGATGAGGTACCAGCTCGGGGCCTGTTCAAGGTCCGTCTACCGGCCCACAAGCTGCGCGCGCTCTTGAATCACCACGACCTCTTCCAAGCGCACCGTGCTACACGGATGGAGGAGGATGCTGGTGAAGGGTACACTGTCGACGGGCCTTGGGTGGACGGTCGCGAACTCGAGAACCTATTGCAGACGACTCAGTTCTACGACGAGGGGATCTACGGCCACCCCATCGAACGCATCGCGATCGTGGAACCCGCCGGCGACATCGTCAAGGAAGACCACCAGGGTCTTGCCTCTCTCTTTGGTTCATCGCGGTTCATCAACTGCGGAGACTCGGGCTTCGGTTGTGATTTCGCCCAGCCGGTTACCGGAGGCTCCCATTCCACCGCGTCCGCTTCGGTGGCCCTCGGTAACATCACATTCGGCCAGGATCCCGCGATCACAACGGACTTGGAACAAAGGCAGCGGAGCGGAGTCGCCCGGGAAAACGGGGGCATCGGGCTTTCGGACTCGAACGTCAGCTTTCTCGAAAGCCAGGTACTGCAGCACAACGTGTACGTGTTGAGCCACTCGGCATCGAACTACTCGATCGACGAACTCTGCGAGGGCGAGGACGCCATCTCTTGCACTTTCAACTACCTGTACGAGGAGGGTGTGGCCTCGTTCAATTCGGCTGGCAACCGCGGGCACGCGGATACGAACGACTGCAAAGTCGGTTCGCCCGGATCCGCGATCGGCGTCTATTCGGTCGGGGCCTACAAGGTAAACCTCGACGACGAAGAGGTGGTCTACGACGGAAGCAGTCGCGGCGGCACCTCCACCGAGGGCAAAGGGAGGACCGTGGTCGGCGGAATGGCGCCATCGCGCTTCGAATATCCCTACCCCCATTACCGCTGGCCCTTGGATACGAGCCTGCTGCCCTACGAGTATGGCACCGATTGGGACAACTTGCCCGGCCCCCCGAACGCTTACGCCCGGACCAGCTCGGCTGCTCCTGCGTTGGCTGGTTCCGCGTCACTGTTTCGCCACTGGTATACACACAATGTAAGTCGGTCGATCGACGACCCGGGTCGCCTGTACACGGCGATGATGCTCATGTCCGACCGTACGACCGAGCTGGGTAAGAGCGTTAACTACTTCGATGGGGTATGGGGTGCAGGCAAGCTGCGCCTCCGGAAACTCAACAACGCGGGTCTCGACGGACCCGCTTGGTGGAGATGCGGTGAAATCTGCGTCGACGACGGCACGAACGTGTTCTTGAATCTGCCTCCCCTCAGCGGAGACGAAGACGTCATCAAGGCCGTCATCTGGTGGTACGACCGGCGCCATGAATGGGGCATGCCAGGAGTCGACGACATCGACCTGACCTTGCAACTCCAGTCCGGCTCGAATTGGTTTGACGTGCTGGTGTCGGAGTCGAGCGACAACCGCGAGCGAATTCACTACACGGCTCCCGGAGCAGGTACCTATCGTTTGAAGATCCGGGGCGAATCTGTGACTACGAGCTTCGAGGGCTGTTGGCTCAACTCCATGAGGGTCTACTACTCCTATCTGATCGAGGACTCGGACCGCGAGGCCTGGGAAGGGCTCCAGGAGGTTCGGCCGGAGTAGCTCCCGTCGGCGCGGTGCCTGAGTGAATACGGCGCCCGAAGGTAACAGACGTGTAGGGTGCAGAAACCAAGATGATCCTCGAAGCGAGAAAGGAGGGAACGAGATCCTCAGAGCTTGCAGTCTCTACGACGAAGTCGGGGGCGGACGGCGCAAGCGTCGCGCGTCGAGAGCGGATAGGTGATTCAAAGTGGAGAAGGATAGGCGTTTCAAAGGGCGCTTTTTGAGCCTCTCCCACAGCAGTGGCTCAGAAAACAGCCCGACAAACCGGACAACAACCCTCCCCGCGCACGTCCTCTACGCCTCGACCTCCCCACGACCCGCCTCGCTGCTCACGAAAGCCCTCGAAATCCGGTCCACGGGATCACGGAAGACAAACCTCCACCACTCGGTCACTCCAGCGAGAGCCGTTTTCCTCCCACCCCAAGGGTCTATACCCCGAAGAGTTCTGGCTCAATTTCGACCCGTGCAACAACGCCTCTTTGACCCCAGAATTCTAGTGGGGAGACAATTGAAACCTCTCAAAGCGACGCCGAAAACTCGCTAGACTGCTGCCCAGCGGCTCGAGCTAGCCCCGCGAATCTCTCTGCTCGTGGGCCGCAGGGTAGGAACCGGAATGACAAGATCAGCACAAACTCGTACGAGGAGCAGACCCCTTCCCGAACAACGCCGGGCCAATCCCCTGTTCGGCACGCCAGAAACACGCTCCCGGCGAGTCTTCTTCAATGGCTTTTGGCAGCCGCACCACGAAGAGGCCGTGAAGAGGTACTTGTCGAGCCACGATTTCGACGCTGTCGGTCTTTTGTCGCACAGAAATTTCCTGGCGGACAAAGTGGATGTGTTTGTGCGCCAACACGACGCCTACCGGATCTACGACTTCAGGACCAACCCGTACCCGCACATTCCACCGCGCGATCTGGTGGAGCGCTTAGCGCCGGTCGAAGTCACCTGCCTCAAGATGATGGACCGGCATTCCAAGAACCCGTTCAAGCCGCGCCAATATGAGTTCCGCAAACGGGCCTACCTCGCGCAGTTAAGCTATGCCTATGGATTGTTGATCGAGCACCGTTTCGACCGTGTCGTGTTCTCGAATCTTCCGCACAACGTCTTCGACTATGCCCTGCATGCCCTGTGCCTGGAGCTAGGGATCGAGACGTCCTTCTTCTACCAGATCCAAGTCAAAGACTGTTACTTGCACGCAATCGAAATCGATCAGCTGTACGCTCAATTACAAGCGTACCTGGAAGATCACGAGGTTGCGGAAGACGTGCCCCTGCCGCAGCATCTTGAAGCGGAAATCAGCGACCGTCTCGGGGAGGGCAAGCCCTTCTATATGACGAACAAGGGCTTGAGCTTGTGGCAGCGCATCTATCGCAAGCAAAAACGACTCTTCCGCGTGTACACCTACACGCAGACGGTGTTCGCAACGCGTGGCTACCTAGCTTACTTGCGCGTGCCGAAAGTGAATCGCATTCCGGACGAGCCGTTTGTCTATTTCGCGCTGCACTATCAGCCGGAGGCAACGACCTCGCCGATGGGGGGGATCTTTGTCGACCAATACTACGCGGTTCTCATGATCGCGAGGGCCTTGCCACAGGGATACAAGGTGGTCGTGAAAGAGCATCCAAGGCAGCGCTTCTGGCAGCGGTTTCCCGAGAATTACGCGTTGCTCGCCAACGAGCCGAAAGTGGTTTTTGTCAGTCAACGCACAAGCAGCGCGGAGTTGACACGCAAAGCGGCGATCATCGCGCCCATTACCGGCACGGTCGGTTGGGAGGCTCTGTTTCAAGGCAAGCCCGTCATGCTTTTTGGGGAGGCCTTCTATGAGTCTTTACCCGGCGTGATGCGAGTGAACTCACAGGAGGACATACGTACGATGTTAGAGCTCTACCAGGAAGGGCGACTGGAAAGCTGCCGTCTCGGAGACATCCGGCGGCTCCTGTACGCGATACACAAGACGGGTTTTACCGGTGTGCTGGATGCTGATTATTTGCGGAACTCCATGACGACCGAAGAAGCAAGCACCTCGACCCTTGTCGAAGCACTCGAGCAAGTCATAAGCTAGGGCCACGCTGAGCGGAAAGTCCATACTGGTCACCGGAGGCACCGGTTCTGTTGTCGAGCAGATTGGTGGGCGCATGGGCGAACGGCGTTGGTGCATGGATCGTAGCGAGCCAAGCGCCCGCAGTCGAGTTGGTGGCCAGGCCCGGATGGATGCATGACGATCCGCGCATGAACTCGCGAGTCCATCCGAATTATAAGACCCGGTACCGAGTCACGAACTGGCC
>NYUD01000069.1 GCA_002683825.1 Planctomycetota bacterium
CCGTGTCTTGGCTTTGCTCGCCCCGGTCCCCTTCTTGGCTTTGCTCGCCCCGGTCCCCTTCTTGGCTTTGCTCGCCCCGGTCCCCTTCTTGGCTTTGCTCGCCCCGGTCTCCTTCTTGGCTTTGCTCGCCCCGGTCCCCTTCTTGGCTTTGCTCGCCCCGGTCTCCTTCGCCTTGGAGACCCTGGACTTCTTCGGGGCGGGGCCGGACTTCTTGGGGTCGGATTCGGACATGGTCTTTTTCAAGCTGCGAGGACGCGGGGCCCAGGTCAAGACCCGTCTTCCCCTCCGCCCAGCCGGGGGGGCTCCGCCGGTCCCGAGTCAAGCTCGGCCCCCGGAAGCACCCCGGACGGCCAGCCTAAGATATTGTTTTATAATGAGTTACGGCATCGCTAAGCTCTCCCCATGATCGGTGTCGGAGACCCCGGGATGGCCCTTCCCTACGGGCCAGGAACCCACGCAAGGAAGCCCTTCGAAAAATCAAAAGAGCTCGACAGGCTCGCATTCCTGGGCCTGGGGGAGCCGAAGGGGCGCGCCGGATCACCCGTGCCGGAGGTCCGAATCCACCTTCGACCCGGCCCCGAAGACCCCTGGGAGGAGCGAACGGTCGACCCCTCCCAGGCCGACCAGCGCCAGGCCCTACGCGAGTGGGTACGCGGCCGAATGCTGATCGCGGCCGATTCTCCCAGGCTGCAACTCCTCCTCGGGGAGGCGATGCCGGCCCGGGGACCGGATCGGCTGGCCCTCGAGGATTGGACGGGGTTGTTTGGCGCGCCCGAGGAAAACTCGGCTGCCGGAGTCCCCAGCACATTGGATCGTGCCTGCCGGGCCGTTCGCCAGGTTCTCGCCCGCGGCCCGGCCCGCCTGGCGGTCCTGGCGCACACCTTCGGGCTTGCTCGGGCAGCGCTCGAGCGCGAGGACGCGGCCGCAGCTCACCACCTGTCGCTCTTCCTATCCTTACTGGAGTTCCCGGCGGGGGTCTTCGATGCCCCGGACCTCCACGACGGGGCCCTGTCCGGGGCCCTGGCAAGCTTCCCCAGAATCGAAGACGCCTTGGAGGCCGTGGCTCCCCGATGGACGATCCGTCGGGACGGCGAGTCTCCCCTCGAACCCCTCGGCGTTCTCGCGAGCGAGGAGTTGCTACTGGATGAACCCGACCGCGCCCGGGTTGACGCGATCTTCCGCGAGCACCTGCCGGCCGTGATGGCGGAATCCGCGCGATACCGTGAGGGCCAACACGGTGTCGCCGCCTGCATCGCCGCAGGTTTCGGGCGGCGCGAGCTGCGCTTGATCTACGCCCCGACGGGCACGGGCAAGACGCTCGCCTACCTCGTCCCCGCGATGATATGGGCCCTACGCAACGGGATACGGGTCGGGGTGGCAACGTTCACACGGACACTTCAAGAACAGGCGATGGAACGTGAGGTGCCGCTCGCAAAGGCGCTGCTGCGCCGCGCGGGCATTTCCTCCGAAGTGCGTGTCACCGTCCTCAAGGGACGCTCGAACTACCTCTGTTGGCGGGCTTTTGTGCTTCAAGTTCCCGCCCTCGACGAGGGGGGTATCGAACAACTTGCCTGGGCTTGCCTGGCGGACTTCGCCATGCGCGACGAAGTGGGCGATCTGGATCGTCGAAGCCGCGTGCGACCCCTGCACCTGCTCGACGAAACCGATTGGAATGCAGCCGATCAGAGGTTATTGCGACTGGTTCGGGCGGATAGCGGGTGCTGCGGATTCACCCGCGATCGACAGACCTGCGGTGCCCACGCAGCTCGCCACCGCGCCGAACGGGCGCACGTCGTCATCGCCAACCATTCCTTCGCTCTGGCACGGCGCGAGTTCTTCAAGCATCTCGTTTTTGATGAGTGCGAACACCTGCACGACGTCGCACAGAACGCTTTCAGCCATACGGTAGGATTGCGCTCGTTGCGCAAGCTTCTCGGCCGTTTTTATGGAAGCGAAAGCAAACGGCCCCTGAACCGCATCGCATCGTTGACGCCTCCGGAAAGCGAAACGGGAATCCTCTGCCGCACCGCGATCGAAGCACTCTTCCGGGCGAGCGAAGCAACGATCGACCTCAACGATGCGTTGGCGAGCTTCAAGAGCTGGCGCCGGGACCGCCAACGAGCGCGGACCGATCGTGACCATCATTCGCTGTTTCGGGAATACGTTCTCGAGGATAAGGACGCCATCGACCTGATCACGGCCCATGAGGTCTTGAGTTCGAACCTGGTTCAGCTGGCGGCCACCTGCGCCCAGATGTCGGAGGTCCTGGAGACTTCGATCCCTGTTCGTGAACTCAGCCGTCTACGACGCACGCTGGAAGTTCTGCGGCTCGAATTGGAAGAGGTAGCGGCCGGTGTCAACGCCTGGATCCCCAGAACCGACAAGGGTGTCCCCAGATTCCACGACGAAACCTTCTACGACGCCGAGAGCACTCCCATGGGCGAGGATGTGCTAGCCGCACGGGTGCTGCTACCCCATGAATTCCTCGGCCGACGCTACCTTTCGGACCTCGGAGGAGCCGTACTTCTGAGCGCTACGACCTGGCTGAAGAACGGCTTCGAGGCTTCGGCGACCTTCCTGGGCGTGACGCGCGCCGCGGATCCGGCGCCGGAGGAGGAACGCGAACCGACGCAGGTCGAAACCTTCCGTGCACCGGAAGCCTTCGACTATTCCCGCGTATGCGTTTGCGTGCCGCGGGATGTGCCGGCGGTGCACGACAAAGAGGCCTTTCTCGAATTCACGGTTCACTTCCTCGAACAACTTGGCGAACGCACCGGAGGTCGCATCCTCGCCCTCTTCACCAACGCTGACGACCTTGCCCGCACCGGCCGAGCGCTCGAGCCTTTCTTCGAAGCGCGCGGCATTCCTTTCTGGTGGCAGCGGATGAGCGGTACGAGCAAGGAGGAACTTTCGGAGCTCTTCCGCAAGGAGCGCAATTCCGTCTTGTTGGGTCTGGACACCTTCTGGTACGGAGCCGATTTCCCGGGAGAAACGGTCGAATACCTCGTTTTGGTGCGGCTCCCCTACGGAGTTCCGGATCGGTACCACAATGCGCAATGCGCAGCTCTGGGAAGGGCCAACCAGCGCCGGCAGGTCTACATGCCACGCGCACTGGCCAAGTTCCGGCAGGGCTTCGGGCGCCTGATGCGTAGGGAAACCGACCGCGGAGCGGTCTTCTGCCTCGACAAGCGCCTGCTCGACCCCCGGCACCGCGCGTTTCTCAAGGAACTACCGGTGCGTTCTTCTTTCGACAAGACGGGCGACGGCGGTGCAGATGCCTCGAGGTCGGCAACGCTGATCGTCGGAGACTCCTCTAGCTGCCTCGATCGAGCCGTGCTTCACATGGAACGAGTGAAGAGCTAGAACTCGCCGTCCGGGAGATTCTAACTCGCACGTTGCACTCCATTCCGGGCGCGAACACTCCTGGCAGATGGAGGTTAGCCGGCCTCAGTGGTAGAACTTGTGCCACTGCCCGAGCAGCCAGGCGCTGACCATCGTTAGCGCAAGCATCAGGATCAGCCCTATCGAAGTGGCGCTCGAGTTCTTGCCGGCCTTTCCGTCGAGGCCCCGGCCGGCGCCGAGAATGAGCATCGGCAAGAGCGACAACCACATACGCTCGGTCTCGCCGCGGGAAGAGCCGGAAAGCGAAAGCAACAGCAGCGTGCTCCCCATCGCGATCGCCAAGGGATCAACGGCGACTCCGCGGAGGGCGGAGACGGGCTTCGAATGAAGCAAGGCCGTGAGGAAGCCGCAGCTCGCAGGAACGCCCGCCCAGACGAGAAAAATGAACGGACTGATGATAAGGAACGGGCCGTAGGGACGGACGTCGTTGACGGCCAAGTTCTGGTGATAGTTCACGCCATTGACAAGACGATCGATGGCGGAGTACCCCCAGGCCACTCGAAGAAAGAGAACCCAGGCCAGGCCGCCGGCCAAGAGTGCAATAAGCTGCTCCCATCGCAAGCGCCCCCGACCGTGACGTCTGAGCAGGAAGTAGATCAAGAAGAGCGGTGACAGAGCGCCGAATCCGAAGGTAATCGTCGTTCCAACGGCACAGATCACACCCCCAAGAGCACTCCAAAGCAGACGCCGTTCCTGCAGGCCTCGGTCGAGGCAAAGCAGCGCGGATACAGCGATCAACGGCAACAGCCCATCTACGGCGGGTGCGATCACGACGGCGGACGGAGCGAGCGCTCCAAAAGTTATTGCGATCCCTGCAGGACGGTCTCCGTAGAGGCGCCGTCCCAAACACCAGGCTGGAATCAACCACAATACCTGTAGGAAAGGCCACAGGTAGCCCGCGAGATAGCCCTCGGCGACGAAAGCCTCGTACTCGGAATCAGCACCCGCACCGGACAAGCGCGCACACATTCGGCCGCCCCGCATCGAAAGCCAATACAACGCGGCAGAGCCCGGCGGATGTGTTCGCCCGTGTCCTGTGAGATCGAGCGAGCGCTCCTCGTAGTCGCTCCAGAGCTCCTCCCAGGAATCGAAGACCAGCGCGTCCCTGCCGTAGCTGTTCTCAAAGACGCGGCGCGGCAGGGCGAAGCTCCCATGGGGGTCGAGGAAAGCGAGGCAGAGAATCGTGGTGTAGGAACCGAGAATCGCGATCAGGGTCAGTCGGAAGCCGCTGAGTCTTCCTGTGAGAAAGGCCCAAAGGGAGCAAGCCAGGGCACCGAACGGTAAGAGCAACCACCCCGCGCGCAGAGGAAAAAGGGCCCCCCGCCGGGGTGCCGTGTTCATGCCCGGTATCTCCAGAAATCCGGGGCGCAGGGAAGGAGCGACAAGGGCCAGGATCAACCCGGTGAGGATCGCGATGATCGCGTACTTCGTGATGGTCGCGCGCGTCACTTGGAGGCTTCGGTTTCTCCGGCCGAGAGCCACGCGAGCAGCGCTTGCGTCGTGTCCTCTTGGGATTCGAGCTCCGCCAAGACGTCACGGGCCATGGCCTGTGTGATCTCGCCGGATCGGGCATTCCTCTCCTGTTTCTTTTTGGATGTCAATGCGCAGTATTCGACCGCCCGTCGGAATCCCGCCGCCGCCCGCGCGAGCGAGATTTCGTCATCCTTCGCCTCGCGCAGGGCGACGAGGCTCCCGATGTATCGCGTTCCGCCGATCAACTTGCGCAGCGTGTACGCGTCCCCCGGCCGCGACAGATCTTCGGCCACGCCCAAGAGCTCTTTCCAATCCGAGGCGTCTAACCGAAACAGGTCGGGTTGCGTCCAAAGTTCCTGGGGATGAACACTCCAGACCTCCGAGAGTCGCTTGAAATAATGCAGGCCATAGCCTCGATCTCCCAGGTGGGCCGCCATGGCATATTTGCGCAGGGTCGGCTGTTCCGCCTTTTCGACAGCCAGGTCCGAATAGACGAATAGAGCCTCGGCATAGCGTTCCGTCAGCACAAGCCTGCGCATCCACTCCCCACGAAAGTCATCTCTCTCCGCACAACCGACCAGCGCGAACGCGATCGACAGCACGCAAGGACCGAGATTGGCACTCAGCGTGTGGCGACCGATGGACAAGGGCAGGGAACGCACGGCGAGGAAACCTCGAAGCTACATCATAGCCAAGCGCCGAGCTACCACTTCCGGGGGTCCTGGGGACGAAAGTCGGTCTACTTGTTACCCTGACGCGCGATCGAGACCGAACACCGCCCGGGCACTGAATGATTCGTTTCGCGCTTCGCAATCCACATGCAGTCATCGTCGTTGCTCTGGGCGTTGTTGTCATGGGACTCGTCTCCCTCGCGCGAATTCCCAGCGACCTCCTGCCCCAATTCAAGACACCGGCCGTTCAGATCCTGACGCTCTACCCGGGCATGCCGGCCGAGGTGATGGAACGCGACATCATGTCGCGGCTGGAACGCTGGACCGGTCAGTCGAACGGAATCGAACACCAGGAGGCCCGCGCCATGCAGGGCGTGTGCATCGTGAAGGACTTCTTTCACGAGGACATCGACCCCAACACCGCGATGTCTCAGGTCACCTCGCTGGCCATGTCGGACCTGTACTACCTACCGCCGGGCACAGTGCCTCCGATGGTCATGCCGTTCGATCCGACGGCTTCGACACCGCTCTGCCTCGTTTCGGTTTCCTCCGAGACCATGACGGAGAAGCAGCTGTACGACATCGCGTATTACGAGATGCGCAACCAGCTGCAGGCTATTTCGGGCGTCATCGCGCCGGCGGTATACGGTGGAGTTCTGAGGCGTATCCACATCTACGTGGACCCCCAGAAACTTGCCGCGCGCGGCCTCTCGCCGATGGACGTCGTGAGGGCGACACGCGAATCCAACGTCTTTATTCCGATCGGAAGCGCCAAGTTCGGCAAGCAAGAGTACATGCTGACCTCGAACGCCATGGTGTCCGAGGTCGATGACCTGAACGATGTGCCCGTGGCCATCCGAGACGGCAGGCCCATCTTCGTGCGCGACATCGGCCACGCCGAGGATAGTCACGAGATCCAGACCAACATCGTCCGCATCAACGGCCGTCGGCAGGTCTATATTCCGATCTACCGCCAGCCGGGGGCGAACACGCTCGAGATCGTCGACAGGGTGCGGGCCAAGAGCTCCACGATCCTGCAACGCGTCAAGAGCTTCAATGCCGGCGCGGAGGACCTGCTGCTGGAGGTCGTGATGGACCAATCCAGCCTTGTGCGGGGATCGATCTCCGAGCTTCAACGGGCAGCACTCATCGGCGCCCTACTGGTCGTCGTCATCGTCTTTCTGTTCCTGTTGAATCTGCGCTCGACCTTGATCGTCGCCCTCTCCCTGCCGCTCTCGATCCTCGCTGCGTTCGTCGGCCTGTACTTCACTGGCAATACGATCAACTCGATGACCTTGGGCGGCATCTCACTGGCTGTAGGGATCCTGATCGATCAATCCATCGTGGTCCTGGAAAACATCACCAGGCACATGAACCTGGGCAAGTCCCGGCTGCAAGCGGCCTTCGATGGATCCATGGAAGTTTCGCGCCCGGTCCTGGTCTCGACGGTCACATTCGCGGTGGTCTTCTTTCCGGTAGTCCTTCTCAAAGGCATCGCCGGGTTCCTGTTCACGCCGTTGGCCTTGGCCGTGATCTTCGCAATCGCCGCCTCCTATCTCCTGGCGTTGACCCTGGTTCCCGCAGCATGTGCACGTTTCATGGACGTTCCGCAGAGGCCTGAGGGATCCGCAGAAGGGGTCTTCGATCGGATCGCCGAGCGGTATGAAAGGTTGGTCCACGCCACAGTGCGAATGCGGCTCACTGTCTCCGGCGGTGCGGCCTTGATCGTCGGACTCTGTGCATATCTGAGCCTCGACATTGGAACCGAGCTGTTTCCCCAGATCGACTCGGGTCAGTTCACGGTCCTTGCGCGTGCTCCAACGGGAACGCGTATCGAAGAGACCGAAAAGATCATGCGCGCGGTCGAGAGGGAACTGCAGGCGGTCGTGGGTGAGGCGGACCCCGAGGGCAACAGCCCCTCCTCCGACATGCGCATGCTGATCACGAACATCGGCGTACTTCTCGATTGGCCGGCGGCCTATACACCCAATGCCGGCAACATGGACGCCTTCCTCCTCGTCCAGTTGAAAGAAGATCGACGCAAGTCAGCGCTCGAATACGCCTCCGAGCTGCGTGAGCGACTGAGATCTCGCTTTCCCGACATTGAGTTCGCGGTCGACACAGGAGGCATGCTCACAGCCGCACTCAACCAAGGCTTGCCATCCCCCATCGACATTCAGGTCGCGGGATCCAAGCTGGAAGCGCTGCATCACATCGCCACAACGATCGCCGATGAGATCGACGACATACCGGGGGCCGTCGATGTCCGCGTTGAACAGCGCATCGATTATCCCGCGATCGATCTCGAGGTAGACCGCATCAAAGCCGCCTATCTCGGACTCACTCAGCGTGACGTCGTCGAAAACGTTGTGACCGCGACCAATTCATCGATCTCGTTCGCCAAGTCCTTTTGGATCGATGAACGCAACGGCAACCACTACTTCATCGGCGCGCAGTACCCCGAGGAGGCCATCCATTCCTTCCAGACCCTGGAAGACATCCCGATCACCGGCGAGGACAAGCGGGCCCCCATTCCCCTGAAGAGCGTCGCGACACTCAGCCGAACCACAGAGCCGGCGGTAATCAACCACCGCAACATCACGCGTGTGTTCGATGTCTACGTGAACGTCGAAGGACGCGACATCGGCTCCGTCGCCGCGGATATCGACAAACGAATCGCTTCGTCTCCGGCGATTACGAAGATCATGGAGGAGTACGGCAAGGGCTATCGCATCACGTCGCGCGGCGAGGTTCAAAGCATGCGCGAGTCCTTCCGACAGTTCGGGCTGGGCTTCGGGCTGGCAGTCATCTTGGTCTACCTGGTCATGGTTGCTCAATTCCGCTCATTCCGGGATCCGCTGATCGTTCTGACCGCCGTTCCCTTGGGATTGGTCGGCGTCGTGTTGGCCCTATTCCTGACAGGCACCGCCCTTTCGATCCCCGCGTTCATGGGGGCGATCATGACCGTCGGGCTGGTCGTCGCTTACGCGGTCCTGTTGGTCGATTTCGCAAACCGAAAGCGCGAAGAAGGTCTGGCGGCGTCGGAAGCCATCGCGGCGGCCGCACGGATTCGCCTGAGGCCGATCCTCATGACCTCCCTCACCGCTGCTGCGGCTGCGTTTCCCCTGGCCCTTGGAGACAGCGCCAACGCTCCGCTGGCACGCGCAATCCTCGGAGGTGTCATCGCAGCCACCATCCTGTCGCTCTTCGTCATCCCCCCCATCTATCGACTCCTCGCAGGTCCCACCCGACCGGCGCAATCTGTATCCGACGCGCTGATGGAAACGATCTCATGAGCCTCGCGAACATCCTTCTTCTCCCCTTGGCCTTCTCCCTTGGACAAGAGGAACCCGTCGTGGTCACCGACCGCGTTCAGCGCGCTGATCTCGTGCGCCAAGTTCGCGTCCCAGCCAGCGTACTGCCCTTCGAAGAAGCCATGTTGATCGCCCACGTGACCGGCTATGCGGCGCGTGTCAACGTGCGCGAGGGGGACTGGGTGAATCCAGAAGAAGTTCTGGTCGAAATCGATGTTCCGCTTCTGGAGGAAGACCTGGACCGACTCGAGGCCCAGGTCATTTCAGCCGAGGCTGTCCTCCGCGAAGCAACCTCGATGGTGGTCGCCCAGCGTTCCACCGTCGGGATACAGCAAGCAGCACTGAAGCGTTCGGTGGGAGAGCAAGACCTCCGGGCCGTGTACCTTCAACGCGTCGAACGATTGCACGAGAGGTCCGCGGCGACGGATGAGGAACTGGACGATGCTCGCGGTAGCCATGTCGTCGCTAAAGCCAGGGTCGGAGAGGTCAACGCAGCTCTTCTGGCTGCCGAAGCTAGCACCGAAGCGGCAAAGGCCCACTCCGATAGCGTCCACGCGAATCTGGCGGTGGTCAAGGCCGACCTGGCCAAGATGAAAGCGACGAAGGCTCTGGCTAGCATTCGCTCCCCCTTCGAGCGAGCCCTGGTCGTGGACCGCCGAATCGATCGTGGGGCTTTTATCGAATCCATGCAAACGACGCTCTTGCACGTGATGAACGTCGAGAGCGTACGCGTACGCCTGTCCGTGGATGAACGCGATGCCGTTTTCGTCCGTCCCGGAGACTTGATCCGGCTGGTTCCCGACGCCAAGAGCATCGCCCCGATCGACGCCAAGGTCACCCGCATCGCCGGTGCCCTTGACCTGGCGACGCGCCGCATGGATATCGAAGTGGATCTGCCGAACACCGATCATCGCTTGATGGCCGGAATGTTCATCAACGCTGATCTCGATGTATTCCGACGCGAGAGGGTCTTGATTGTTCCCGCACGGGCTCTGCGTTCAGACGCCGGGCAGCCATACCTTTTCGTCGTTGAGAAGGGTCGTCTGGTCAAGAGTCTCGTCGAGCTCGGCGTCGACGATGGACTCAGAATCGAGATCCTCTCCGGACTGCAAGAAGGGAGCCTGGTGGTCCTCTCCGGAGCCGAATCTCTCGTCGAGGGAACCCGCGTACGCACGAGATCGGGAGCGGACGGTTGAAGATCCCCCTCGTTCCGACGTCGCTCCTGCTCGCGCACCTCGCCTGTTCGGCCTGCGCCTCGCAGTCCAGGCTCAGTCTCCCACCCATCGAGCAAATTTCATTCGACACGGACGCACCCCCTCCCGAAGGCGCGCCTGGCTTTTCGAATCCGCAGGCCGCCTGGATGGCCGTCGATGCGCGTACGGTCGCAGCCCTCGCCGGAGACCGCAGCTTTGAAATTGCCCAGAGCTGGCTGGATACCCAATCCGCCTACGCAGAGGCCGAGATCGTAAGCCGCGAAGCCTGGCCGTCGCTCGTTCCGGCCATTCGCTTCTTCAGTCTCGATGGTCAAGACCAGAGTACCGTCGGTGACTTCGTCGACGTCGACAAACAGAACCTGGAGCTGGGCGCCGGCCTGATCCTCGAGTACAACCCCGCCGAGGCCCGGATCGCGGCGCTCGCCGCGAGGCAACGGGCCGATGCGACCGCGGTGCGCTCGAAGGCCCTCACGCGCGCTTCGGTGCTGGAATCCCAGGAGCTCTTTGACCATCTGCTCTTCGCTCAACTCGATCTGGCGATCGCGCGCGAACTCTTCGAAGGTGCCCGTTCCGTGGTGAGAATCGCACGCGCCCGTCAGAGTCAGGGACGGGGCCTGCGGGCTGATCGACTGCGTGCGGAATCCCTGGAGGCGGAAGCCCAGGGCGAGGTACTGCGGGCGGAGGCGAACCTGAGGGAGAATTCGATCTTGCTGGCGGAACACCTGCGCATCTCTCCGACGATCACGCTCTTTGCACCCGAGCCCCGGATCGAGCCTTTGGGACTCTTTGACGATGAGCTGGACCTGGACGCCCTGCTCGAAGAGGCGGTGACGACACGACCGGAGGTCGCCGAGGCGCTGTTGAGAGTTGAAGCCGCTGAAAACGAGCTCACCGGAGCCCGCCTTGGACCGTGGGTTCCCTCCCTGTTCGCCTACTACGAAGGCTCGGGCTTCGGCGAGAACTTCGGAAACCTGAAGGACCGTGAGGAGCTCGCCGTCGGGCTGCAATGGGATCTCAGTCCCGCTCGTTTTGCCCGCTCTCAGCTCGCCCGCCTGGAGCTTCAAGACGAGGAGCTCGCGCTGGCCCATACCCGCGAGTCGATCCGAGCCGCGGTGACCCGCTACTTTGAATGGGTGCGCATCGCAGCACCTCTCATCGAGCAGGCCGGACGTCGGGTCGAGGCCTCGGAGGAAGCGCTATCCGTGGTCCAGGAGCGCTACGAAGCCGGCAGCGCGTTGATCCTCGAGGTGATCGAGGTTCAACGCGAGCTGGCCCTGGCGCGGCGCCAGTGGGTGCGGGTCACCCTGGACAACAATCGCTCCGAGAGGCGATTGGCCTTTGCGGCTGGACGTTAGTGCGTGCAGCGCAACCGGGTCGAGCCCCAGGCCTGGCGTCGCACGCCGCGGGCGAGCCTCGAACCCGAAGGGATCGTCTCGTAGCGTCCAGGCAAGTCCCGACATGCCCCTTCGTCCAAGGCGTAGGCTCGCCGGTCATGACCTGTTCAGTTTCGCTGGCGGCGCAGGAAGCGTATGCCGGCAAGGGCCACGGCTCCGACGGCGATGGCGAGGCCCCAGAAGGGTAGGGCCGGAACGGGACTCCCGGCCGCATTGACCGTGACGGCACCGGTCATGCCGAAGCCCACGTGTACATCGCAGTAATAGTCATAGACGTTGCCCGGGACCGGATTGGCTGCCAGAAAAGCCGAATCGAAGGTCACGGAGAAACTCATGGGCGGTAGGGCGGGAAGCCCCGAATTGAAGATCCCGTCGGGAATGCCGCCCGCTCCGCTCACGACGTTGTGGGCCCCCAGGGACCAAACCCAATCCACCGTATCTCCTTCCTGAATCGTCAGCGTGGAGGGGGAAAAGGTGCTCGCGTTCAGGGTAACGGTGTGGGTTGTCTGGGCGGCGGAACTCGTCCCGAACGCGAGCACAGCCAAACAGAGAGAAGTGACTAGATGGATCGGACGCCTCATGACTTTCCTCGGGGGTAATTCGGGGGTAACGGGAGTAACAAGGATGATGGGCCGGGTGGACCCCACATGAATCTATTCCAGTTCCGCAATCCTCGAAATCCCCCGCGGGCGCTCAGCACAAGAAAAGGGGAAGGAGGGACCCTCTTTCAGGCAAAGAGGCGCTCTTCGCGACAGAAAAAGGTTCGTAAGGGCCCCAGCACGTGACCCGGGCGGACATGCCCGTGCGGCCCCTGCACCACCACGACCAAAGATAAAGTGATCCTGGTGTCTTCCCCGGCATTCTCTAGAGCTACCATGGGATAGGCGGCTTTACGAAATGCAGCGCATATTACTTCTTCTTGTCACCAGCGGCATGCTCCTCTCCTGGAGCACGGTTGGCGCGGGAGTGGTCGTCAGCGATTCCTCGCCATGCTCGAACGAGTGTTGCTGCTTTAATGCGGGTTCACAGTTCCTGGAAATGAGCTCGTGCTGCTCCACCGGAGTATCGGACTCTGATCCGCGAATGGACCGAACCTGTGGTTGCGGCAACCACGGACCACAAAGGGTCGTCTTCCGAGCCACCTCGTGGCGTTTCCCACTGCCGACCCGGGTTGAACCGGATCCCCTCCCCCTCTGGGCGGAAAGCACACTCCGTCTCCCTTCCTCGCTGACCGGGCGCACGCCCGATCCGGAGACGCCTCCGCCGCGATCCGAACGGGACTAGGACTCCGGCCCGTTGGCCGGGGTTTTCCGTTCCGACTCGAGGACGGCCCTGCAGGACTGTCGTCGTGCAGTGCGTGTCCCGGTGTCTCCATCCCGGGCGAAAAGACGCCCGTACTTCATTTTCGGCACATCTCCCAATCTCTTCACAGCGAGGAAGAGCTCATGATTCGCATCCTACTTCTCACTACTGTACCCACGCTTCTCGTCGGAGCGGTTTCCGCTAACAACAACCGTCGAGATCACGGAACCGATCTACACTTCTCCCATCCGATCGTGACGGAGTCTCCATCGCCCGATACCAAGTTGCGCTTCGACATCGAGTTCGAAGACGAGGCCGACGGCGACGCGACCAGCCTGATCCTTGGCTCCGAGTACGCATTCAACCCCGGCTTCAGCATCGAGGTCAACGTGCCCTATACCTTCCTCGATGAAAGCGGTTCACCCTCGGAATCCAACTTCGACAATTTCGAGGTCGCGCTGAAGTTCGCCAACTACGCCTACGAGGACCAAGGCTTGCTACTCGGCTACGGAATCGAATTCGGCACCCCCACGGGCAACAACGCCGAGGGAATCGGCAGCAGCAACATCTTCGAAATCGCCCCGTTCATGAACTTCGGCTATAAGCGGGAAGCGCTCGAGATCGTCGGTTTCGCTGAATTCGGCATTCCGACGAACCAAAACGCAACGGACGAGTTCGAGACCGAACTAAGCATCGACTTTTCCAGCCTCTACCACTTCAATGACACGTGGATGGGACTCTTCGAGCTGGACTCGGAGGGCGCGCTCAGCGGAGACGAGAGCGGTAGCTGGATCGTAAACGCTTCGCCCGGCTTCAAAGTGGCTCCCTTCAGAGACAAGAAACTGGAGTGCGGCCTCAGCTACGGATTCTCCTTGAGCGACCGCGAGGAGTTCGACAGCCGTCTGATCTTCTCGCTCTTCTGGCACCTGTAGCGGGCGGGTTTCCTGAGATCCATTCCAGATCGATTCTTCGAGTCCAAGACGCGGACAAACCCCTCCCCAGTGGCGTTTTAGATCGCCTCACACCGGTTTGAACCGGTGTGGCCTCACTTTTGCATGCCCCTCAGGGCCATGAGTAACCCTAGCTACCCAGGGCATTCGAAGTACCTGTACAGGCTCTTCGCACTCCTTTTCGTCTCGGGCTCTATCCTCCAGGCCGATTTCATCTCGGGTCGAGTGGTCGATGCGAACGGAATAGGAGTTCCTGGAATCGATATAGATGTCGACAACCTCGGAAGCGGGGGCGACCCGACCATCCTCAACGACGGGACCGACGCGAACGGATTCTTCCTCACCACGGTGCCCGCCGGGATCTACCGAGTCCTCTTCCTTCCCCCCGCGCCGCCGGCGTCCACACACCTGACGGCCATCTTGGACAATGTGCTGGTGACAGGCACGACCGACATGGGAGTGATCACACTTCCTGCAGGCATCGGTCTGACCGGCCGCGTGGTGGACGGGGCTGGTTTTCCGCTCGCAAACGTGAACCTCGACGTGACGGACCTGGCGACCGGCACGGAGCTGATCCTCAAGAACGGAAAGTCAGATCTCTTCGGCCTATTCGGTGTCGCGGTCCCTGCGAACTCCATACACCTGGACTTCGATCCGCTTCCGGTCATCTCTCAGAATCTGGTCCCCATCCGGATGACCCTTTCACCGACCGAGAGCCACTACATGGGAGACATCGTGCTCGAGTCCGGCTTCATCTTGGCCGGGACGCTGCAGAATTCCCTTGGAATGCCCGTCAGCGGGGTCGATCTCGACGTCTTTGACAGCGCGACCGGGGAAAAATTCTTCACACCGCACGACAACAGCAATCTCCTGGGTGTCTATTCGCTCGTCTTGCCTGCGGGTCTATTCGACATCGAGTTCTGCCCGTCACCCCTGTTGCAACTGGTCGCGTTCGACCTGGAGGGCTTCTCGCTACTCGCCGACACGAACCTGGGAATCACAACTCTGATGGACGGCGTTTCCCTGTTCGGTATCGTCCGAGATACGGCCGGCCTTCCCGTCCCAGGGATGGACGTGGATGTCAATGTGGCGGTTCTGGGCACATCGATCGTGACTTGTTCGGACAACACCGGCGCAGCCGGCAACTACTCGGTCGTCGTTCCCACGGGGACCCTGGATGTGGGTTTCGCGCCTCCGGGCAGGCACGGCACTTCGGCGGAAGATCTTCACGAGGCCGTCATCATCTCCGGTGACACCCTGCTCGATGGAACCATTCCAGCACCGCTCGCCCTCTTCTCGGGGACACCTCGTACCGGCATGGCTCCACTCACGGTTTCGTTTACGGACCTATCGACGGGAGCCACCTCCGGTTGGATGTGGGATTTCGGTGACTCGACATCCTCAACACAGCAACACCCGGTACATACCTATACGTCACCCGGCGCCTATACCGTTTCCCTGACCACGCCGGGGATCGGGGGGCCTTCGACACTGGTCGAGGTCGGTTACGTCGATGTCGTACCCCCTCCACCGAGCGCATCCTTTGCGGCCAACCCGACCGCCGGAACGGCTCCTCTCTCCGTCTCCTTTTCCGACAGTTCTCTCGGAGCCATCTCCGCATGGGCCTGGAACTTCGGTGACCTGGGAACCTCCACGCTCCAGGATCCTGTGCACACCTACGCGCTACCAGGCGCCTACACCGTCACGCTCACAGTCGCGGGGCCGGGTGGTTTTCACGCTCTGCAAAAGAGAGACTTCGTCGTGGTGAGTCGCATGCTCACGCCGCCGCAGGCTCCGCCTGCCAGTGGTGGGGAAGAGCCGGCGCCCCCCCCGTCCTGAAAGACAGGGCTCCTGTCCGTGCTCGTACCGGCGTACGCACAAAGGCCTCGCACATGGGTCCTTGTGCGCAGATGTGGGGTGCGATAGCCATGTTGCTCCACGATGCCGGGTGGTTTTTTGTCTTCGGGTCAGAGTCCTCCAGTTTAGGATATTGCTTTTTGAACATATCTACCGAATCCTAGAGAGATCACGATCGCTCAACCCTCTCAGACCCAGCTTCCATATGCAATTCAACCGCTCTCTGATACCCGGGCTCGCCTTGGTGGCGTTGTTTCCCCTTTGCCTGACCTCCGCGCAGGGCCTGGGCTTCGCCACCGTAGGCCCTACCAGCGCCGAGCACGGCTACCCGGAATGGTATGAGGACACCCACGGTGTCCGCCTTGATTTCTGCCTCGAGACGACCGGTTTCTGCTTGCTCGAAGGCCCCAGCCAGGTGGTCAACCCGGGGGCGCCCTTCCCGGCCAACTTCGGCGGTGACTTCACGCCCGAGGCCTTTTACAACCTGGCCGAGGCCTCCATGACGAGCAACGGCGGAGGACAAGCGATCCTCATCCTGGCTCTGGAAGCCTCCTTCGACCCCGAGGTCGTCGCCGACGGCAACCAGGTTGTGTTTTCTCGGTTCCGCGTTCGCGTCGACAACTTGATCGAGGGTGAGACCTACGTCGTAACGACTCCCCTCGGCGTCCACTCCTTCGTGGCTCAAAATTCCGGAATCCGAGGAGTCGATTTCACGGACGACGCAGGCCGCCTCGCGGGCGTCTTCGACGGCGCACTCGGAAGCGAGTTTGTCGGCCCCTTCCTGATGTGGGATTCCGACCTGCCCATCACCGACGTCAACGGCCGCGAGTACGTCGGCAACCCCCTCATTTCGCACACGATTACGGGCAGCCCCTACGGCACCAACATCTTCCGGATCCAAGGCCGTTCGGTCGGCGGCCCCGGAATCAACATGATCGAGACGAATCTCTTCACCGTCTCGGGTTTGCTCAGCGGCGACCCGACCGAGCCGCCCCCGCCGCCCCCGCCGCCGCCTCCTCCGGCACCGGGCATCAACCTCGGTATCTCGCCCGGGGTCGCCGGTCAGACCAACACGCTGACCAGCGCCGGCGGCACCGATGGCAGTCTCACGGCCTTCCTCTTCGGTTTCCGCAACGGAACCCGCATGATCGGCTCGAACCTCTGCCCCACGGGAATCACCATCGGCATGCAGGATCCGCGCTTGCTTGGCCTCGCGACGAGCAGTGGCGGCTCCGCGAGCGCCTCCTTCTTTGTGCCGGGCGGCCTGATGGGCGCCAACGTCAACATACAGTCGGTCGACATCGGCTCCTGTGAGAGCAGCAACCTCCTGAACCACACCTTCTAGCCCTCTCTTCCGCGGAAGTGTTTCCTCCGCGAGCGCTACAACGACGCACGACCCACCCCTGCCGGAAATCCCGTCCGCGGTGGGTCGTTCTCTTGCGTGCCTTCCTACCAGCCGATGGGCTGGCTGGCTCCGAGGCCCGGGCCGTAAACGACCGCGTTGGCAAACAGACGTGCGGTAGCGAGGTGGTAGCCGCGGAAGGAAGGCGTCGCTGCGAAAAGGATGATCTGGCCCTTTCCGCTCGATTCGCTCGTCAACCACGCGCTTTCGGCGATGCGTTCTCGAGCCTCCGGCCAGATCAGTCCACCGAGTCGCAGTTTCTCTCCGGTGTCGAGGCGCACCGCGGTATGCACGTCTTTCTTCGAAAGGAAGACCCGACCGCCATCGAAGAACACCGGGGTCTCGAGTCCGCACCCATAGGTCAGCCAGGAGTCCGGGTTTGCTCTCCCGCGCACGGTCACGCCCTTGGGCGAAAAAAGCTTCAGCCAAGTATCGTGCTCTTTGTGCACCGTTTCCTTGGCATAGGGATCCTCATCGTCCTCCGCTACCTTCGCACCCCCCCAGACGAGATCCTCCGACACCTGAACCTCGAGCGCGCTCCATTCGCGCCGGGCGGCGAGTCGATACGGAGCGAGGTCGTCCAGGGCGTCCCTGCGCAACGTGACAGATGACAGTCCGGACCTGCCCGATGTCATCTCCGCCGCCGAGTTGTCGCAGGCGATCAGGGTGCCTCCGGCCTCGATCCACGCCTTCAGGCGTTCCTTGTTGTCCTCGATCAGATCGGACAAACCACCGCCATGGGGAGGGAACACCACAACGTTGTAGCGACGCAGATCCGCCCCGGAGAAACTCTGGGCATCCAGCAGTGTGAAGGGAACTCCAAGCGCCCGATCGAGGTAGTGCCAGAGATGTCCATACTCGTCCGCTCGAACGGGTGAGTTGCCGAGCAGGGCGACGCGCGGGCGTGATAGTAGTTGAAAGTGGCCTCCCCCCAGGTCCGGCCCCCCGTCGTGGGCCAATCCGGTGCCGATGCGGTGAACGACTTCCACCCCGGCCCTGCTCGCTGCGCGCATCACCTTGCTCTCGACGGAGGCGGGTTCGCCTTCGTTCTCAACCCGACGTACGAACAGGCTACCCCGCGGAACCGTGGCATCCTGGGACGGGTCGGGTCGAAAGGCCTTGTCGGATATATTGACCTGCAGCCCGAGCTCCATCGCGTGGACAGCGAAAGAGACGGAGGCGTCATCCGCTCCGGAAACGACCCACCCGACCCGGTCGGCGGGCCCGAGAAGTCGCGGAGGCGCAACTTCCGCCGGCGTCAGCGCTTCGCCTGGTACGGTGCGAGCATCACACCAGTAGGAATCGACGTCCAGGGCGTAGGGCAGAGACCAAGACGTCACGTCGTAGATGCGGGAAGAGCCCTTGCGTTCGAGGTCCTCGCGCTCTTTTTGCAGGTCCTCAAGCGGCATTCGCGTATCGAAGGCGAAGAAGGCCCGCACCATGGAGCGCAGCGGCTGGCGGACCGCGACGACGATCGAACCGACGGGAAATTCCATCGTGTGAGCTGCTTGTCCCAGGTGTCCAACGACGTTGTTCGCTTCGAACTTCACCGTGGCAACGGAAGCCTCGATGCTCTGGCCGATCAGGATCCGGCGCAGCTCGCGCAGACGATCCGCGTTGCCCCCGGGGAGCACCACCAACATGCGATCGTTGGCCCGCGTATCCTCGGCAACGTTGCGTTTTTGACTCGACAGATAGTCCCCCAACACCGCCTCCCTGTTTTTCGACAGCGTCATCACGTTCGCCATGCTGGCGACCGTCTGATGATGGACCGATTCCCGATAGGTCAGGATCTCGCCGGACTGCCGGCGCAGCGATGTCCCGAGGGTTCGCGCTTGCTCGTAGAGCATGCCCGTCGCACCGAAGAGCGATCCCCATGCATCCGAGTAGATGGGGGCCCAGGCATCAGCCCACTCGCGCGTGTAGTAGCTCCATCCGTAGCGATCGAAGGCACGGGCGGCGTCTTCGGCATACCGGCGCTGCCACTCGACGAGGAGCGGCGGAAGTTCGGGATTGAGCGGTTTGTTCTGCGGATAAAAAAGAAATGTATCGAGGCTCCACATTTCATGCGCATCGACAAAGAGTTGCGGGTGGAACTGCTGCGCAATTCGCCAACGCCCGCGGGTCTCGGGTTGCGTACCGGCCATCCAATCCCGATTCATGTCGAATAGGTAGTGGTTGCCCCTTCCAAAGGGCCAGCGCCCGCGGGTCATCCCTGCATAGTCGAGGTTAGGGGTCAGGCTGGCGGACTGTTCGGTCATCGAGATGATGCGTTCCCGCCCGTCCGGATTCATGACGGGATCGATCACGATGACAACGTTCTCCAGGAGATCTTCCACCTCCTCATCCACCGAGGCCGCCAAGTGGTAACCCACGGCCACCGAAGCATCCGCACCCGAGAGCTCGTCTCCGTGAATGCTATAGCCCAACCACGCGCAGGCCGGATTTTCGCGCACGATGCGCGCGGTTTCACTCTCCGACAGGCCACGTGGATCGTGAAGTTTGCCGAGCCCTTCCAGAATCCGATCCAATCGTGCGTGATTGGCCGGCGAGGTGATCACCGCATGGACGAGAGCTCGACCTTCGTGGGTTTCGCCGTGGCGGTGCAAGGCGACGCGCGGCGACGCATCGGCCCAGGCCCGATAGCAAGCCAGGATTTCCTCGTGGTGCGCCAAGCGCGAGCCCTGTAGCTCTCCCAGTAGGGACTCCGGAGTCGGGATGCGTTGGTCGTACTCCGCGCCGGGGAAAAAGGGCTTCGTGTACGCGTACTCATCATCTCCGAAGGCAATCGCCTCGAAGCCCGCTTCCTGTTCAGAGGATGTCTGGGCTCCAGCCCCAGGCTGTCCGCTGGTCGCACGGGGTGTCGCACACGCCAGGGCCAACGAAAGGAAGTGAACGAGGAACACCGATGAAAGGCTCATGGCAGGTAATGTACCGGAGAACAAACTCCGGACGAAGCGCCACCGTGCTCCATGCACTCCTCAGTCCGACTCGCACCACTCGAGGAGACCCGGCTCCCAACGGAAAGCCGACCTCAGTGCGCGTAGGAGTCCCGCGGCGCTCGACGTGGAAATGTCCGCGCAGGGAGCGTCTGGCCCCAGCGCTCGACCTCGCTCCACTTGAGCTGGTGCGCAGACGCACCTTTGCTCCCCGCTACGCCCGGGCCAGGATGTTTCGGTGAAAGCTCCGGCGACCCAGGGCCCCCGAAAGCCTCGTAGAGATCATTCCGGAGATCCCGGACCTGTGCTACCCGATGCCTTCGACGCCCGGCGACTATATCTCTCCTCACTGGGCGTTACGGGCTAGCGCTTTCCGTAGTATCCTGGGGGCGGATTGGTGCGTAACTAATCTTCTGACTTACTCGGATCTCCATTGCAGTCTCGGTGAACTTACTCAATGTTCCAATTTAGAACTCTCACGCGACGCTTTGGCTCGCTCTATTCTGTTGTGATCGTGTTCATGGTCGCTGTCGGAACCATCGCAACCATGCAGCTGCGCCACATCCAGCTGGACTCGAAACGGGTCATGGAAGAATCTCGTGAGCTGATGATCATCACTCAACTCATCAGCGAGATCGACTCTCTGGAGGTCCTTCTGGAGACGTCGGCAGGAATTGAAATTGGAGACTTCGACCGAACCGTCAAGCTGCTTCGAGCGAGCATTGCCAAGATCCGCAAGCTGGAGGACCACCCCGACGATCCCTCCAGTGCGGAACATCGACTTGCGGAGGCTCAGTCAACCGATGATCTGGTCCAACACTTGTGCGCCGTAGATGTATTGTTGGGCGATCCATTGACTTTGTCGAACCGGGAACAGGCGGCCGAACTACTCGCCGCTTCGAGACAGATCACCCAAGTCCTGTACAACGAGTTAGAGGAGGAGGCCTTGGAGGCCGGACTCGACCTTGAGCTGCGGGCGGACAGGACGAGGCTTGTCCTGCTTCTCTCATTATTCTTCGCATTGCTCCTGTTGGGTGCCGCCCTCACCCTCATGCACCGCGGTGTCGTACAACCGATTCGGCACCTGAGCGCCGGAGCGGAACGATTTGGGCGGGGGGATCTCAAACACCGCATTCTGCTGAAAAGCAATGACGAGATCGGCGATCTCGCTTCTTCGTTCAACGCCATGGCCGATCGTCTGGCAAAGGCGCACACCAACCTCGAAGAACGCGTCAAGAAGCGCACTCGCGAGTTCATCCGAGCGGCCCGCTTGGCCGACTTGGGGATCCTTGCCTCCGGTGTGGCGCACGAAATCAACACACCTCTGGCTTCCATCGCATCCAGCGCCGAGGGCCTCCGGCGCAAAATCGAAGGCGGTCAGCTCCATCCCCGGCAATTGAAAAGGTATTCGCAGACGATTTGCGACGAGGCTTTCCGAGCTCGTGAAATCACGACTCGCATGCTGGGCCTGGTTCGTCATGAGCCGGGCAAATTGTCAAAGGTATCGCTTCAGCTCATCATGCACCAAGCAGAGTCTGCGCTCCGTCATCGCGCCGAAAGTGCAGATATTTCTTTGGTTCAAGAGCCCGTTTCCGAACACATATTCCTCACAGTAAACGGGGGAGAACTCGTTCAGATCCTGGTAATCCTGTTGGCGAATGCCCTGGATGCCTCCCGACCTGGAGGCAGGGTCACGCTGAAGGCCAACGCGTTGAGCAACCACCTCGTCGTGGACGTTGTGGACGAAGGTCGGGGAATTAGCGATGAAGATCTCGATCGCATCTTTGAACCCTTCTACACAACCAAGAAGCCGGGAGAGGGAACCGGGCTGGGCCTCGCCCTGGCCGGCTCGATGGTGGAGTCCCATCGCGGTCGCATTTCCGTGAACAGCAGGGTCGATAAGGGCAGCGTCTTTACGGTCACACTGCCCAGGGATTGGGGTCTGACGCAATGAAATCGCGCCTCCTCTTTGTCGAGGACGACGATACTTTTCGCTCGGTCCTCGAGCGCGAATTGCGCGGCTTCGGCCACGAAGTTCTCAGCTGCTCCAGTGCCGAGGATGCTCTCACATCTCTTCACAAGGAGCGGTTCCATCTTGTCCTGCTCGATCTTCGATTGCCTGGAATGACGGGACTGGAGATGCTGCAGTTGATCAAGAAGGTGGACGCCAAGCTCCCCGTGGTCTTTCTTACCGGGCACGGAGCACTTCCGGACGCGGTGGAAGCCATGCGCGCGGGAGCCTACGACTTCCTCGTCAAGCCTGTCCCTCTTGACGAACTCGAACTGGTTCTGCAGCGAGCCATAGATCATAGGAGCTTGCTGCACCGGAACCGTTTGTTTCGGAGCCTGGTCAACAGAGAAATCGCCTCGGACATTGTCGGCCAAAGCCCCTTGATTCGAAAAGTGCGGTCCTCGATCGGCAGAATCGCGGCGAGCGAAGCCAGCGTCTTGGTGTCTGGCGAGAACGGCACGGGAAAGGAACTCGTAGCGCGCGCCATCCACACAGCCAGCCCCCGCAGCGAAGCCGCCTTCGTGGTCGTCAATTGCGGATCGATCCCCGCCGAGCTATTCGAAAGCGAACTCTTCGGCCACACCCGTGGGGCATTTACCGGTGCCCTTCGAAGGCATCTCGGCCTGATCGAGCTGGCTGAAGAAGGCACACTGTTCCTGGATGAATTGGGAGACCTTCCACTGCCGCTCCAACCGGGCCTACTGCGCGCGGTTCAGTTCGGCGAGTACCGCCCGGTCGGCGACGAAAATACGCGGAACGCTGACGTTCGCTTCGTGGCTTGCACCAACCGCAATCTAGAGGATGCCGTCGACCGAGGGGAATTTCGAGAGGATCTCTATCACCGGATTTCTACGCTCGGCATCAGCGTCCCTCCCTTGCGCGACCGAGCCGAAGACATACCTCTTTTGGCAGAGCTGTTTCTTCAACGGCATAACGACAAGGTGTCGGATAATTTGAGGAAGGAATTCTCTTCGGGTGCGCTCGAGCGCCTGAACCTCCTACCCTGGACGGGCAACGTGCGGGAGCTGGAGAACGTCGTTATCCGACTCGTGACTCTCGTCGAGACGGCTGTGATCGAGGCAAGCGACATCGACAAACAGGCTCGCCCGATCAGAAATCCGTTTCCGAAGGGTCTGAACGTCCTGGATCTCGAGACCCTCGAACGGTCGGCCGTGGTACAAGCACTCCGGCACCACGCTGGAAACCGGGCAGCGGCCGCAACGGAACTAGGAGTGGCGATCAAGACGCTCTACAACAAGATCCGCAATCACAGAATCGAAACCAGCGAGTGGAAGTGAACAGGCTCGCCGTGGAGTTTCCGGGGTGCCTGAACGGGCATCACCTCGCTCCCGCAACGGCGATTGCGAGGTAAACGCCGATCTTGTCCCCGATCACCCCGTAGAGCAGAAAGGCGGGGAGAGGCTGCACTGGAAGGGCGACAACACTCATCACAAAGCCAACGGAACCGCCGGCTCTTGTCGGCGGGTGTTCGATGACCGAACATCCCCATGTGATTCAGCACACGACTACCTGGATAGGCGTCGCACTCGCCGGCGCGGGACTGGCGCTCGGCCAGGAACAAGACCTGCCCCCCCGACCGGTTGCGATCGTCGACGAGGGCTACGTCGGCTCCAGCTCCTGCCGCTCCTGTCACCGGGGCAATCATGCGAGCTGGCAGGCGTCCTACCACCGCAGTATGACCCAAGTCGCTTCGGCCAGCGCGATTCTTGCTCCCTTCGAAGGGGTAACTCCGGCACTCGAGGGGACGGCCTGGAGGCTCGAACGGGACTCCGGCGAATTTTTCGTCACACCCTTGCAGGCAACGGGGGGGGAGAAGCTCGCCGAACGCAGCCGTGTGGTGCTGACAACCGGCTCCCACCACTACCAGATCTACTGGTTGGAGGACCGCGGATCCGGAATGGAACAACTGCCTTTGATCTGGCATCGCGACGAGGGGGAGTGGGTACCTCGCAAGTCGATGTTCGTCACACCTCCCTCTCCGTACTCGGGCGAAGAGACGGGTCGCTGGCAGCGCACATGCATCAAATGTCACGCTACCAACGGAACGCAGGAGCATCCGGAGCAAGGAGGTGCACGGGTTGCCGAATTCGGAATCTCATGTGAATCCTGTCACGGCCCCGGAGAAGCTCACGTCACATTCCACGGCGACGGAGAACGCTCTGACACTTTAGAGCCGGGCGCAGCCGACCCGACCATCGTGAACCCAAAGCGGCTGTCCCACCAGCGTTCGGCGGAGATCTGCGGTCAATGCCACGGCATCCACCCCCTGCCTAAGGAGGAGCGCAAATTCTGGCAGCACCAGGGCTTTGGGTATCGCCCAGGTCAAGTGCTGAGCGAGAGCCGACACCTGCTGCGCGGAACGTACGAGAAGAACGGAAAGGTGATGCAAGCCTTCCTGCGGAGGCATCCAGACACCCTGCAGGATCACTTCTGGAGCGATGGAGAGGTGCGCCTGGCCGGGCGTGAGTACAACGGCTTGATCGAAAGTCCCTGCTTTCAGCGGGGGGAGTTGAGCTGTATCTCGTGCCACGACCTGCATCGGTCTCGCCAAGATCCGCGCAACACAACGGCCTGGGCGGATGATCAACTCGCTCCAGGAATGGACGGTCCCAAAGCCTGCCTTCAATGTCACGAGGACTACCGCGACCCGGTTCGCTGGAGCACACATACTCACCATGCGCCGGACTCGACGGGAAGTAACTGCCTGAACTGCCACATGCCGTACACCAGCTACGGCCTGACAAGAGCGATCCGTAGCCACACGGTCACGACGCCCAGCGTGGCGAATGCCCTCAAAGCGGAGAAACCCCTCGCCTGCAACCTCTGTCACCTCGACCGCAGCCTGGGTTGGTCCGCCGATCACCTGGCGCAGTGGTACGACCACGAACGGCCGGAACTCAACACCGATCTAGAGGAGGTGGCCGCATCGGTCCTGTGGGCCCTGCGCGGAAACGCCGGTTTGCGCGCTCTGAGCGCCTGGGCGCTCGGATGGCCTGCGGCACGCCAGATCTCGGGAACGGGCTGGATGCCCTATCTCTTCAGTACCCTCCTGATGGACCCCTACGACGCGGTTCGCTGGACCGCGAGCCAAAGTCACCGCCGCAACCCGGGTTTCGCTTCCTTTCGCCTCGATTTCACACAGCACATCGAAGAACAGCGCAACCGCGTCAGGGAAGAGGTGCTCTCCGAATGGCTGCGGACCGGGTTGGACGCACAGGACGATCAACGCCGCGCCGTATTGGTCAGGCCCGACGGCACTCTCGACGAGGAGCGCTTTCGGCGTATTTATGCTCAACGGGACCGGACACCGATTTCGCTGCAGGAGTGAAATCGAACCGATGGGGAACCGTCCGGTTTGGAAGCGCGCTTCGGGGCTCTCCGGATGCTTCAGAGGGAAGAACCCTTGCGTCTCTCCCCCAGGAATGGCCATCCAGCTCGAGTTCGGGATTCCTTGCAAAGAACGTTGCCCATCCAATCCCAAAATTTATTGCCCCGGACGGTGAAAGTTGTCTGCATCGGACCGCCCCTGAAGATAGAACCGACCGCAGAACCATCACTTACCCCATGCCGTTCCCCGATCCCCTACCGACGCGAGAACGCCGATTCGAGACTCTCGAACAGGGCGCCCACGATGTCCTGGTCATCGGAGGAGGCATCACGGGGGCGGGACTGGCCCTGGATTTACAGCTGCGCGGCTTGCGCACCGCGGTGGTCGAGCGCGGCGATTGGGCCTGCGCGACCTCCAGCGCGTCCTCGCGCCTGGTTCACGGCGGCCTGCGCTACCTCGAGCAATTCGAGTTCTCCCTGGTGCGAGAATCGTGCCTCGAGCGAGGGTTGCTGCTGAAGAACGCCGCCGGGATCGTGTGGCCGGAACGCTTTCTCTTCCCGTTGCACGCCGGTCAGAGCCCGGGTCGCCTCAAACTTGCCGCGGGACTCGGCCTGTACACGCTGATCTCGATCCCCCGCATCCTGGGGTTGCCGCGCATGCACGGGCGCCGACGTGTGTGCGAATGGCTTCCCGGAGTCCGCACCGGCGGCTTGCTCGGCGGCGGTTCGTACATCGACGGTGCCAGCGATGACTCGCGTTTGACGTTGGCGGTGGTTGCCACCGCGCTCGAAGCCGGCTGCATCGCTTTGTCGCGAGTCGAGGCGACCGCAATCGATGGGGTCGATTCGGGGGCCAGGATCGAGCTGCACGATCGGCTGAGCGGCGAGAATCGCACGATCGATGCGGCCCGGGTCGTGCTTTGCGGCGGCCCATTCACCGAGGGTCTACGCCGGCGAGCCGGTCTGGAGGGTCGATGGGTCCAGCCCACACGTGGAGCGCACATCCTCGTGCCGCGGGACCGGCTTCCGACCGATGGCGCCGCCATCTTCGCCTCACCCGTCGACGGTCGCGTCATGTTCCTGATTCCCTGGCCCAAGTACACGGTCATCGGAACGACCGATCTCGACGCACCGCCGGACGCGGCGGTGTCGGCCTCCCACGAAGAGGTGCGCTATCTCCTGGATTCCGCCAACGGACTGGTCCCCCAGGCCGAGCTCGAAGAGAACGACGTCGTTTCCTCGTGGGCCGGTCTGCGGCCGCTCCTGGCTTCACCGGCGGACAATCCATCGGCACGTTCGCGTGAAGAGCGCATCGACCGGGAGGGCTCGATCTACACGATCGCCGGAGGCAAGTTGACCGGCTATCGATCGATGGCGGAAAAACTGGGCGCTCGCATCGCGGCGGACCTTGGACGTGGCGACGCACGAGCGCACTCCCCCACACGCTGTCACATCCTACGCGGTGCTTTGCCATCGACCATTGGCCGTCCCTCGTGGTCCGATCTCGAGAGGCGTGGGGAGACCGCGCCTCTCGTTCACGCCTGGCGCCGGCGCTACGCCGCTTTGCTCCCCGCCGTCGAAGAGTTTTGCGGGCGCGTCGAAGCCGGTCGGCAACCGCTCGACGACGAAACGCTGCAGGGCGAAGTCGATTGGGCCGTGCGCTTCGAGGACTGTCTGGGGGTCGAAGACTTCCTCCTGAGAAGGACCGACCTGGGCTACGGACGACGGCGCGCCGTCGCGGCGATCGCAGAAGTCGTGCTCGACCGACTCGCGGACGGGCTCGGCTGGACGACGGAACGACGGGCGGAGGAGAACGACCTCCTGAAACGCGCCCTGGAGCGAATCCACGGTTGGCAATCCCCCGGACGCGCCTCGCGCCGGGCCTAGGTCTTAGCCCTAACACCCTTGTAATTAGTGACTTAAGAGAATTCCGGCGGGATGTGCCTCCCGAGCCTGCCAGGCTGTTTTGGGGGGACCGCTTGGGATTGGTTGACGGCAATCCGATAGTTGGGGAGGGTATCTCACAGGCCGCGAAACCCCTTACCAGCTTCTTCCATGCTGCCCTTCGTTACGGTCGCTCTAGGCGCCGCCTTCTTGCTCTACTACCACGGCAAGACATGGCTTGGATGGGTCTTGCCCATCGCCATCTGCTACTGGGGTTGGTGGCAAACGGGTGTCGGTGTGCACGTTAGCTCATTCGTTTTCCTTTTTAGCGCCTCGCTCTTCGTACTCGCGACGGTAATTACCGGAGTACCTTCCTTCCGGCGCGACTTTATTTCCCGCTACCTGCTCCCTGTAATCTCACCGATCCTTCCGCGGATGAGCGATACGGAACGCATCGCGATCGAAGCGGGCACGGTCTGGTGGGAAGCGGAGTTCTTCACCGGCAAACCGAACTGGCGCAGGCTGCTCAACTTTGCGCCGAAAGAGCTCACCGAACGCGAGCAAGAATTCCTGGATGGGCCCTGCGAGAAGGCCTGTTCGATGGTTTCGGATTGGATGGTCAACAAGGAAGGCGACCTTCCCGCCGAGGTGTGGGAGTATCTGAAGAAGGAAGGCTTCCTTGGGATGATTATCCCCGAGGAGTACGGTGGTCTCGGGTTTTCGGCTGGTGCACACTCCGAGGTGATCCGCAAGTGTGCCACCCGCTCGACCGCCCTCACGGTGACGGTGATGGTGCCTAATTCACTGGGCCCGGCTGAACTGCTTCTCCACTACGGTACCGAGGAACAAAAAAAACATTACCTTCCGCGCTTGGCCAGCGGTGAAGACATCCCGTGCTTCGCATTGACCGAGCCCAACGCGGGCAGTGACGCCGGCGCGATGCAAAGCCGCGGCGTCATCTGCGAGGGCACCTACGAGGGCAAGAAAGTCCTCGGCATGAGACTCGACTGGGACAAGCGCTACATCACGCTGGCGCCGGTCGCCACGGTCCTCGGCTTGGCGTTCAAGCTGTTCGATCCGGACCGCCTGCTGTCCGACGAGGAAGAGCTCGGCATCACATGCGCGCTCGTCCCGACAAAGCTCGAGGGTGTCGAAATCGGCGAACGCCACGATCCCCTGGGCATCGCCTTCATGAACGGCCCGACAAAAGGACACGGAGTCTTCGTTCCGCTCGATTTCATCATCGGTGGGAGCGAAAACGCCGGTCGCGGCTGGTTGATGTTGATGCAGTCCCTGGCCGCAGGACGCGGCATCTCCCTGCCCTCGATGGCGACGGGCGCCGCTCAGGCCGCCACGCGCACGGTCGGTGCTTACTCGACTGTGCGAAAGCAATTCGCCATGCCGATCGGCAAGTTCGAAGGGGTCGAGGGGCACCTGGCTCGCATCGGTGGTTTGACCTACGCCATGGACGCGGCACGCCGCTTGACAGTGGGAGCCGTCGATGACGGCGAGAAGCCCTCCGTCGCCTCCGCCATCGTCAAAGCGTACCTGACCGAATCGATGCGCACGGCCGTCAACGATGCCATGGATGTCGTCGGCGGCGCCGGCATTTGCATGGGGCCGCGCAACCTCATCGGGGGCGGCTATGTCGGGCTGCCCATCGCAATCACAGTCGAAGGCGCCAACATCCTCACGCGCACGATGATCATCTTCGGCCAAGGTGCGATTCGCTGCCACCCCTACGTCACCGACGAAATGGAGGGCGCGTTCACCAAGGACGTCGCCAAGTTCGACAAGGCCTTCTTCGGCCACGTGGGATTCGTGTTTCGCAATATGGCCCGCACGTTCTGGTTAGGGATCACCAATGCCGCCTTCATCAGCTCGCCGATCGACGGCCCGGATGCGCGCTACTATCAGCACTTCACGCGCCTTTCATCCATCTTCGCCCTCGCCGCGGACATTTCGATGGGCACCCTGGGCGGTGCACTGAAACGCAAAGAACTTATCACCGGCCGCCTCGCTGACTGCCTGGCCTGGATGTACATCTCCTCCGCTACGCTCAAGCGCTTCCATGACGAGGGCTCCAAGGAGCGCGACGTTCCGTACATGCGTTGGGTGTGCGAAACGGGGCTCTACGAAGCCCAGCAGTCGTTCTTCGCTTTCCTCCAGAACCTCCCCCTCCGCCCGGCAGCCTGGTTCTTGAGCGCCCTCGCCTTCCCCTTCGGCCGTCGCTGGGCGCCACCGTCCGACCGTATCACCCACGAGGTCGCTTCGGGTCTCCTGGATGGCCACAACGCCCGCGAACACCTCACCAAAGGCATTTTCCATCCTCCGCTCGACGAACCGGGTATGGGCGTTCTCGAAGCTACGCTCCAGAAAGTCGTGCGCGCGCAGGCGGTGCATAAGAAGATCCGTCAAGGCGTCCGTCAAAAGCTTCTGGACAAGAAGCCGCGCGCGACCCTGGTCATGCGTGCGCTGGAAGCCGGCATCATCAGCGACGCCGAAAACAGTCTGATCGAAACGGCCGAGGAGGCGCGTCAAAAGGCCATCGCTGTCGACGCCTTCAAGCCACGAGCCTGCGGCGAGAAGATCGCTTAGTCCTACTGAAAGGCCTGTACGAGCACCCCGCTGACGCCAGGACCCTTCCGGTCAGCGTCGGCGTTCCAGAGCGTCGCTCGAACAAGGCACTCGTATCCTGCAGGACCTATCGGCCATTCCGTCCGTATCGTGACGGCACGGCTCAATGCCCCCCCTTTTCGATCTCCAGGTGATCGAAGAGATGTCCTTCTTGATCGAAGGACTTGATCTCGAGCGTCATGCCGTTGATCGCCACGTAGGAAAAATGGTGTCCGCGCCGTACGTTGTTCTGGAACCAGGGACGAATGGGCCCCGGCGTCTCCAGTGAGCCGCCCCCGCCCCCGGTGATCATGTACACCGTACCAGTTCCGTTGGGCACAGCTTTGGCATTGCGCAGCGGCCAGGTGCGCTCGTAGGAATGAATATGACCGTTCCAAACGAGATCCACGGCGTGGAAGTCGTAGAGGGCGACGAGTTCGCGTGTACGGGTGTCGCCGCGTGTCGATGGGCCGGTCCAGGTGTCGCCGTAGTCGTTCTCATCCGAGGAATAGGCCGGATGGTGATAGCAAACGATCTTCCAGGCCGCCTTGGAGCTCCCCAGCTCCTTGTCCAACCACAGATACTGCTCCGATCCTTCATCGACCTTGCGATTGGAGTCGATCATGAAGAATTGGGCGTTGCCGTATTCGAAAGTGTAGTAGTACTCCGGGGTCGGCAGCGTGACGTAGTCGTAGTAGTAGCGCGCGTCCTGTTCGTGATTGCCAAGGACCGGATAGAAAGGCACCCGTTCGATGAGCGGCTTCATGCTGGCGAAGAACTCTTCAACCCACTGGCGCTTGTCCCCGCCTGTAGAAACCAGATCGCCGGGATGGAGCAAAAAATTCGGGCGTAGCCCCCATGCGAGCGTGGCGAGCTTGCCGGAAACTTCCGGGTTGCCTTGGGTGTCACTGATCACCGCAAAAGCGAATGGAGTGCCCTGTTCGCATGCGGTCTGAAAACTGAGGATTGAACCGGTGAGGACCCGGCCCAGATCGTCCTGCGATTCGACCTGATAGTAGTAGGCCTGGTTCGATTTGAGACCGTCCAACAGAACCTCGTGCAGCTTCTGAGCCCCAGGTTGATCTCGCTCGGAAGAAAAAACCGGACGCCGTTCGTCCTCCTCACCTTCGAATTGAACCGCTTCTGCAAAACGCACGAGCGACGAGCTGGGGCGGGAGGTCTCCCAACGCACGACGATACTCTCGCGCGTGGCCATCTGCAGGTAGGGCTCGATGACCCAACGGTGCTCCGGGTCGAGCCACAGGTAAGGCGCGGCCTGGGCGAGAGTGGCCGAATGCGAAAACGAATCGCGTAGCCACTCCTCATTGGCAGCCTGATCGTAAAGACGAACCGATCGTATGCGGCCATGATGGAAGAACTTTTCATCGCGGTCGAAGTAGCCGCCGATAACCAGCGGCGCTGCTTGCGGATAGAGTACATCCCCCGATTGTGCGCTGCTCGCTGCCTCGAGGTGGCCGTTAACAAAGAGTCGCATTTCCTTGCCGTCGTAGGTCGCGGCAACGTGATACAGCAGGCCTTCCTCGTACACGGTTCGGCCTCGGAGATAGGTCATGCTGCCGTTGCCATCATTCGCCCCGACCGACGCCAACCCGAACGTGAACGTCTTTTCACCGTAGCCCAAGATCCAACCGGTCTCGGCGTCGCCGTTGTCCTGCAGAACGCCCAGGATCCCGCCCCAGGGCTTGGGTGAATTGATAGACACCCAGGCGGAGATCGTCAGATGGCGCTTGGGGAGTTTCTGGGTGCCCGAACGAAAATTCTCGGCCAATACGACACGCGTCGAACGCCCGTCGAAATAGAGCCCCTCCCCTGCGGGATCTTCGACAAAGCTGACCTCGCCGAGCACCCGGCCGACCGAGCCCAAGACGGCATTGAGTTTTCCACTCTCCAGGTGGTGTCCATTCAGCTCCCAGCTTCCGATGGGGTCGGGACCATCGTGGCGCGGGTCGTGGGCTGCAAGGGTCAGCAGGGAGGTCGCAAGAAACTGTGCGGTGATCAACAAACCGAGAGCCAACCTAGTTGATGGCCTGGGAACGGTAAAGGGCGAACGGCACGTACCATGGATACGGCAGAGAAAGTTGACGGCATATGATGTCGCCGGAGTTCCCTTACGCGGCGCGTCGATGAACGCCCTCGCTCAGCACCGGAGGCCACGCCCCTACGGCGCGAGGATCGCTTGACCCTGTTCCAGCGCCAGTAAAGCTCGCTTGCGATCCATCCCTCCGCCGTAGCCGGTCAGAGCGCCATCAGCGCCGATGACGCGGTGGCAGGGGATGATGAGCGATACCGGATTGGCGCCGTTCGCACGCCCCACCGCGCGTGAAGCTCCTGGTCTTTCGAGCTGTACTGCCAGCTCGCCATAGCTCCGTGTTTGGCCGTACGGAATCTCCATCAACGCCTGCCACACGCTCTGTTGAAAGGAGGTGCCATGGGGCGCAACCTCGAGATCGAATTCTTGGATCCTGCGGGCGAAGTAACCGTCCAGGACCCTGGCGACGCGGGCCAAGGGCTTCTTCTCCCAGCGCAACTGAACCCCGCGCGCGGCCAGCTCGGCTTCGACCGCAGGCTTCGAGTCGGGCGCCGTACGCGAGCCGCTGAAGTGAAGCTGGGTCAGGCGGCCTTCTCCATCCACCATGGCCCAGATCGTCCCAAGGGGTGAGGGGATCGTGTCGGCGTATTGGGTGGTCATTTCTGCTCCGCGAGGGTTTTCCAAAGGTGGCAGGTCGCGAGGCTGCGGTGCGGAGCGAACGGTTCCATGCACCGCAGCGTCTCGTTCACATCGGGCCGTTCTTCGAGGTTGAAAAAGCGCTGCAGGGCGGCGACGAGCCCCGCATCGCCGACGGGAACACAATCTTCGAAACCAAACGAGCGCATCGCCAGGTACTGGGTCGACCACGGCCCCAACCCGCGGATAGCGAGGAGTCTTTCGTCCAGCTGATCTGCCGGTAATAGCACGAGAACATCGCTGTCGAGCTCGCCCGACACGATCTTTCTTGCGGCATCGATCAGATATTCCGCCTTGCGGCCGGAGAACTTGAGCGCCTTCAGGTCCTCGACCATCAACTCGGAAACGGCTTGTGGATCAGGATGGGCGCGGAAGCCGTCGCCGGCATCTCGGCCCGCGAGCTGAATCAAAGCGCTACGGCAGGAGGAAGCGAAGCTCAGGTTGACTTGCTGGCCCACGATGACCCAGGTCAGACCCTCGAAGAAATCGGAGGTTTGCGGAATCCGCAGGCCTCGCCGCCCTCGAACCAGGCGTCCCATCCCCGCCATGCGCGCGATTCGCTTTTCGAAAGCGCCGGGATCACTGGCGAAGTTCAGCATGCGCCGCGCACTGGAGTGTGCCTCTAGTCGGGTGTGCCGCGTGATTCGCCTGGGGCCTTTCAGACGGATGTCGACGCTCTTCGAGCGGAATGAAAACTCAAGACGCACCGGACGATCGTGGAGCAACAGCGCCTTGATCCCCCGTGCCCCCTCGACGCGCTCGCACACTCCGGACGCATCGCGGCCGAACATCACGAAGAGATCCTGATAACGGAAATTTTCGGGCAAGGTCAAGCTGAATCCATCGTCTGTCCCGATGCAGAATTCCTTGTAGGCACCGGGAGAAAGTCCCATCGAGCGACGAAAATGCTGGTGGAAGGGCGAGGAGCTTTCGAAGCCTGCCGCGAGTCCCGCGTCGATCACCTTGGCGCCGCCCCGGGACAGGTGCTCCGCCGCATGCGCGATGCGCGCTGCCATCAAGTGATCGGCGGGACTCGTGTGGAAGTAGCGCCGAAACAGCTCGGTCAACTTCGCCTTGCCGACACCGGCCGCCGAGATCATCGCTCCGACGTCGATGAACCGGATGGGATTCCGGCGTGCCTCTTGCGCCAGATCGACCACCAGCTCGCCATCGGGATCGAAGCGCTGGTAGAAACGATCCGGCTTGCAGCGCTTGCAGGCGCGCAGGCCCGTCGCTCGGGCAGCGTCCTCGTCCGCAAAGAAGCGCACGTTCTCGGGCTTGGGCTGCCTGGCCACACAGGATGGCAGGCAATAGATGCCCGTCGTCAACACTCCGACGACAAAGGCACCGTCGTTGCGCAGTTCCTTCGAGAGGAAGCGGCGCAACAGCTCCTCACGGGGAAGGCCGATGATGCTCACGGCGTTCATACGGGGCATGAGTTTAGCTCACCCCCGGATCCCCGCTTCGGGATCCGGCCGCTGGAATCCGGGTTTCAGGAAGGGTCGCTGAGAAAGGGCAGTGCCGGGTAGCCCGCCGGCTCGCCGGCATTCGCCCTCATCGCTGCCAAAACGCAAAAGCCGACCTCGGCCAAAAAAAACAGGGCCGGACCGACGCAGGCCATCACCAGCGCGAAGGGAATGGTGACCAGGCCGAGGACCAGCAGAACGGTAAACGCGTAGTAGGGGATCACGGCCAAAAACAGGGTCAACTGGAAGTTCAGCGACTGACGCGCATGGTGCGCGACAAAACGGCTGTCATCCCCCTTCACCAGAAGGATCACCAGGGGCACGCCGAACTGAAGCAGCCCTCCGGAAACGAAGGAGACCAGCAGGGTTCCAAGGTGAGCCACGATGGCCCAGTTTTTTTCGTCGCTGGTCGGCATGTTCACGATTGCAGTCCTCTCACGCGAGGTTTCCAGGGCTCCCTGAAGCTATCCCCCGCGACCGCGGTCGCCACACTACGCAAGAGCAAGGCCTTTCTTCTCACGAATACCGGGTTCCTGTCGCTCGGGACTCTCGAGCGCCGCCTCGACAGGCCGGAGAGTGGAGCGTGGCGCTCGAGATCTCCACCACGATCGTGGTCCCGTTTTCAACGGTCCGCGCCTATCCTTCAACCCTTCGACGTTGTGACCTCCGTTCGTCCGTGCCCGCCCGAACGACAACCGGGTTGGACTTCGTCCGACGACGGAGCTCCTCGGCTCTCGATACGCCTGCGAAGTGCTTGCTCAAGCAAGGAAAGTGCAATTGAGCCCCCCCTTTCCGAGGGTCTCTGGGATACTCGAGAGTGAGTACATACAGCCAACTCCCTCGAGAGAAGAAATGAAGCCTTTCACGGCCTTTTTCAGCGCCCTCGTTTGCGGGCTCGCGACCCACGCCCAACAGGTCAGCCACAGTAAGGACACCCCCTGGGCGGATGTCATCTGTTTCGCTGAAGGCACGCCCCAGGATTATGTCAACGCTCGCAACGCGGCCCTACCCCAGACGCTCGAATTCAATCTCGGGCCGCGTTGGCCCGGTGCGCAGGGCAGCCCGACCACCGTCTCCTGGAGCCTTGTTCCAGATGGCCTGAACATTCCCAACGGCATCGGAGAAGGCTCCGCCCCCAGCGCGTTGTTCAACGCGATGGATGCGGAGTTTTCCGGACAAGGCGGCCGCGCGGCGTGGATCGCACGAGTTCAGCAGTGCTTCGACCGCTGGGAGGAGATCTCCGGCCTCCAGTTCGTACGGCGCACCGATGGTCAGGACGACTGGGACGACGGTGCGGCATGGAACTCCAGCGGAAACTCCGTGCGCGGCGACATCCGAATCGGCGGCAAACCCATCGACGGCAACTCCGGTGTTCTTGCTTACGCCAGTTTCCCGACCTTCGGAGACATGGTGCTCGATGTCGCCGAGAACTGGTCAAGTGCCCCCAACCAGAACCGTTTCATGCGCAACATCATTGCACATGAAGCCGGCCACTCCCTCGGACTGGGTCATGTCTGTTCCAGCAACGGGACCTACCTGATGGAGCCGTTTCTCACCACATCGATAGACGGCCCCTTCCACGACGACATTCGCGGGATTCAGCGCCACTACGGTGACCCCTTCGAAACCGACAACAGTGTCGGTGCAGCCACGAATCTGGGCACGTTGCCCCCGGTACTGAACGTCGGCCTGCTGCCCGCTCCGATAACGGGAATGACGCCTCCCAACTCCTCGAGACTGAGCCTGGACAACTCGTTCGAGACCGACTGGTTCACGTTCTCCCTGGCTGACAATACCGATCTGACCCTCACCGTAACGCCCCTCGGCGTCAACTACGACGACAGCGATCAAAACGCGAATGGCTCGTGCGGTTCGGGGAATTTCATCGATTCCCGATCGATCGGCGATCCCGATCTCATTCTCCACAGCGCCAACGGGGTCAACGTCATCGCCTCCTCTACAGGAGGCGGCGCGGGCGAGACGGAGCAGATCTCCGTCACCGCCTCCGCCGGTGACTATGCGATCGAGGTACACAACGATACAGCGGGCGGGATCCAGCTGTACGACCTCCAGATCGAAGCCACACCCCTCGTCTCGTGTGGTGGTTCTGCTACGGTGGCGACGCGCAGCGGCGGTTTGAACCTGAACACCTACACGGCGAGCCCAGCGGTTCTCGGGTCGACCGTCTCGTTCACGGTGATCGGCAGCTATGACAACGGCATCGTGTTCGCCTTCACCACACCCGGGAACTTCAACCTCGGCAACGGACAGGTCCTCTTGGTCCAGCTCGGTGTCGGCTTCTTGTTCTCGCATACGCTCACCGGATTACCGTTCGGATCGGCGACCCAGGCCGTGCCTCTCGACCCTGCCTTCTGCGGCTTCGTCGCGTATACACAGGCGCTGCTAACCCAACCGACCGCCGGTGGGCTGGAGTTCCAGTTGACGAACGCCCAGGACCTCACGTTGGGTTCGTAGCGCTACCCACGGCGGCTGCCCTACACCGCGTTCCGTCCAAGAATCTCAGCCGTGACCTCGTCGGTCCTGCGCCTATCCCTTGCAAGGAATCTGTCGGGGCGGCAGTTCTTTCGGCACGCTCCCTCCATCAAGGCGTCGGATCGCATCCAAAGCGGGGAAAGGGCGGCATCGGCGGAGGTCCCCCGCGGTTGGTGTAGTCGAAGATGCGAATCGGATCCGTGATGCCGACCCAGCCGTCGTCGTTCACGCCGGCGGCCTCGAGGAGGCTGCACCGGAAGCGGCGGTCCCGTGAAAAGGTGCTCGAGGATCCGCATGCCGTCCGCTGTATCGACGAGTCCATCTTCGTCGAGGCTCCACGCGCGAGCCTACTCATCTTATCGCCGAATTTTCCAGGCTATCGATCATCGGCGAAGATGAGTGGGCTGCTACGAAGTCCGGGGGGGACAATTAGTGTGGATCGGCTGCCTTTGCAGCCGCAGCGACCGCGCAGGCTGTGCGCGGGCCGAGGAAAGATTCCGGGGCCCGATCAATAGCGCCTATAGACCTCTGTTGGGTTTTTTCGGCGCACGCAGCGTATCGAGGAACGCCAACATGTCGGTCTGGTCGGCCTGCGACATGGACTGGAAGGAGCTCGCCGAGGCCGCCGCATCGTTACCGTGTGCTTCGATGGCCTCGCTGATCGACAGCTTGCTGCCGTCGTGCATGTACGGCGCGGTGTCGGCGATGCCCCACAGACGCGGCGTGATGAAGAGGTCGGACAAGGGGTCTCCCGGCGTCGGGTCCGACGTACCGACATCGTGGCGCTTGAGGTCGGAATACAAAGGGACGGTGACGCCGCCAATACCGCTTGCCTTGAAGCCGGCCGACCCACCCTTGAGTCTTACGCTCAGAAACACGTTGGCCCAGGGATCTTCCAATATCTCCGGATAAGCGATCGGCAGGAACTCGTTCCTCGTTTCCATTTCCGGGATATGACACTCGGCACAGCCGACGTCGTGGAAGTTCTGCCGACCCCGGCTTACCTGCTGTTGATTTCCTCTGATCTCGCGGGGTTTCTCTGTCAGCGCCTGGAAGACGTGCATCGCACTCAACTCCCCCGGCTTGATCTCGTTGTAGACACCGTCCCCGTCGTCGTCGATATCTACGCCATCGTCCGGCATGCCGTCATCGTTGAGGTCGTCCGTGACCTCTTCGGCCTGCATGCCGTGATGGAAGGCCATTGCGCCGGTGTCGAACGCCCGCAGCGTAGGGACGTTGCCCTTGCGTCCGAAGGGCTTGACCACCAGGTCCGTGTCAATTCCCACAACGTCGGAGAAAACGAGGGATACGCCATCGTATACGAGGGTCCCGAAGTTCACACCGTGCGTATCCAGAGAGTAAGGCGTGTTTGCATCACCCAGGGCCATGTCTTTGATGTCTTGGAGGTCCACGGTCATCTCCTTGGCCAGGAGTTCGACGCCGCCCGATCCCCACACGAACGGCGGATTGATCAAGCGGCCGATATATTCGGCGTAACCATTGCCGGCTTGATCGGGCACATCGAAGTAGCTGGAGGGGAAGGCCGTGGCAGCAATGCCGCCGACTCCACCGACCGCGAAGGTGGCCGGGATCGAGCGGTTGCTACGGACGCTGTGGCATTCGAGGCAAGTCTGTGAGTCCAGACCGTTGACGCGCATGAAGACGCCGTTGTCGCCCACTGTCACACGATTGCCCGGGGTAGTAGCCGAACCCATGGGGTCCGAAGGACCATCGCCCATTCCGTCGAACTCATTGAAGGGGGTCGAGAAGATCTCCATCCCCTTCCTGCGAATTTCCTTCAGCGTCATGCCGCCTCCGGTGATGTCGTCCTGACTGATGCGATCATCACCGAGCGCCGGGCCCGTTCCGGGCGGGTGGGTCATCGGCGGAACGGCCGTGGAAATGCCGCTTGGTGATGGATCTTGCTTTACAGGGATCGATGCGGCGGGCGTCGCGTTGACCGCATCCCTCGTGATCGGGGGGGGGCCGTCTTGAGCTCTCGTCGTGGATCCCAGAGGGAGGATGAGAGAGAGGGAGAGGGCGAGCGTGAAGTGCTCTTGCATGGCTGTTGCTCCGGGGGGAGGGTGCGATGGCTTGGGGGATAGAGCGGGGGGTTGGGGGTTGGGGGTTGGGGGGGTGGAAGGGAAAGGGGAGGCAACCCTTCTCACCGCCCTGACTGAAGCGCAAATTCCCTGCCGAAGGGGTATGCGAAACATTTTCTCGCCCAAAAATCTGGGGCGATCTCTCCTTGCGGGCCCCCTATCACGCATCCATACAATGCGCATTCGTCCTGGAGACCGAATAGGGTCGCATCGACACCGTCGGCCAGGCCCGAGTTCGTAGCTCCCTGGAGTGCAGCATTGAGACCCGTATTCACGCCCTTTGGACCCTGCCCTCGAACGCATCCGGCCGGGATCCCCACCTAGCCAGCAACCTCGGGCGCCTCCGCCTCGGTTGCTGGGGGGCTCGCAACCGATGCCGGTGCCCCGTCTGGGCGAAAGATGCCCTTACGAATACAAATTTCTGGCAAGTGAAGCCTGGGTAACGGAGCCCCACCGGCTCAAGTTCCCCACCGGGACCCGGCCGACACAGGGAGCGGGCGGCTTCACACAGCTCCGGCCCTTCTTGTGCGAAAAACGATGAAACTTAGTCCAAGCTCGCCGAATCGAGGCGCTTACGCAAAGGGCCCGGCGCTCGCACTCCTTGCACTGTTCGTCGGCTGCACGAATGCGGGTGAGCCCTTCATGGATTTGACGCCGCCCTCGATCCTCGGCATCCAGGTCTACACGGATTCGGCCGGTAATGCTGCGATCGCCTGGTCCACCGACGAAACGGCGCTCTGGAGCGTCGAGTATGGACTGACCATGGCCTACGGCAGCACGGTCCAGGGAAATACACCGGCGACGTCGCACTTCGCCATCCTCACCGGGCTCATCGACGACGCCGACTACCACTGCAGGATCCTCTGCACCGACGCGGACGGAAATGAGAGCGATTCAGGTGACATCACTTTCCAGCAGGGCGTGACCGGCAACGACCAGACGGCCCCGGCGATCACGATGGTCGACGTCTCCGTGCCGGGCGGTGGAACCGCAATTGTCTCCTGGACGACGGACGAACTGTCGACGGGCCGGCTGGAATACGGGACGACGAGCGCCTACGGCACGACGATCACCGTGGGACCACCGCGCGCCACCGAGCACACCGTCGGGTTGATGGGCCTCGACCTCGACACGGCCTATCACTTCGCAATCACGGCGACGGACTTGCTCTCGAATTCCGGCTCGACCAACGACGACACCTTCTACAGCGGTGCTTCACCAAACGCCCCCGACATTCAGGGCAACCTCGTGACCTGGTGTCCACTGACCCTATCCTTCCACGGACCGACCGCTTCCGAAACCGACGACGCGCCCAATCCTTTCCTCGACTACCGCCTCACGGTCGACTTCGCCGGCCCTTCCGGTCAGATGGCCACCGCGCACGGTTTTTTCGACGGCGACGGAAACGGTGGAGGCACGGGCGACGTCTGGCGTGTGCATTTCGCGCCGGACGAGGGTGGAGTCTGGTCCTACACCGCACACTTCGTACAAGGCGCGGATGTCGCCATCGATCTGTCACCCGGCTCCGGTACGCCCACGGACTTCGATGGCGAGACAGGAACGGTCACCATCGCGCCGGTCGATGCCGGCGGCGAGGGCTTCTATAAGTGGGGCTTGCTCGAGTACGTCGGCGCGCACTACCTGAAGTTCCGCGACGGCCCGTACTTCCTGAAGATGGGCTGCGACAGTCCGGAGAACCTTCTGGCCTACAAGGGCTTCGACAACACGATCGACCAGGGCGGAAACTCCACACAGGGACTCGAGAACGGTCTGCACCGCTATCAACCCCACATCCCTGACTGGGGTCCGGGCGGCCTCGGTGACTCCACCGACCCGTTCTTCACCAGCGCCGACACGGGATACGACTCGAAAGGGATCGTCGGGGCGCTCAACTACCTGTCCTCGATGAACGTCAACTCCGTCTACTTCCTGCCCATGAACCTGGGAGGCGACGGCCAGGAGGTCTGCCCCTTCGTCGGCTACTCCAACACCACCTACGCCAAGACCCACTACGACATCAGCAAGCTATACCAGTGGGACCAGATCTTCGAGCACGCGACCTCGAAGGGCATCCTGCTCCACTTCGTCCTGGCGGAAACCGAAGCGGCCAACCGCAACTGGCTGGACAACGGCACCCTCGGCATCGAACGCAAGCTCTTCTATCGCGAGATGGTCGCGCGCTTCGGTCACGCCCTCGCCATCAAGTGGAACCTCTCCGAGGAATGCCTCTACGCCGTCACCGATTCGCGGGCCTTCGCGGGATACATCCAGTCCGTCGATCCCTACGACCACCCCATCGGTTTTCACACCTACTCGCTCCCCGCGGACGGAGGAAACAATGACTGGAGCGCGGTCCTCGGGGACACGCGCTTCAGCACCAACTCCACTCAGAGCAACGTCTCTTTCGCCGGAGGTCACGTCGAAGTCTGGCGCCAGAACTCCGCCAACGCCGGCCACAAGTGGGTCGTCGAGATCGACGAAATCACCACCGGCCTCACCGACGTCAACGCCACCGCCCTCCGTCAACGCGGCCTCTACGACGTGCTCTTCAGCGGAGGCGGCATCGAGTGGTACTTCGGTTACGTCTCCCTTCCCCTCGGAGGAGACCTCCGTGTCGAGGACTTCCGTACGCGCCAGGACATGTGGCAATACGGTTGGTACGCTCGCCGCTTCATGGAAGAGAATCTCCCTTTCTGGGAGATGCAGCCGGCCGACGCTCTCGTCAACGGCGAGTCCTTCCACTCCGACGGCACCGGTGCGGAGGTCTTCATCAAGCCCAACGACACCTATGCCGTCTACTTCCCGGTCGCTTCCAGCACCGGAACACTCGATCTCTCCGCCGCGACGGGCACCTTCCAGCGTCGCTGGTTCGATCCGACGACCGGTCTCTTCGTCGGAACGCCCGACGCCCTCACCGGTGGCGGAATCGTGAACGTCGGCCCCCCACCGAACAGTCCCGGAATGGATTGGGTGATGCTGCTCGAACGCTAGACACCTGGCGCAACGAGAGGACACCTGTCCGCGAACCGACGTCCTTCAGAGACTCATCATCGAGCGCTCAAGGAAGTGAGGTAAGTCGAGCGACGACCGTGGAAGAAGGAGCCCGGCTGCCACAGCCAAGGCGCCGTCGAGAACGCCTTCCACGGGTACAGACCGATCACCGGGGAGTGGGCTCGTGCCCCTCATCCGAGGGCGCAGGAGACCGAGGCGTCGATCGACTGCATCCGACCGAAACGGGTGATCGAGGTGGGTAGGGGAAAACCGGGGCCTTGCGGCCGACGTTCGTCGAGGCGGCGAGATGAGCCCTCTGCTGTCCGTTCCGTGGGGAGGAGCGGCGTGTGGCCGAATCGGGGGCTGACGGTCGTTTGCGTGCGCATGCGCTTGTCATCGCCATCAACAGAGTTTCTGGACAGGACAGGGTTGCACGTTCTGCAGGGAGGCGACACGATCTGGCGATCATCGCGGATTGTCCCGCGCCCGACCGAGACCGGAGGACCCGACCATGCGCATGCGCCTTCCCCGTCCCTTTCAGGCTGTTGCGACGGCGGCCGTCCTCTCCCTGCCGGTCGCCGGATCCGATCTGACCGTGGACGGACTGCTCGTGTCCGAAGTGATCCTCGGCGAGTCGGTCCATATCGAGATCACCGGAACGCCGGGTAAGATCCCTGTCCTGCTCGCTGACCTACAGCCGGGACCGACGTTCCTCCTGGGGCAGTTCTTACCGATCGGTTTTTCGCCGTTCCTGCAGGTGAGACCGCAACAGATCCTTTCCCCCGCGGGTGTCACGTCCTTCGACTTCGACGTGCCGATCCACCCGCTCCTGGCGAACCGAGACGTTTACTTGCTAGCGGTCGTGCTAGACGAGGCCGCGCCCTTCGGCCTGGACTTCAGCAACGGCGCTCAGTTCCGGACCCTGGACGCCCCGGCCGCGGGGTCGGTCCAGGGCGCCGTCGTCGGACGCACCGTCTTGCTCGATGGCTCCGACGCAGCCCAAGGCGAGGGAACTCCAAAGCCGGGGTTCAGTCTGCTCTGGAGTCTCGTCTCCAAGCCTTTGCAAAGCCAGGCGTTGATCGAGAACCCAACCCAGCCCTTCGCAACGTTCACACCGGACGTGCCGGGCGACTACACGGCACACCTGCAGGTTTTCTCGGCTCAAGCCGGGCCCTACGAATCCGACACCACCGTGCACGCCTGGAGCGTTACCACCACACCCCATGAAGACGGCGGCATCTCCATCGCGCCGTCCTACGATCTCTACGGAGAGATCGAGGGGCCTACACCCATGGCGCTAACCCTCGACGGCCAGCCCCTCGCCCTGGCCCCGAACGGTTCGTTTGGACCGATTCCCGTCCACGTCAGCGCCGCCGAAGTGGGGCAGGGATTGCACTTCCGCCTGACCCATCCCGATGGGGCGACCGCGAACCACCACATGACCCTGTTCCAGGGCTTCCCGTTGCTGTTCGAGAACCCCTCCAACTTCTCTCTCTCGGCGCGGCTCGACCAGTCCGGCCTTTCCAAGCTCGCCGTTGTCGGGGAGGCCGAGCTCGAAGCGTACGACCTGGGGGCGGTTCTTCTGACTCTCCCCCCGCAGGAGGTCGCCAACGACGAGGGGCCCTTCGGGTTCACTTACTTCTCGGCCACGGTCGATTTCACATCCATGAGCTACGACCCGGACATGGATCTGGCCCTCAACGCGACCCCCTCCGGCATCCACGCTGACGTCTCCATGTACGACATCCGGGCCGATTTCGACGTCTACGGCGTTGTGCTCGAGATCCCGTACTTCCTGAACGGATACATCACCACGAGCCCGACCACGATCTCGACCGACATGGTGGCCTCCCCTCAAAACGGCTTCATCGACGTCACCCTCAACAACCTGGTGGTGAATCGAGCCAACTTCGACTTCGAGCTGACCGGCTTCATCGGCACCCTGGCCGAGGTGTTCGTGATCGAGAGCGCAATCAAGGAACAGGTGGAGGACACCATCGCGAGCGAGATTCACAATCAGCTGGGGCCCGCGATGGAGGAGATCCTGAATTCGTTCGTTCTGGCGGGAAACCTCGAGCCGCTCCTCGGCATCGACGTGAACATAGATGCCCCGATCGCGGGTGTGGTCAACGACTCCTCCGGTGTGACCATCCGCCTCGATGGCAGCGCGAGCGTCGGTGTGCCCAACCCCGGCTCACCGCCCGTTCTACGGTACCGAGGCACCCCTTCTCTGGCGCCGATGTTCGCTTCGACCACCCCGGGCGGCCAGCCCTACGAGGCGGCGCTTTCGGTTTCCGACGACTTCGTGAACCAGGTGCTCGCAGCGTGCACGGCGGCCGGGCTCCTCGATGGCGACCTGAGCTCGCTCTTTCCCGATGACGGAAAAGTGCCTCTCACCCTGACTTCCGACGATGTCGCCTTGCTCTTCCCGGATGCGGGTTTCGAACACTTCACCGAGGGCACATCGGTGCGACTCCAGGCGCACGGCACGGTTCCCCCGGTGCTCACACTGGACGAGCCTGCCGACGGCATGGGCTCGGTTCGTCTCGACAACCTGGAGGTGGAGTTCGAAGTAGAAACACCCTACGGCGCCCTCCCCATGCTCACCGTGGCTTTGTCGGGTGTGGCCGTGGTGGACATGTTCCTCGCTCCCGACGCGACCCTCGAACTCGCCGTGACCGACAGCATGCTCGAACTCAGCGTGCTGCGGATCTACCCCGGTACCGATCCGGTCGCCATGGACGGGCAGGTGCAGTACTTGAACGACCTCTTCGCCTTCGCGATCCCCGGTCTGCTCGATACCATCGGCACCATCCCGCTGCCGTCGCTCGAGGCGGCGGGCCTCGGCATTATCCCCACCGAGGCAAACCTTTTCGGTCTGGGCGGTCTCCAACTCGGCCTCTTCGGAACGTTGTTGCTCGTCCCCGCCGGTGGGTGAGACGGATAGGCGAAGGCTCGGCGTTGGTGCAGCGATCGACCGCTGCACCAACGCCGCAAGCAGCCTGGCCGGGTCCTCCTCCTGACCGGAGGCGCCTTGGGTTTTCGAGAGACACTCGGTTTTGATACACCACGTCTAGGGGGGACGGGGTTTCCGTCTTCCCGAGGTCTTTCACCCATTCCACCTCCCTTTGGAGCGACCGATGAGCGATGCTGTTCAATCCGGCGACCTGAACGAAATAGACAAGCGACTCCTGTTTTGGGCCAGCTTTCTATCCCTGACCGCCGCGGGTTTTGGCTTCGCGTTTCGCGTGGCGATGGGTGGTGTCTACGGGGCGGAGTTCGATCTCACCAACCACCAGATCGGTCAGGTGTTCGGCGCAACGCTTTGGCCCATCGCCATCACGATGATCGGATTCAGTCTGGTGGTCGATCGGACGGGCTACAAGTGGCCGATGTATGTGGCCTTCGTACTTCAAGCCGTCTCCGGAATCGGGACGTTCCTGGCCACCGGCTACGGTGAACTCTACTTCGCGGCGCTCTGTGCCGGGCTGGCCCACGGTATCGTCGAGGCGGTAATCAACCCGATTTGCGCAGCGGTCTATCCGAAGGAGAAGACCAAGTGGCTCACCCTCCTACACGCCTCCTGGCCGGCAGGCCTGGTCGTGGGAACGCTCCTCATCATCGGCGCAAACGCCGTGGTCGCTGACCTCAGCTGGAACATCCACGCCCTCTGGATCGTCCTGCCCGCAGCCGCCTACGCCTTCATGTACGCCCGGTGCAAGTTCCCCGTGGATGAGCGGGTGCAGGCGGGGGTGCCCTACATCGAGATGCTGCGGCAAGTGGGCTTCCTGAGCGCCTTCCTTGCTTCATTCATGGTGATCTACGAGATCGGTAATCAGGTCGATCTGCTCACGGATTGGACGAAGCCCGAGCGTTGGTTCCGCACCAGCCTGATCTTGGGCTTCGCCGTCGGCGCATGCTTCGGCCTTGCCGTGCAGTCGATCGGCAAGCCGCTCTTCTTCCTGATGTGCCTGTTGATGATCCCGGTGGCGACTGCCGAGCTGGGCACGGATGCGTGGATCAAGAAACTCATGGAGCCGGTACTCGAGGGCAACGCCCTGAACCCGGCACTCGCGCTCGTTTTCTCCGCGGCGATCATGCTGTTCTTCCGTGTCTTCGCCGGCAACATACTCAAGCTGTTCAGCCCGCCCACGCTGCTTTGCATCAGCGGTGTATTTTCCGCCGTGGGACTGTGGTGGCTGTCCAGCGCGACCGGAACGGCGATCTTCATCGCCTTCGTGCTCTATGCCCTCGGGCAGACCTACTACTGGCCGTGCGTCCTGGGTTTCACCTCAGAACGATATCCACAGGGCGGTGCTCTCACACTCAACACCGTTTCCGCCATCGGACTTCTGTCGGTCGGAATTATCGGCAACCAGTTACTGGCCGTGGCCTTCGACAAGTCGATTTACGGCAAAGTGGAGCAGGAAGCCCCGACCCTCGCGGAAGCTGCGGGACGCGAAAAATTCTTCCTCGGGAGTGAGTACGTCACGATTTTGCCGAAACTCAAGGATTCCTACATCGCGGGCCTCGCCGATGCTACGGAAAGGCAGCGGGTCGAGGAGGTTTATCTCAAGGCCGACAAAAAAGCGGGTCGGGACGTCTTGTCCTACGCCGTACGTTTCCCCACCATCCTGGTAGTCGTCTTCGGGTTGATCGCTCTCTACTTCCGATCGAAGGGCGGGTACAAGCCGATCGAGTTGACGAAGACCTAGCTGGAACCACATTCCTTGCGTTTCAAGGACGCCCTCACAATCGGGATCGATATCGGCACCAGCGGGGCACGCGCCGTCGCGGTTTCGACCTCGGGCACGGTTGTGGCGAGCGCCCGCAAGCCACTCTCGGCGGCTGGCGAATCGGGACCCGGCGGAACCCGACGTCAGCAGGATCCGAACGCCTGGTGGGAGGTCGTTTGCAAGGCTCTGCGCGAACTCTCCCACGAGCTCGCGGAGCATGGCGCGTTTGGGCTGAGTGTCGCCGGGACCTCAGGAACGATCGTCGGCATCGATGCGTCCGGTCGACCGACCACCCCCGGATTGATGTATGACGATGCTCGCGCGCAAGAAGAGGCCAACGAGCTCAACGCACTCGCTCGAGAAGCGGGCGGGCAGGCCGGTTTTTCTCCTTCCTCGCCCCTTGCGAAGCTGCGCTGGATCGAGAAACACCTGCCCGAAGAGTTTGCAAGAACGCGCCATTTTGTCCATCAGGCCGACTTCGTAGCCGGTCGGCTCACGGGTGCCCTCGGTGAGAGCGACTACAGCAACGCGCTCAAGATGGGATACGACCTGGAGCGGGAGGCCTGGCCGGACTGGTTCGAAAAGCTCTCCACACTGCACTCAAAGCTCCCTCGAGTGATGGCCCCCGGCACGTCCATGGGGAACGTGTGTACGGCGCTCACATCGGATCTTGGACTGCCGAACAAGCTAGCCGTCTTCGCCGGAGTGACCGACGGAACTGCGGGGTTTCTCGCTTCGGGAGCCACCCGGGTCGGCGACGACAACACGACGCTCGGTACCACGCTGGTCTTCAAACGCCTGGCCGACCACAGGGTGGTCGATCCGCGAGGTCTGATCTACTGCCATAAACTCCCCGGTGGCCTCTGGATCCCCGGCGCCGCCAGCAATACGGGAGGCGCCTTCGTCCGGAGCGACTTTCACGGTGCCGAACTGTCGCAGCTGGACGCACAGGCGCAGGAGGCGCTCCCCAGCGAACATTTGGCCTACCCACTGCGCGTGCAAGGCGAACGCTTTCCGTTTGCGGCACCGGAGGCCAGGGGTTTCTGCGAGCCGGAACCGGCCGATGAGCAGGTACGCTACGCCGCCCTCCTGCAAGGGACCGCCTTTATCGAGCGCCTGGGCTACGAGACGCTCGATCGTCACACGGGCAGAGCCACGGGCGATGTGTACGCGACCGGGGGGGGGAGCCGCAGCGACGTCTGGATGCAACTGCGAGCGGACGTCAGCGGGCGCATCTACCACCGTCCGGAGTTTCCGGAATCCGCCTTCGGCAGTGCAATCCTTGCAAGAGCTGCAACCTCCCACGGCGATCTATCGCTCGCCTGCCGGCGTATGGTGCACCTTGAGCGTTCCTTTCACCCCGACCCCGCACGCACCGACCTGTACACCGAGTACTATGACCGCTTTCTCACGCTGCTAGGTCAACGTGGGCTTCTCCAGGAACCAGGTCCATGAGCCAAATTCTCGATGAGATGGTCGAAGCTGCGGAGCAGCTCGAATCCTCGGGACTCGTAACCGGCGCGGGCGGAAACGTCAGTGTTCGCGATGGCGATCTCATGTGGATCTCGCCCAGCGGATTCTCGTTCGGTGACGCCCAGCCGGAGCACTATCCGAGCGTTTCCATCGAAACCGGCGACATCGTGAAGGGGGCCTTTCGCCCATCGTCCGAGGTGCTGATGCACCTCTACATCTATCGCGTGCGTCCCGAGGTAATGGCCGTCGTTCACACACATCCCAAGATGACGATCGCGCTGACGTCCGCCGGACATGACCTACGGCCGATGTTCGCCGACTATTACGTCTATCTTCGCGCAAACGTTCCCCACATTCCCTACGTGACAGTCACGACCGAAGAGCTAGCGAGGACGGTCGAGAATCAATTTCGAGCGCCGGACTGCTACGGCATGATTCTACGCAATCACGGCGCCATCACCGTAGGCGCATCGGTCAAGGAGGCTTTCTTCCGGACCGCCGCGATCGAAGAGCAGGCCTTCATCCAGTGGCACGCCTTGCAAGTCGGCAATCCCACCTACCTCTCGGACGAGGAGTGCACCAGGCTGGATAACCTCGGAAGTGAGGAGTACCGGCGCCAGCTCCTGTCCCTGATGAAGTCCCCCCCCTCCCGGGCGAAGTAACGCACCATGCTGGACGGCGTTCTCTTCGACCTCGACGATACTCTCTACGATTACGCCCCGTGCAACGAGAGTGCCCTGCAAACGGTCTTCGATCGCTTCGGCCACGATTTTTCTCTTGGAGGCGCGCAGTTCAGAAAACTGCATGACCAGGTACGGCGAGAGCTGGCCGAAGAACTGCACGGCCAGGCTCCTGCACACAATCGCCTCCTGTTCTTCAAGAGGATGGTCGAGCGGCAAACCGGGCGCTCCGTCGTACCTCTGGCCACGGAGATGTTCGAACTCTACTGGAACACATTTCTCGAGAACATGCGACCCGCTGCCGATGCGCACGCCGTGCTGCGAGAACTCTGCGCCTCGATGCCCCTGGCCCTCGTTTCTAATCACACGACCGATATTCAGCTAAGGAAGGTCGCGCGCCTGGGGTTCGAATCGTACTTCCAGGTGATCGTGACCAGCGAAGAGGTGGGAGCTGAAAAACCGTCAGCCGCTCCGTTCCTGGCCGCCCTCACTGCGTTGAAGATCGAACCTGCGCAAGCCTTGATGGTCGGGGACGATCCGGGGGCCGACATTCGCGGCGCCGCTGCCGTGGGCATCCATACGGTGCTCACGAGCGAGTTCGCGCGCGGAGCAATCGATTCAAGCGAAGCGGAGAGGGTAGTGACCGAACTCGCCGAGCTGCCGGGAATTGTGGCGGCGTTTTCCTGACCCGAGATCCCCTGTACCACGCTAGAACGCCCTGCATCACTCTCGAAGCGCGATTATCGAAGGGTCGGCAGGACCGCAAGAGGGGGCCGGAACCGTCAGGGCACTACTCCCCATCCAAGGTCGCGCTGCAGATCGTCCCTGCTCGGTTCAGGCAGCCCACGAATAGCGACGATGCGGTCCGCCGAGAGCACCGGGACTGAAACACCGTCCCCGCGTCCGGAGTCCCAGCAACACGTCTCTGTTGTTACTGGACGGAGGTCTGGACCCCGCCGGCGTCACTCGGGTTCTCACGCCGACCGCGATTGTCTCGCACCAGGTAGGTGTGGTTGGCGTCCAGGTTTCGCAGCGTGCGCGTGCCCCCCTTCGGCCAACGAACGACGACCTCGTCGATGATCTGAGCCTGTCCGACACCGAAATGGACCGTGAGATCGTTCTGCGACTTGAAGCTGTTGCCGCCCGTCAGGACCTGGCGCTGTTGCCAGATCGAGCCGGTGCGTACTGAGACTTCCGCTCCTACGGCGAACTTGTTTTTCCCCTTTCCGAGGAGGCGAAACTTGATCCAGTTCCCCTGCTCACCCTCGTGGTTTACGTAGAGCTGCACCCAGTTGTTCAGTTCCTGGCCCAAGATGTCCAGATCACCATCGTCGTCGATGTCTCCCACCGCCGCGCCGTACGACAACTGGGTGCTGGCCAGACCGAGCTCCGCGGCGATGTCATTGCACGGGAATGTGCCCCCATGGACGTACATCCGGTTACGCGGGTCACCTCCGGCATCCGGTACGTTGCACACGTAGAGATCCATGTGCGTGTCGTTGTCATAGTCAAAAAAAACCGTTGCCCAGCCTGTCCGGAAAGACTGGACCCGGAACAAATCGGCATGATCGATGAAGCTACGGTCGCCCTGATTGATAAGCAGTGGGTTCGCCTCTTGATTTAAGTTTGTTACGTAGAGGTCGTTCAGCCCATCCCCGTCGAAATCACCCACCGCCACGCCCATCGAATAGATGTTGAGGTCGGCACCCGAGCCGGCGGAAATGTCGATCAGCGTACCGCCAACGTTCTCGTACAGATGATTCCGCACCTCCGTTTCCAAGGGAATCTTCTTGTCGTTCGAAACATAGAGGTCCAGATCCCCGTCGCGATCCAGGTCGAACAACACCGACTGGTACCCCCGCGAGCGATCATCCAATCCCCACGCCGTGCCGACTTCCTCGAAATCGCCGCCGAGGTTGTGGTAGAAGCGGTCCGGCGTACCGTAGTTGGGCACGTGCAGGTCCTGCCAGCCGTCGCCGTCGACGTCGCCCGCGCAACAACCGTTGCTCGGGCCGTCATCGTCCACGTGGGCCGATGACGACACGTCCGTAAATCCCAGGCCGTCATCATTGCACATCAACACGTTGGGCATGTCGTAGGCGGAGAAATAGAAATCCAGGTCGCCGTCGGCGTCGTAGTCAAAGGCCAGCGTTCCAGAGGCGTTTGGAATGGCGGGAATACCGCTCTCGCTGCTGGTGTCCGTAAAGAACCCACTCCCATCGTTCTCGAAGAGACCGACGGTGTCCATGAACCCACCGATCGTGATCGCGTCCGGATCTCCGTCACCATCCGGGTCCGCCAGCATCAGCCCGTAGCCCGCATTCGACCCAAAGGACGTGGTGAAGTACGCGATCCCACGCGCCAGCCCTTCCTCGGTGAAGGGTGCCTGGGCCGCAGCGTGTGCGGCCAACGCCCAAAGCGCCAGAGGACCCAAACTACCGCTAAGCCGCATCTCTCCTCCCTCCAGAATGCCACACGCTCATGGCTCGACATTCTCCATGGTAGCGGGGGCAGTGGGGGAGTGGAGGTGTTTCTGACCTAATGACGTCCGCGGCAACCCTCTTGCGACCCGCTCCCTTCCGCCGGTTCTCCCTCTCGGGCCCGAAGAGGCCTCGCTGACCTCACCCGACGCCGATCTTGCCCCGTTCGGATCCGCGCCTTCCTGACACTCCGGCTTGGCTTCAAGTGTCGTGGGGCAGCGTGGATGTTCGCCACGCACACCTAGAGTGTCTTGATGAGGAAATTGTAGGGCCCCGCAGGTAAGCACAAGTAGATCACCGACAACGGAGATCAGGCCACCATGGGCAGTCCCCACAAGAATGTGCAACCCAGCAGTCCTATCAACGGCCCGTCGGCTGTGTGAGGGCTGACCGCCTCGGCGATGGTCAGCAGTATCGGCAAGAAAATCAGCGCAAGGATCAGCTGGGGAATCGTAAAAACAGAGGAGAACCAGAAGATCGCTCCCACGGTGACCAGAAAGACCATAGCGCTTCCCTCTATGCTGCGGTGGTATTCGCCGTTCCAGAACTTACCTTCATACCAGAGGGCTTTCGTCTTGTAGCGATGCTTGCCGAACTTCAGGCCTACCGGTTCCGCCAGCCCATCACCGAACTCGTTCACCAGTTGCGGGATCAGTGTGATGATCTTGTTCTCAACCAATGCCACAAAGGGGATGTAGACGAGGAATCGAAGAACATCTTCGATCATGTCGTAACGCATGCTGTAGGGTCGATCTTCCAGCCGGTCCCAGGAAACGAAGGCAAAACGCAAAATCGGGACCTGCCTCCGGACGACATTCCATTCCGTGATGATGGTTTTCAGTTGTCCCAGTGAGAACAGAAACACCGTATCGATCAGTATCTTGTCTCCCGTAACGAAGAAGAAGGGGATCACGAACGCCTGGAGTTTCCTCCAGGGGCGGAGGCCGAGCTTCCGGGTGAAGTTGATTCGGATGTTGTAGCGAAGAACCAGATGTGCACAGATGACTTTCCCAAGCAGCTCGAATACGACTGCCACAAGGAAGAAGATAAAAGCTGGAAAACTCAGGGTGGGGATCAGGCCTTCCGAAGAGGCCACGACCATGCTGAGGGCGAGAAAAAAGTAGGCGGTGCCCGCAACGGCGACGAACCGATTTTCTCCGGCCCAGTTGTAATCGGGGTTCTCCAGCCCGTACGGATCCTCGTGGAGGATTCGGAAGTACTCATCGAGATTCTCGTGAATCTCCATCGGGCGGCGTGTTGGTCTTGATCGCTCCGCCATCAAAGTGGTTCGCCCTTGTTGCCCATGGTGTTTCGAAGCGATGCGATTGCAGGGGGAGAAGCAGCCCCCCCCCTCACCAAGCGAAGCGATAACCCCTTACGGGGGGGGTAGGGGAATCTCCTCGATTTCGACGTCCTTCACTGTGCGCCCGGGACGAGAAGGACGCACGCAAGGGCCAGGCGCGGCCGTTCTCTTGCTGGCAAGCATGAAGAACGATCGGTCCTGCGCGCGCGAGCATCTTCCTTGTCGTGATCGAATTCGGGAGACGGTGAAGGCCGGTCAACACTCAGTAAAGGCGGGGCCGGGCAGTACCTCGCCGGTCCGGGGGGCGGTTGCCGAAAGTCAACAACACGCCATCCGAAACCTCGGTGATGTCACCCAGGCCGGGGTACGAGCGGCAAGAAGCCCAAGAACGAACGCCGAAAATCTACGACAGCCCATTACCCATTACTGGGTCGACATAACGACCCCGTCGACATCGACGGTGCTGTTCGGGCGCGCTTTGAGGGTCAGTCTCGTCTGATAGACCGGATCGGGAGCATTCGAAGGCGCGGTTGCTCGCATGCTGAATTGCTGCCAAACGTTCGTCAATGCAAAGGTCTCGGTCGAGACTTGTAGAGGCACCGTGTAGATCTGCTGACTGCGAAAGTCGATCACAACGTCCATCTCGTCGTTCGCACCCGGCCCCCGCGCCCACCACGTGACCATAACCTCGTTGCCGTTGTTGGCGGGGTTGGGCTGATGGATTTCGTCAGCGTTGGTCAGGCGCGCGAAGTACCCGCCTTCATAGGCGCCGTCCGGGTCGTTCATCCGGGTCACTCCCGGGGCATCCTTGTATCTCCAGCCGAATCCGCCGAAGGGTGCGTCCTGTTCAAAGCCGCCATTGGCGACGTCCCCGCCAACCCCGTATCCGCTCACCACATCGGCGGGCGCATATGTCCATCCCAGGACGTTCGAAACGTGTTCCGCAAGCACGTTGGCCATGCCGGCGTGATCGAACTCACACCCGTGCCATTGCTCGAACAGCCAGGGGAAGATCGCCGAAGACATGTCGGAGTCGTTCCGTTCCGCGATGACCTCGTGAATGTAGTTTGCCGGTTCGTCAAAATCCCAACCCCATGAGTTGAACAGCATGATGTGAGCGTTGGGATGAACGGCGCGGAGGTCGTCCAGGAATGCGTGGTAGTCGGCCTTGATCTGATTCACGGGTGATCCAACGTCGTTCGCTCCAAGGTTGACGACGACGAGGTCTGCCAGGAAGTTCCCGAAGTCCCACTGAGGGTTGGGAGTCCACCAGTCCATCCGGTCGTAGCGGTTGTGTAGGGACGAGATCGTCTCACCACTCGCGGAGACGTTGTGGTACTCGGCAGCGAACATTCGGGCCGTAATCCCGGCGTACCCGAAATGGCAGCCGACGAAGACGTTTGCACCGTTGTTCTGTTCGTTCTCGAGTGAATAGCCGGCGAGATTCGAATCGCCGTAAAATTCGATCTTTCGCAAGGGTCGAACCGGTGGCTCGTCGAGTCCAACGCCTCGAACCTCGAGACCGAATAGCGTTGCGTTCCTGCCTGCATAGCTCTCCTTCACGACCTCCACCTTGTGGACTCCCAAAGGCATCCGTGGGGTCAAGGCATATGTAGCCCGAGAAGACGTCACCGCGATCTTCTTCGACCTGGCATGGTCATCGTCGATGATGACGCGGAAATATTCCGTCAGCGTGCCGGCGTCCAGATCCGCCCATAGCTTCGTCCCGTTGAAGTTCACGACGAAGGATGCTCCCTGCCATCCGCACCAGGGCCGGTCGGGGTCCGAGAAGTTCCAACGCCCGGTATAAGCGACTCTCGAATCCGAGGGATCGATGCGCTGAATCAGCTTGCGATGATTCGCTTGCTGAGTCCCGAAGGTGGCGCTGAGGGCTGTGACCGCTATGACGAGGAACATGGGACTTTCTCGGGTTTGAATCGGCGACGCCAAATTGTAGCGCTCAGCCCAGCGAGTTGCGGGAGCCAGTCGGCAATCCTCGTGAACGCTCTTCCGCCACCCGCCGCAGTGCTCCTTGTGACGACTTCGTGCTGTCTCGTTCCAGAGGGTGCAGCGCAGCCTCTTGATTTAAAATTTGTTACGACACGACCGGGTTTTTTCGGCCAGCCCGCGGCGGTGCGGAGCAGATCCGAGACCACTCGCTTTCAGCGCTGTTCTTTCGGTGGTCACGGCGACCCGATATCCGAGTCCCCTCAACTCGCCGTGGATTCGGAAATAGCCCCATCGAGAGTTCCCATGAGCCATCTGTACGGCTCCAAGCCGCGGTCCTCTTCATCGACTCCGAAACGGCCAACCCGCTCCGCCATGATGATGTCGCCTCGTTGTACCTACGTACGGTCTCACTCTGCCCACCAGCCGATTCGATACGTCGTCCTGTGTTCGAGATGCACTCACGACTTCATCCCTAGAACGGCCCCCTCGAGCTCGAGGATGCCAAGATGTCGACTTTCGCACGTGCGGAGCGCCAGTATTTGTACACTAACATCGCGGACGATAGGAACGAGACCGTGTGATGGGTCTTCGAAAAAATGAGACAACTCAGGACCGGTTGCCGGAAACGGTCACGGTTCGTTATCGAGGACAGAGCAAATGAACCAAGCCACCATCGTGGTTGCGATTCACATTGTAGTCGAGGTGATCGTGATTGTTCGCGTCGTACTGCGACCTCACCGCGAACCCGCTTCGCGAATCGCCTGGATCGTTGTGGTTGCGACGCTCCCACTACTAGGGGCTCTCGCCTACATGCTGTTCGGCGAAGTCAACATCGGGCGCCGCCGTATCGCCCGTATGCACAGGGTGACCGAAAGCTTGCCACCGTTCGCTTCTACAGCAAGTGAGCATGAAGACCGTCTTGAAGCGGATGTTTCCCTGAAGCATGAACATCTTTCTCGGGTCGGTGCTCCCATCAGTCAATTCAATTACGTCGGAGGAGATACGACAACTCTGTTGCCCGACTCCAGCCCTTCGGCTGCAGGAGGCCATGAAGACCGTCTTGAAGCGGACCCTCCCCTGCGCTATGAACATCTTTTTCGGGTCGGCGCTTCCATCAGTGGATTCAATTACGTCGGAGGGAATACGGCAGCTCTGTTGCCCGACTCCAACTCCACTATTGACGCGATGGTTTCCGACATCGACGACGCCCGAGACCACGTTCATTTGCACTTCTACATCTGGTTGGCCGACACCAGCGGCTGCAAGATCATCGAAGCTTTGAAGCGCGCGGCGGCCCGCGGCGTGAAGTGTCGGGCTATGGTCGACGGTCTAGGTTCGCGGCTCATGGTCAAGTCGGACCACTGGAAGCAAATGCGAAACGCAGGAGTCCAGGTAGCAGTAGCTCTGTCCATCGGGAACCCGTTGTTGCGCCCGTTCGTTGGCCGCATCGACCTCCGTAACCACCGTAAACTCGTCATCATTGACGGACAAATAACCTATTGCGGCAGCCAGAACTGCGCCGATCCCGAGTTCCGGGTCAAGCCGAAGTACGCCCCCTGGGTAGACGCGACCATTCGTTTTGAAGGTCCTATCGCTCGCCAGAACCAACACCTTTTCGTCAGTGATTGGATGAGCTACGTAGATGAGGACATCGTGGAGTTGTTACGTACCCCAGTCCGTACCTCACAAGAGGGAATCCTTGCGCAAGCGATAGGCACGGGTCCCACCGTGCGATATTCGGCCATGCCGGAAGTGTTCGAGTCGCTGATGCACACGGCCCGGAGCGAGCTGGTCATCACAACGCCTTACTATGTCCCGAACGAGTCCATGCAAAATGCGCTGTGCGCCACTGCGTTTCGTGGCGTCAGTACAACCATTATCCTTCCTGCCAGGAACGACTCGTGGATTGTCGCCGCTGCCAGCCGAAGTTACTACGCCGAGTTGCTGGGCGCCGGTGTCAGAATCTACGAATACGTGGGAGGCTTGCTCCACACGAAATCACTCACTCTGGACGGAGAGGTGACCATGATTGGATCGGCCAATATGGACCGTCGCAGCTTTGAACTCAATTATGAAAACAGCATCCTGTTCTGCGATGCCGAGTTGACCGGTGCCGTTCGTCAGCGGCAACAGGCCTACATCGACGGGTCAAATGTGATTACGTCGGACATTGTCAGCAATTGGTCCACAACCCGTCGCCTGTGGAACAACACCATCGCAATGCTCGGTCCAGTTCTCTGACAACGCGAGGTGACAGGTGTGCGTCAAACACCGAAGACCCATTGTGGCGCAAGAAACCGACAGCACCGAAGACCTCCCCTTCGCTCGGGCTAGAATTCGCCTTCCAGGCGTCCCAACAATTTCTGAAGCTTGCCCAACAACAGGTTCTTCGCCCCGAAAACGGCGGTGTGGGTCATCCCGAGCTGCTTGGCCACGTCTGCGGCCGAGCGCTTCTCGACAACGTGCAGCTCGAAGGCCTCGAGAGTGCGCGCATCGGTCTCTCTCGACCGCGCGAGCGTCTGGATCGTGAAGCGAATCAGGGCTCGCCGCCATTCCGAGTTCCACGCTCCCTGAAGCGCTTCATCCCTCTGGAGTAGGTCCGATGCGCTCAGGCTCGCACCTGCGATATGGGTCCTGGCCTGTTCGAAGACGAGCTCGTTCATGGAGACTCCCTCCTCGAACCCGTCGCTTGCGACCGCGGCGAACCAGCTCTCGAGCGTCTCGTCGCAGACGCGGTCGATTTCCCCCGAACCTATCCCTACACGGCGGGCGAACGCCGCGAGGATGGGGCGGTAGCGCGCGGATAGTTCCTTGCGCGACTCCCCATCAGCTCCGGCGACGAAGGACGAAAGAAGCTGCCGGCTGGATTGCATCGGAGGACTTGGAATCAGAGAACGCCCATCGGCGCCTCCTATTGTCCCACCGCACGGCCGTGACGCAACCTGCTGCCGGGCCCTTACTCCGCGGTTCCTCGTTTGTCATGGGCGAACAAGGCAGAGCCAACCATACGAGCCGAGCTTGATTCACGCCGCGGCCCTCGTTCGGTGCAACACTTCGTCAGGGAACTCTCGCGGTCGCGACTTCCTGGCGGGAAGATGGAGAATACGCCCTTCGGTCCAGGTGACCGAGACCTGTGACTCCTGGCGGAGCCTCGCTAACCCAGGAAGAACGCAGAAAGGGCAGTCCAACGTCCGTGTGCTGGGTTCCGGAAAGTCCAACCTCGTTTCTTGACCATCTCCCGGCCTTTGTCCTACGATAGGGTTGTGTCTAAAGGACACGAGTGGCGGGAAAAATCCCACCTGAGTCGAACAACACACGTGCCTTGGACGCGAGTGGCTCCCCACGGGGCCGCCGGATGTGGGGCGGATCCCACAACACACAAGTTACGAGGCAAGAATGATACGTGTATCTCACATTATTGCGAACCGAGCCCGGCCGTTCATCCTTGACGCCACGATGAGTATTGCCGAGGCCTCGCGTTTCTTGCGCAAACACCATGTGGGGGGCGCACCCGTCACCGCGGACGGTCGGCTCGTGGGTTTTTGCTCTGAGCGCGACATCGTCTATCGGCTCGTGGGAGATGGCCGCGATCCTGACAAGACCGTGGTCGCTGAGATCATGAGCACGAACGTCATTACGGCCAGTCCCGGCGAGACCGCTCTTGAGTGCGAGGACAAGATGCGGGAAGCCCACGTTCGGCACTTGCCGATCCTAGAGGACGGCGAAGTCGTGGCCTGCATTTCACTACGCAACGTCCTCAAGTCCGAGCTCGCCGAGTACAAGCTCGAAGTAGACTGCCTTACGGATTACATCAGGGGCGCTTAGCTCCAGGCGCTCCGCTATACACACAGGCTCCTCCGGATTTCGGACCCGGAATTCCGGAAGCGGTGGCTGGAGACCGCTCTTGCGAGCGCTCCGCGGCCCCTTCATATCAGGACCCCTTCGATCGGGGCACGCTGTCCCAGCCGCCCTTCATCTCTCCATCGGCCGACGCGCAGATGTGGGGAAACTCCAGGCTGCAGTCGCTGATTGGTTTGCGCAGCTTCGGGCCCATCAGCTCGTGAATGTCCAAGCGCATGGCTTCCCTGGAGTAGGCCGCCAAGTCGAGTATTCCAGTGTCCATCCGGATCGCGTCCTCGGGACAGACCTCGACACAGTAACCACAGTAGACGCACATCCCGAGGTCGATGTCGAAGCGGATCGGATACTTTTCGACGTCGGGATCGGGATGCTCCCCTGGCACGATCGTGATGCACCTGGCCGGACAAACCGTCTCGCAGAGCATACATCCCACGCAACGGGGGCTGTTGTCCTCACGCAGCGTTAGCCGGTGACGGCTCCGGTACCTCGACATGAGGGGCCGCCGCTCTTCGGGGTATTGGATGGTGACCGAGGCAGGGACGTTCTTTAACCGGCCCAGGAGGTGGGCCGTGTGGAGAAACAGGTTGCGGAAAAAGTGAGTGGAAGTGATCTTGAGCCCACAGATGATCTGGGGAATGTAGAGCTTTTCCCAGAACGTCAGTTCCCGCCGCTGGACCGCCTTCACTGCCATCAGCTCGAACCCCCGAGAAAGGCCAGCACGAAGGCGGTCACCACGACGTTGATCACCGCGATCGGAAACAGCCCCTTCCAGCCCAGGTTCATGAGCTGGTCGTAGCGAAAGCGGGGTAGCGTCCAACGCAATTGCATGAACAGAAAGCAGAAGATCAGGCCTTTGATCGAAAAACTGGCCACTCCGAGCAACACGTAGACCCAGTTTTGGACAGGGAGCTGCCCCCCCCAGGGAAAGAGAAAACCGTCCTCCGTCAGGTACGGCACCTGCCACCCACCGAAGAAGAGGGTGGTCGCAAGGCTGGCGACCACGATGGTCTCGAGGAAGTCCGTGAGAAAGAACATCCCGAATTTCATCCCGCTGTATTCCACGAAGTACCCGATGATCTCGGATTCACCTTCCGGTAGATCGAAAGGAAGCCTCTTGGTCTCCGCCAGGGCTGCGGTCACGAAGACGATAAAACCCACGGGTTGAGCAAAGATGCCCCAAAAGGGAACCCAGCCGCCGAGCAACTGTCCCTGCGCCCGAACCAGTTCGGCAAGATCCATGGTCCCGTACACCATGATCACGCCGATGAGGGAGATGCCGATGGCAATCTCGTAGGAGATCATCTGCGCTGTGGCCCTCAGGCCGCCCATGATGGCGTAGTTGTTGCGTGAGGCAAAGCCGGCGAGGATCACGCCATAAACGCCCAGGGAAAGCATGGCAAAGACGTAGAGCAGCGCCGCGTCGATCTTGGCGACCTGGAGGTCGATGACCCGATCCCCCAGGTGGAGGGGGGGCCCGAAAGGGATCGCGGCGAAGGCGACCAAAGCAAAGAAGACCGAGAAGAAAGGAGCGATCGTGTGCAGGACCTTGTCCGCGCGGTCCGGGACGATGTCCTCCTTGGTGAACATCTTCAGTACATCGGCCACGCCGTGAAACATCCCCAGCATCGTGAACCCGAAGATGGGGGCGCGGTTCGCGCCGATCCGATCCTGAATCAGGGCGGACTGTTTCCGCTCGACCCAGGTATGAAACCCCGCCAGGTTCAGGACCGCGGCAAAAACCAAGCCAGCCACCACCAGCTTGATCAGCAGGATTTCTACCACGGGGCGGTGACTCCTTCGGTGGGCTTTGTGCAGGCAACCTCCACGCCTTGATCTCCGATCGTCCCATAGCTCATTCCCGCAAACGCCGTCTCGGCATCGGCGAGTCCGAGGAAAATTTCTTGCGGGTCCCGCCAATCGAGCTGTAGTCCCAGCAGCCCGCCCAGCTCCAGGAGAATGCGCCAGTCCTCGCGGGAATCCCCGAGCGGAGAAAAGACGCGGCCGATGCGCTGGACCCGACCGTGGTGGTTCACGAAGGTTCCATCCTTCTCCACATATGCGGCGCTCGGCAACCCCCAGTGGGCCAGGGCCTGGGTCGGGTTTTCGTTCGTGCCGGAGTAGACGAAGAGTTTCAGTTTTTCTCCCAGCTCCCGGACCTTCTGTTCCCCGAAGCCCTCCACCAGGTCGTACCCGAAGACCCACAAGAGGTCGATGTTCCCTGCAAGCGCCTCGTCGACGATCCGCTCGGCTTCAGGTGCATCCGGTGAAGTCAAGTTCAGAAGAGTCGCTCCGCGGGTGTTCGGATTCTTGTCCGCCTTGACCAAGAACTCGTCACAGGTCCCGGGATCCTCCGGAACCCAGGCGCTGACCTGGGCGCCCAATGCGTCCCGAAAGATTTCACGAATCAGAAAGAGTTCCTCGTTGGTGAGTTTGGCCGAGGCGATCACCCCGATCCGTGCCCCGACGTCTTCCGCTTTCCACTCTGCAAGGGACTTTGAGATCGCGCCGAGCGCTTGTTCCCAGGTGGCCTTCCCGGAATTCGTATCCGCGTTCGCAGTATCCCCAGGCCCGCGAACCTCCTGCAGGCGCGCCTTGTCTATCCACTCCAAGCCATAGCGGCCTTCGTCGCACAACCACCACTGGTTGACATCCGGGTTGTAGCGAGGTTTGACGCGCACGACACGAGCCCCCTCATTGAGGTGCGGCCTGTCGAGCACGTAGTGCATGTCCATGTTGCACCCTTGACTGCAGCCGTTGCATACCGTCTGGGCGCTGGAGAGGTACCAGACTCTGGCCTTGAAACGGAATGCCCGCTCGGTCAAGGCCCCCACAGGACAGATGTCCACCACGTTGGCCGAGTAGGGATTCTCGAGTTCAGTGCCGGGGTAGACACCGATCTTGGCCCGATCCCCGCGCTGGAAAATACCGATCTCCCCGGTCTTGGTGATCTCGTCCGTGAAGCGCACGCAACGCGAGCAAAGGATGCAGCGCTCCTGGTCCAACATGACGTGGGGCCCGAGCTGCACCGCCTTTTGCTTTTTGACCTTTTGCTCTCTGAAGCGCGGATCATAGAGCCCGAAGTTCATGTAGAAATTCTGGAGATCGCACTCCCCTGACTGGTCGCAGACCGGGCAATCGAGCGGATGGTTGGCCAGGAGAAACTCGAGCACTGCACGCCGTCCGTCCTCTGCCTGTTCGCTCCCGGTGTGCACGACCATCCCCTCGGTGACGGGCAAGTTGCATGCAACCTGGAGCTTGGGGAGATTCTCCACCTCAACCAAACAGATGCGACAGTTGCCTGCGACGGAAAGTCCGGGGTGGTAGCAATAGCGCGGAATGAAGACCCCCATTTTTTCCGCAGCCTGGATGACCGTGGTTCCCTTGGGGACGCTGACCTCACGGCCATCGATGGTCAGACTGGGCATGCCTCATCCTCCTCACTCCGCCTGGTGCGCCCGGAGCGCCCGTTGCGAATATACTCCTCGAATTCGTCGCGAAATTTCGTGATGTAGGACTGCACTGGCCAGGCGGCCGCGTCCGCAAAGACGCAGATGGTCTTGCCTTCCATGTCGCCGGCGATAGCGAGGAGATCGTCCAGGTCTTGGAAGGTTCCGCGCCCCTCGGTGATGCGGTGCACGATCCGGTGGACCCAACCCGTCCCTTCACGGCAGGGTGAGCATTGTCCGCAGGACTCATCGGCGAAAAAGCGCGCCGCCGACTCGAGCGCCTCGATCATGCACGTGCTCTCATCCATCACGATCACACCCCCGGACCCGGCCATGCTGCCCGCACCTCTCAGAGAGTCGAAGTCCATGGCCACGTCGATCTCATCGGCGGTCAAGATCTTGGCGGATATGCCCCCGGGGATGACGGCTTTGAGCTTCTTGCCATCGCGAACTCCACCGGCGACCTCGACCAACTCCCTCAGGGTTACGCTGACCGGCGCTTCGTAAACACCGGGACGCACCACGTGCCCGCTCACGCAAAAGAGTCGTGTGCCGCCCTGAGTGGCTGTGCCTATCTCTGAAAAGCGTGCGGCTCCATGGCGCAGGATGAAAGGGACACAGGCTATGGTCTCCACGTTGTTGACGATCGTGGGACACCCGAAGAGTCCGGAGATTGCCGGGAAAGGTGGTTTGAGCCGCGGAAAGCCCTTCCCCCCCTCGAGCGAAGTGAGAAGCGCCGTCTCTTCGCCGCAGATGTAGGCGCCGGCCCCCGGATGGATCACCACTTCCAGGTCAAAGCCGCTCCCCTGGATATTCTTGCCGAGCCAGCCTCGGCCATAGGCCTCGTCGATAGCACGCTGCAAGCGCTGGGCGGGCCGGAAGTACTCACCACGAATGTAGACATATGCCTTGTGACTGCCGATGGCATAGGCCGCTATGAGCATGCCTTCGAGCAGCGCGTGCGGGTCCCGCTCCAGGATGTAACGATCCTTGAAGGTACCGGGCTCGCCCTCGTCCGCGTTGACCACGAGATACTTCGAGCGCGCTGAGTCCGTGGGGATGAACGACCACTTCTTGCCGGCCGGAAACCCCGCTCCGCCCAGGCCGCGCAGGTTGGCACCCATGACCTCTTCGATCACCTGTGCCGGGGTCATGGAGGTGAGCACTTTCCGGGCAGCCGAGTACCCGCCATCGGCGGTGTAAGCCTCCAACCAGGTCCCGGTCGGGTCCTTGAAGCGCGTGGAGAGCACGGGGCCGTCCGAACAGATGTAGGGCTCGGGTTCGGGGGTCGCTTCCGGGCCGCCGGGTTCGCTGAGTGCGTCCTGGATGAGCGTTTCGATGGCCTCCTTCTCCTGGGGGGGAAAGGGGCCGACGAAACGCTCGTCGAGCTGGGCCATGGGAGCCATCTCGCAGGCGCAAAGGCACTCGACTTCCGTGAGCGTGACCTCCTTGCCCGGGGTGGTCTCGCCGGGGCTGATCTTCAGGCTCGAACGGATGCGTTCCAACAAGCCATCAGCCCCTCGCAAGCGGCATGGCAAACTCGTGCACACCCGCAGCTCGCGCCGCCCAACGGGCTCGGTGTGATACATGTTGTAGAACGAGACCACCTCGCGCACATGGGTGATCGACACTCCGAGAAGCCGGCCGACCCACGCCTCCGCTTCCGGAGAGACATGGCCCTGGTTTTCCTGCACGAGCCACAAGAGCGGCAGCATGGCCGCTTTGGGCTCTTCATAGCGGCGCAGGATCACCTCCGCTCTGTCTTCAAGGTCCGTGAGTTTCACCGGTCGAGTTCCCCGCCGATCATATTGACCGACCCAAACGTAGGGGTCAGGTCGGCAATGGAATCCCCTTCGATAAGCTTGGGTAGAGCCGACATGATGGCGAAGCAGGGGGGACGAACCCGCACCCGGTAGGCGCTCCCCGACCCGTCACTCACCACATAGAACCCCAGCTCTCCGTTGGCCCCTTCCACGGGGAAGTAGACCTCCCCCTCGGGCGCCCGCACTCCGTGGCCGAACATGACGAGCTTGAATTGCCGCATGAGCCCTTCGATGTTGCCGTAGGCGTCCTCTTTGGGAGGGAGGTTGACCCGCTTCTCACCTGCGGCGATGGCCGGGTGCTGTGCACGCCCCGAGCCCTCGAGGGTAGGACCGGGCACGGCGCAAGCCCCTGAGAAGGCTCCGATGTTGCCCATCTTGGCCAGATCGACCATCTCCGCCGCAGGAATGGGCCGGCCTGTCTCAGGGTTTACCAGGACCGGGCCTGGCGGCATTTCGCGCAGGGCCGCCTCGACGATACGCATGGACTGCTCCATCTCTTCCATGCGCACGAGATAGCGGTCGAGGTTGTCGCCGCGTGTCCCTACCGGCACGTCGAAAGGCAGCCGGTCGTAGACGGCGTACGGACAATCCTTGCGCACGTCGTAGTCCAGACCGCTGCCGCGGAGAAAGGGCCCCGTGATCCCGTAGGAGATGGCCTCTTCCGCGGATATCGTGCCCGTCGCCGTCATGCGGTCCACGAAGATGCGGTTGCGCGTCAGCAGACCATCCGACTCCGCGAGGACCTTGCGCGTCTCCTTGAAAGCCTCTTGGCAAGGCTCCGTAAAACCGTCGGGAAGATCGGCTTTCACGCCGCCCACGCGGCAGTAAGAGACCGTCAGGCGTGCGCCGGTGACCTTCTCAACCAGTTCCCAGAGATACTCGCGCGCCTTGATCATGTAGAGAAAGACCGTGAAGGCCCCCAGCTCCATGGCGGTCGCGCCGACGCAGGTCAGATGATCCGAAATCCTTGAAATCTCCGAGAGGATCACGCGAACGTAGTGGCAGCGCTCCGGGACCTCGATCCCCAAGAGCTTCTCCACGGACATGCAGTAGCCCATGTTGTTGATCAGCGGGGACACGTAGTTGAGCCGATCGGTGTAGGGCATGACCCCGTTGTAGTCCACTTGCTCCGCCATCTTCTCGAAGCCGCGGTGGAGGTAGCCGATCTCCACATCGGCGTCCTCGATCTTCTCGCCGTCGAGCTTGGCCACGATCCGAACGATCCCGTGCATGGCCGGGTGCGCCGGACCGATGTTGAGCATCATGTCCCGCGTTTCGAGATCCGTGGGCTCGCCTGTTTGTGTCGGGGTACTGCCCGGCGCAGGAGTCAACTCCATGGGCATGGCTAGTTGAGCGGCCCGATGAGGGGCTGGCGTTTGTTGACGGGGTAGTCCTTGCGCAACGGGTAGCCCTCGAACCCTTCGTACATGAGGATGCGCCTCATGTCCGGATGCCCGGAAAATTGGATCCCGAACATGTCCCAGACCTCGCGCTCGAGCCAGTTGGCTGCGGGCCATAGATCGCTCACCGAATCCAGCCGCGGATCCGCGTCCGCCACGGGAACGACCAGTCGCAGTCGATGCTTGTGGGTCGTCGAGAAGAAGTGGTAAACCACGACGAAGCGCGACGGATCGGGGGGGCCGGGCCAGGGGTCCTTGTCCGGGATCAAAGGAGGGGGGCTAACCGCCACTCCGGAGGAAGCGAAAAATGCGGGCCTGCCCCCCTTGCCGAAAGCGGAGTAGTCCACCGCGGTCAGATCCACCAGGAAGTTCATCTGGAACTCCGGGTCCTCCTTGAGGAAGCGCGTTACTTCCAGCAGGGATTGTCGCCGCAGAATCACGGTGGCGTCACCGCGATAGGTGTGGGAAGTCGATACGGCCTCGGGGAAGCGGTCCGTGACGGCCGTGATTGCAGAGGAAGGATTCATACTTCGAGGTTGTCGGGGCGGGGCTCGGGCGCAGCCCGCTTGCCGCTCGTGTGCTGGTCCTGAATCTTGTCCTGGAGCTTCATCAGCCCGTCGAGGACCATCTCGGGCCGCGGCGGACATCCGGGTATGTAGACATCCACCGGCATGATCGTGTCGATGCCCATCACGGTCGCGTAGTTGTCATAGAAACCGCCCGTACAGGTGCAGACTCCGAAGGCGACCACCCACTTGGGGTCGGCCATCTGATCGTGAATGCGTTTCAAGACCGGCGCCATCTTGTGGCTGATCGTTCCGACTACAAAAAGGACGTCGGCCTGGCGCGGAGAGAATCTGGGGAAACCCGCGCCGAAGCGATCCACGTCGTAGTGCGAGCAGGCCGTCGCCATGTACTCCATACCGCAACAGGCAGTCACGAAGGGGTACTGGAAGATCGAGTACTTCCGGGCCCACCCCAGGGCCTCGTTCATTCGGCTGGTCAAGAACGATGTGTCGATCAGCATTCCATCACCTCCATATCAGTTCCAATCGAGAGCACCGTTCCTCCAGGCGTAGATGTAGCCCACCATCAGAACGACCAGAAAGATCCCCATCTCGGTCAGGCCAAGGAACCCCAGGCTGCGGTAGACCACGGCCCAGGGATAGAGGAAGACGAGCTCGACGTCGAACAGGATGAACAGGATCGCGGTCAGATAGAACTTGATCGCCAACCTTCCCATCGGAATGGCGAAGGGCTCCTTTCCGCACTCGAATGGCGCCAGCTTTTCGGGAGTGGGATTCTTCTTTCCGAGCGTAGAGCCCAGAAAGACCATTGCACCCGCAACGCCACCGGCCAGGAGAAAGCTGACTGCGATTCCGATGTACTCGTTCAATGCTCGATCACCTGGCCAGCAGTGTAAGGCATTCCCACCATCATGGCGCCACCGCCCAGGACGTGAGCCCCCCGGGGAAAAGCCCGCCGATCAGAGTCACCAACGCGGCCAGTCCGAGTGCCGCGGATATCGCCATCGGGATGCGAGAAGGAGCCGGTTCCTCCGGCTCCTTCATGTACATGAGAACGGCAACCCGCATGTAGATGAACGCAGACACCACGCTGCAGACCACCGCCACGACGGCCAGCGTGGTATGACCGGCGCGCACGGCGCTCAGGATCACGACGAATTTGGCCACGAATCCCGCGGTGGGAGGTATGCCGGTCAGAGAGAGCAGGAAGAGCAGCATCAGTGCGGCCGTTACGGGTCGCTGCACGGCCAGGCCCTGGTAACCGTCGAGTTTCTGTCCTCGCTCGCCCAAGGCGATCACCACGCCAAAGGTTCCGAGCGTCATGAAGACATAAAAGAAGGCGTAGGTCATGGTCGCCGAGGTCCCCTCGGAGGTGCCGGCGATCAGCCCCAGGAGTGCATAGCCCGCGTGCGCGATCGAGGAATACGCCAAGAGCCGCTTCATGTCGGTCTGGGACAGGGCCATGAGGCTCCCGACGATGATGGAGAGGGCGGCGAGCCCCGTCAGAGCCATGGACAGAAGCTGGCTCTCCGTGTGGAACGCGATGAGGCATACCCGGCCGAGCGCGGCCAGGCCCGCCGCCTTGAAGCCCGCCGCCAGGAAGGCCGCGACCGGGGTGCTCGCACCTTCGTAGGCGTCCGGAGCCCAGGCATGGAACGGAACGGCCGCGATCTTGAAGGCCAGCCCCGCGGCCACGAGAACGATGCCCAGCAGGAGAATCGGGTTCTCCCCGTCCCCCTCACTTAGTGCCTGGGCGATGCCCCCGAAATCGGTGGCGCCCGTGACCCCGTACGTCAGGCTGATTCCGTAGAGCAGCAGGGCGGAAGCGAAGGAACCCAGCAGGAAGTACTTGATCGCAGCCTCGTTCGACTTCGGCCGCTCCACCCGGATCCCGACCAGGATGTAGGCGCAGAGCGTCATGAGCTCCACGCCCAGATAGAGCGTCAAGAGATCGAGGGCGGAGGCCGCAAACATCATTCCCGTCGAGGCCAGCAAGAGCAGGACGAAGTACTCGGCGCGTGGCAGCTTTTCGTCCTCGATGCTGCGAACGGAAAAGAGTGCTGTCAGAACCAGGGTGGCGGTGATGAGCAGCTTGAAGAATTGGGAGTAGCCATCCACCCGAAACATGCCCCCGAACCCGGTCGCAGCGCCCCTGGACAGGAGCCAGCCCGAGGCCACGGCCGCGGCGACCGCGGCCAGGACCGTCCCCACGAGGGCCAGGGGAACCGCCCGGTTCGCCTGGATCGGCCGCGCTGCGAGCAGCAGCACGAGACACGTGCCGACCAGAATCAGCTCCGGGAGGAGCAGAACGAGATCGGATGCGGATACGCCGTTCACCGCGGCACTCCTGCGAGAAGCTCGGCCACGGGAGCACGCAGATAGGAAAGTACGCACTCCGGGTACAGGCCGAGACACAGCGCGAGCAGGGCCAGCGGAGCCAGCGTGGCAACCTCACGAGCGTTGAGCTCGAGCCGGAGCCCTGCGAGGCCCGGGTGGGTCTCCCCCATGACCATGCGATAGAAGAGCCAGACCAGGTAGGTCGTTCCCAGAACGACGCCCCAGATCGCCATGGCCCCGAGCCAGCCTGACGTCTGGAAGGCGCCGCCGACGATGAGGAACTCCCCCACGAAGGAATTCAGTCCCGGGAACCCTGCGGCGGCCAGGCAGAAGAGCGCCAGCAAGGTGGAGTAAATCGGTGCGACTTTCGCGACGCCACCGTAGTCCTGAATCTGGCGCGTGTGGGTGCGCTCGTAGATCATCCCGACGCACAAGAAGAGCGCTGCGGAGATGATCCCGTGGTTGATCATCTGGAGGATCGCACCTTCAACTCCACTCCGATTGAGGGTGAAGATCCCCAGGGTGACGAAGCCCATGTGGCTGATACTCGAGAAGGCGATGAGGCGCTTGACATCTTTCTGCACCAGGGTCACGTAGGCACCGTAGACGATGGCTACCGCCGAGATGACGAGCATGGGTTTGAGAAAGAGCTGCGCGCCGTCGGGAAGTACGGGAAGTGAGACACGCAAGAAACCGTAGGCGCCCATCTTGAGCAGGATCCCGGCCAGGATCACGCTGCCCGCCGTCGGGGCCTCGGTGTGGGCGTCCGGGAGCCACGTGTGCACGGGGAACATGGGCACCTTGACCGCGAAAGCGGCCAGGAAGGCCGCGAACAGCCAGGCTTGCTGCTCCGGGGAAAGGCTCGAGGGGGCGTCGGCCAGGGCCTTGAAGTCCAGCGTGCCCAAGCTCTGATACAGGGCGATCATGCCCACGAGCATCAGGACGCTTCCGGACAGGGTGAAGAGCAGGAACTTGACCGCGGCATAGATTCGCCCGGGACCTCCCCAAACGCCGATGAGGAGGAAGAGGGGAACGATCATGAGCTCCCAGAACATGTAGAAGAGAAACAGGTTCGAGGCGGCGAAGAGCCCGATCATCGCCGTCTCTGCAACCAGGAGCGCCGCGTAGAACTCCCGCACCCTCGTCCGGACCGCGGCCCACGATGCGCCGATGCACAGGACGCTCAGGACCGCGGCCAGGAAGATGAACGGAAGGCTGATCCCGTCCACGCCCAGGCTGTAGGCGATGCCCCACGACGGGATCCACTCGGCCGATTCGACGAACTGCAGAGCGCTCGAGGTCTTGTCGAAACCCAGGTAGAGGGGGATCGATAGAGCGAGCGTCGCCAGGGTCGTGGTCAGGGCCATCCAGCGCGCGGCGCGATCGCTGCGTATGAGCAGGATCAAAGCCGCTCCCACCAGGGGGAGAAACGTAGCCGCGGTGAGGATCGGGTAGGCCGTCATAGGGCGAACACCACCAGGGCCACGAGTGCCAGGATTCCGACGGCCATGATGAGGCCGTAGTGCTGTGTTTGGCCGCTGATCGCGGGCTTCAAGACGAGGCCCAGGCTGCGGGTCAAGCGCCCCACCCCCACCAGGGAGGAATCGACGATGCGGCTGTCGAACCTGCGCAAGCGCTCCGCAATCCCCAGCACGGGCCGCTGGATCGCGAACTCGTAGATCTCTCCGACGAAGCCGTACTCCAGACGGGTCAGAGGCCCCTTGATCAGCTTCATCAAGCCGGTGGAACCGCGACGGTAGAACCAGTCCGTATCGAGACTGATCGTGGGCTCCGGGTCGAGGTGCTTCAGCAACAGGAAGAACCCCAGCGCGGTGAAGCTCAACATCCCGAGCGCGTTCGTAACGTGCTGCAGCGTGTATGGAACGTAATCCGAAAAGTAAGGCAGGTGCCGGTAGAAGGTCTCGGGGAGAACGCCGAGCAAGATGCACGCGACCGCCGCCAGGGCCATGGCCACGAGCATGTTCCGGGGCGGTTCTCGTCCCTCAACTCGCTCGGGTCCGCCGGGCCGGCACGCTTCCCTGCCGAAGAACATGTAGTAGGGGAGCTTGAGGCCCGTGTGCAGGAAGGTTCCGGCCGAGGCCAAGGTGAGCATCAGGAAGACCGCTCCCAGATGTTCCTCGCCCGCCGCGGACACCACCATGGACTTGCTCACGAAACCGCTGAAGAGGGGCACGGCCGAGATCGCGAATCCCCCGATCATGTACAGACCCAGGGTGAGCGGCATGGTCTTGTAGAGGCCGCCCATCTCGTTCAGCTTTCGCCGGCCCGTCATCTGCAGCACGGCGCCGGCGCCCATGAAGAGCAGCGCCTTGTAAAGGATGTGCGCAAAGGCGTGCGCCGTGGCGCCGTTGATGGCCAGCTCGGTCCCGATTCCAACCCCACAGACCATGTACCCGACCTGGCTGATGATGTGGTAGGCCAGAAGGCGGCGCGCATCGTTCTCCAGAACGGCGTAGACGACGCCGTAAATCGCCATGGCGGCCCCCAGCCAGATCAGGAGGTCGGTTCCCGGAAAGCCGCGAATCAGCACGTAGACGGCCGACTTCGTGGTGAAGGCGGTCATGAAGACCGCGCCCGTGACCGTGGCCTGCGGATACGCGTCGGGAAGCCAGGCTCCGAGGGGCGGGACGGCCGCGTTGAGGAGAAAGGCCGTGAGAATCAGGGCCCATCCCAGGCCGCCTGAGAAGGCCTCCATGTCCCCGAAGGCGAGCGACCCCGTCTGGGACCAATGGATGATGATCCCCGCCAGCAGAATGAGCCCTCCGAACACGTGAACCAGGAGGTAGCGGAACCCTGCAGCGACCGCGGATCGTTCGCGGCCCAACCACACCAGGAGCGCCGACGAGATCGCCATGAGCTCCCAGAAAACGTAGAGCGAAAGAAAGTCCCCGGCGAACGTCACGCCGAGCGCACCGCCCGCGTAGGTCAGGGCCGCCACGTGCTGCGTATCGTCATCGACGTGCAGGGCGTAGATCATGCCGAGCAACGCCAGGAGCGAGAAAACGTAGGAGAAGATCAGGCTCAAGCTGTCCGCGCGACCGAACACGACGTCCTGTCCCAGCAAGCTCGTCACGCCATAGGTCCCGGGCGTCATGAGCAGACAGTCGATCAGCGCCGCCCCCGGCAGGATGAGCATCGCCGCCTGCTTGGCCCTTCCCTTGAGGAAAGGCAAGACCCAGGCGCCCAGAATGAGCAAGAGCCCGGGGTGGATCCATTCCACGTTCATGCGGACCCCTCAATCATCTCGGTCCTCATCCGGGTCCCCATAGTGGTCCTCAGGGCGCATGAGCCACCACTTTCCGATGAGCTTGGAAACGACGATGATCGCCACGCAGGAGACGAACCCGTAGAGCGCTCCCCAGGCAGGAAAATTCTCGAACGGGAAGTGGGCGTGATCGGCGTGGAAGAGACGAGGCAGGACGATCTCCACCAGAACCACCACAGCCAGGCCGATATAGAACCAGCGCTTGAGCCGGGCGAAGCGGACGGGGTCCTCCAGTTGTCTCTCCAGAAAACTCATGGCAGCACCCTTCCGGCAAGCTCCAGAACCGGTTCGGGGAAGAGGCCCAGCGCCAGACTCGCGGCTGCGGTGAACGCCAGGGGCACGACCATCCACGACACCTCGCGCACGTCCCCATTCTCTCTATCGGCGGGCGATTCCTTTCCGAAATACGCCCGGTACACGACCGGACCGAGGTAGGCCGCGCTGAGGAGCGAGCTCAGCAGCAAGACCCCCAGAAGGACGAAGTCGTGGCGCTCCACCGTGCCGAGGGCCAGATTCCACTTGGAGACGAAGCCGCTGGTGAGCGGAATGCCCACGATGCTCAGCGAGGCCAGGGCGAACGCGGCCAGGGTCCAGGGCATGCGCCTGGCCAGGCCCGACATCTGACTGATCTCCGTCTTGCGCGTCGATACGTAGATCGAGCCGGCACAGAGGAAGAGGGTGATCTTCGAAACGGCGTGGTTGGTGATGTGGGCGATCCCGCCGAGGGCCCCGTTGTAGGTCAAGAGAGCCCCCCCCAGGACGATGTACGAGAGCTGGCTCACGGTCGAAAAGGCCAGCCGGGCCTTGAGGTTGTCCTGACCGAGCGCCAGGAGCGATGCGACCACGATCGTCACCGAGGCGGCGACCAGGGCCAGCTGGTCCGCGCCGAGTTCACCCATGGCGAGTGGACCGAAGATGAAGAAGAAAACCCGCAGGGTGGAAAAGACTCCGGTCTTGACCACCGCCACGGCGTGCAGCAGCGCGCTCACCGGGGTGGGAGCCACCATGGCGGCCGGCAGCCAACCGTGCAGCGGCATGAGCGCGTTCTTCGCGAATCCAAACAGGAAGAGCGTGAAGATCAGGAAGAGAAGTGTGGGCTGCTGCGCCACGTGGTCAGCCAGGATCCCTCCGCTCTTGAACTCCAGGGTTCCGGCGACGTTGTAGGTCAGGATGATGGCGGCCAGGAGCAACAACTTGGCCGCACCCAGGAGATAGATCACGTACTTGCGGGCGCCGGCCTTGGCTTCAGGCGTTTCCTTGTGCCCTACGAGGGGATAGGTCACCAGGGTCAGGCCCTCGTAGAAAAGGAACAGCGTGAAGAGGTTGGCGGAAAAGGCCACGCCTACGGTCGTGGAGAGGGCCAGGGCGAAGCAGGCGTAGTAACGGGTTTGCGCGTGTTCCCCGAGCGAGCGCATGTAGCCGATCGAGTAGAAGGAGGTCACGATCCAAAGGAGCGATGCCCCCAGGGCAAACAGAAGTCCGAAAGCATCCACTCGAAACGCCAGTTCCATTCCGGGGAGGACCCCGAAAAGCACGCACTCCGGCGCGTTTTCGGCCAGAACTTCCGGAATCATGCCAGCCACGAGACCGAGCAACACGACCCCGGCTGCAATGGACCAGAACTCCCTCAGATTGGCGCGCCGCTCGCCCGTGAACGCGATCAGCAGCGCGCCCGAGGCCGGAGCGAGCACCGCCAACACGGGCATGACCGAATGCATTACCACTTGAGCTGAGTCAAGTCCGCCACGCCCGCCCCGGGCTTGTTCCGGTTCAGAGCGATCACGAGTCCCAAACCGATCCCCGCCTCCGCGGCCGCCACGGCGATGACGAAGAGGGCCAGGATCTGGCCGCGCGGATCACCGAGGTGCCAGCTGAAGCCCGCCAGGCTGAGGTTGACCGCATTGAGCATGACCTCGATGGAGACGAACATGAGGATGATGTTGCGCCGGGCCAGAAAGCCGAACAAACCGATCCCGAAAAGGACGGCGCTCAATCCCAGTACGACACTCATGGGAACGATCATGGCCCCACGATCCTCTTCCTGGCGAGGACGACAGCACCGACGATAGCGGCCAGCAGCACGAGAGAGGCCATCTCGAAGGGCAACGCAAACGGACCGAAGAGCGCCTTGCCGATCTCCGCAACGCTTCCCTGCAGCGCACCCGCGTCGGTCGAGGATTCCGGGATCCCTGTCGCCACAGCCTCTGTGGATGCCAGCCTGCCATCGACGGAATCGACGAAGCGGGAGAACCAGGCCAGGGCCACGAAAGAGAGTCCTGCAAGAGCGGCGAAGGGCCAATGCCGTCCGAATCGGGGTCGTGTCAGCTCGCCCGATAGGTCGAGCAGCATCACGACAAAGAGATAGAAGATCAGAATGGCGCCCGCATAAACGATGACCTGCACGGCCGCCAGGAACTCGGCGCCAAGCAAGAGGAAGATGCCCGCAACATGAAGAAAGAGCGCTAACACCCAGAGCATGCTATGGACGGGATTCTTCCGCGTCACGCCGAGCAGCGCGCTCGCCACACTGGCAGCCGCCAGGTAATAAAAGATCGTCTGGATGGAGAGCAAGGTCATCGACTGGGGTGATCGCCGGTGGTGCAGCCTTCTAGGCCGTGCAAACTACGGCCGGGCCCTGACCGGCGCAACGCTACGATGGCCCCATGACGGCCGACAACCGCCCGTTCCGGACCGCTGCCGGCGGTCCCGGGTTGGGTGAATCGCGGGCAGCGTCGAGCAGGGTTCCAGGGTGGGCCCCGATGGCTCGGTTTTCTCGTCGCTGGTCCGCATATTCGCGATTGCAATCCTCTCCCGGGAGGTTCTCAGGGCTCCTCGAAGATATCCTCCACGGTCGTGTCCGCCGCACTGCACAGTATCGGAGCCCTTCTTTTCATCACCTTGGGCTCCTGTGGATCGGGGCCCTCGAGCGCCGGCCCGGGAGAGCGCCCGTGGGGCGAGAATCCGCCTTCCCATGTCCTCTTCCTCAGCATCGACACGCTCCGGGCCGACCACCTCGGGTTCTACGGTTACCCTCGGCCAACCTCGCCTCGGATGGATGAATTCGCCGAAGAAGCGGTGATCTTCGATGAGGCCCAGGCCTCGGCCTCGTGGACCCTGCCGGGGCTCGCCAGCGTACTGACCTCCCAGTTCACTTCGACCCACAACTGCCTGAGCTTCGGGGCGCGTCTGTCCGAGTCCTTCACGACCCTGGCAGAGCTGCTGCTCTCCGCCGGCTACGACACGGCGTGTGTCACCAGCCACGTCTTCGTCACGACCCGTCACGGCCTGCAGCAAGGTTTCGTGCACTTCGACGACTCCTTCGCCTATCCGGCGGTCGACCCGGAGGATGGGATCACCTCGGAGATCATCTCCGACAAGGGCATCCGCTTTCTCGAACAAAAGGCGGCGGCCGAAGACCCCGATCCCTGGTTTCTGTGGCTGCACTACTTCGATCCCCACGATCGCTACATGGAGCACGCGGGCATTTCCGACGCCTTCGTTACACCGGGTGAGCGTGACAACGACACGATCCGAAGAGACCTTTACGACGGCGAAATCCGCTTTACCGACATGCACGTTGGCCGCGTTCTCGACGCGCTCCAGGAAACCGGATTCGGCGACGACACGATCGTCGTTCTGTTCTCCGATCACGGCGAGGAATTCCTCGATCATGGCAGCAGGGGCCACGGACATACGCTCTTCCGAGAACTGGTGCGCGTCCCACTGGTCATCCGGGCCCCGGGCATCGCTTTTGGGCGCATCGAAACGACGGTTCGAACGGTCGACATCTTGCCCACGCTCCTCGACCTGACGGGCCTCTCTGCCATGCCGAATGTCGCGGGACAAAGCCTGGCCCCTCTCATGCGCGGCGGAGACTTTGATTCGGAGCCGGCGCTGGCCGAGATCCATCCCAGCGGAGCTCCCGCCCAGGATTGTCTGGTGGAGGACCGATACAAGCTGATCCTGCAATACCCCCAAGGAGGGGTTCGCCGGTTGCTCTTCGACCTTCGAACGGACCCGGAGGAACAGGTCGACATCGCCCAGGAACACCCGCAGGTTTGCGAACGGATGGAAAGAGAGCTCCTCGAGCTCAAGAAGAAAGCGCTGGAGCGGGGAGCCGAGCACGTTCCGGCCCGCAACCTGGAGTTGACGCCAGGCCAGCTCGAAGTTCTTCAACAGCTGGGCTACGGAGGCGAGGAAGGGCAGTGAAAGCTCTCGCACGGGCCTCCATCGGCGCGCTAGTCTGCATGTTGACCACCTGCGGTCCGGAGATCGAGGTGCGCAGCCGCAGCTTTGCGGGAGGCGCCCCCTGGTCCGAGATCCGACTCGAGGACCACGTCCCCCACGGGCTTTGGAGAACCTGGTACGAGAACGAGGAACCACGCTCGCAGGGCAACTACCGAAACGGCCTGCGGGAAGGCCCGTGGACGTCCTGGTGGGAAGGCGGCATGAAACAATTCGAAGGTTCCTATCGCAAAGGCGAGCCCCACGGCGAATGGATGCACTGGTTCTCGGACGGCCAGCCCGCTAGCCTCGGTGCCTACGCTGAGGGTCGCCGCATCGGCCTTTGGACCGAGTGGTTCGGCGACGGCACGAAGCGGGCAGAAGTCGGCTTTGCCGCGGGGCTTCAGAACGGTTTGGTGCGGCGCTTCTGGCCGACAGGGCGCCCGCGCGAGGAAGCCACCTATGTACACGGCGTGCTGGAAGGTCCCTCGCGCGGATTCTTCGAGGACGGGAAGCTCCTTTTCGAAGGCCGATACGCCCAAGGAAATCGGACCGGAACCTGGACCCGCTACCGTCGCGACGGCAGCGTGTTCTCGAAGGAGGAACATTGAAGATCCTCTTCTTATCCCAACGCGTCCCCTATCCGCCCAACCGCGGGGACAAGATCACGACCTGGCGGCTGATCGAGCGCATGCGCCGCGATCACAAGGTAGAGATCGTAGCGTTCGCCCACGACGAGGCTGACGTGAAAGCGGCGAAGCAGCTTGAGGACATGGGGTATCCGTGCTCGGTCTTCAAACCCAAGCCGCGCTGGAGGGCTCTGCCGCTCTTGGCCACGAAGAAACCCCTCACCTTGGGTGTCTTCGGCTCGAAGGCGATGCAACGCGAAGTGGATCGTCGCGTGCCCGGAGCCGACCTGGTCTATGCCTACTCCTCGTCGATGGGCGCCTACTATCTCGACCACGACATACCTCGAGTGATGCATTTCGCAGAACTCGATTCGGACAAGTGGCATCAGTATCACAAGCGCATGATGCCGCCCGTCAGTTGGATCTACTGGCGCGAATGGCACACGCTCTTTGCCTTTGAAAAGCGCCTGGCCAACACGGTGGACGAGAACGTCTTCTGCACGCACCTGGAACAGGAGATCTTCAAGGATCGTATTCCAGGCGTCCCATCCCTGGTCATCCGCAACGGCGTCGACCTCGAGCACCACGTGCCGACCCCCGAAAAGTCGGAACAGGGACACCTGGTTTTTTGCGGCGTCATGAACTACTACCCCAACGTGGAGGGCTGCGTCTGGTTCTGTAACGAGATCCTTCCCAAAGTGCGCGAGCGCCACCCGAAGGTGCGCTTTTCGATCGTGGGCGCCCACCCCACCGAAGAGGTCCAGCGCCTGGGCGTCCTGGAAGGTGTCGAGGTCACGGGCTTTGTCGACGACCCACGCGAGTGGCTTTTGCGCGGTGCGATTTCGGTCGCTCCGTTGCGAATCGCCCGTGGGATTCAGAACAAAGTGCTGGAAGCGCTGGCGCTGGGGTTGCCGGTCGTAGGCACGGATTCGGCAACCCAGGGTCTCGGTGGGCAGAACGGGCGCGACTACCTCGTCGCCGACGATGTCGACGGGCAAGTCGAGGCCGTTTGTGGTCTACTTCGAGACCGCGATCGCGCGCGCGACCTGGGCCTGGCGGGTCGCCGCTTCGTCGAAGAAAACTACGACTGGGAGGCTTGCCTCCAACCTCTGGACGAGGTTCTCGAGCGAATCACGAAATCATGAGCAACGAAAAGGTCGCCGAAACATTCGATCGCTGGGTGGAGGATGGTCGGGACGAGGGCCTGGAAAAGGGCCACGGCAATGTGGTGCGCCAGGTCATTGAAAAGATGCAGATCGCGCCAGGCGAAAAAGTGCTGGACCTCGGTTGCGGAACCGGCTGGGCAACACGCCTGATCGCAAAGGCCAACGCCGGCGTGCAGGCGATCGGTGTCGACGCATCGCCGCGGATGATCGCCAAGGCGGACGAACTCCACAGCTTCACCATCCGAGCGCGCTACGATTTCTGTTCTTTCGAAGCACTCGACTTCAAGGACGGCGAATTCGACCGCATTTTCTCTATGGAAGCCCTCTACTACACCACCGATCTCGACAAGACCCTGTCCGAGGCCTTTCGCGTGCTAAAACCAGGGGGTACGTCCGAGATCCTGCTCGACTACTACGAGGAAAGCCCGGCCTCGGCGGACTGGGGCGAAGTGATGGGGCTAAAACTCCAGCGACTGACAGAGGCCGGTTGGAAGCGAGCCTTCGAAAAGGCCGGTTTCCAGGCGGTCAGCACCTCGCGCGTCGTCGACTCGCGGGGTCCTGGCGACCGGGAGAGTTTCGAGCGCGACGAGTGCGAACCGAACTGGGACGCGAAGGTCGCCCTGCACGAGGCTGGCACACTGTGGGTGCACGCGGAGAAAACGTAGCCCGATTCCGGTACAGGCGGCGCCTCCAGGGACAGGTGAGGGCTTTCCCCCTGCTCGCGGGCGTTCTGTTGAGCTCCTGTGGAGGGGAGCGGCTGACGGACTGGGATGGGGACCCGCCTCCCAGCATTCTTTTCATCAGCGTCGACACACTACGGGCCGACGCGCTGGGGATGTACGGCTACAAGAAACCGACCAGCCCGGAGCTGGATGCCTTTGCGAAGACGGCTACCGTGTTCGAACAGACGATGTCGGCGGCGTCCTGGACCCTGCCCAGTTTCGCATCGCTCTTCACGTCCTACTTCTCGTCGACGCACAAGTGCTGGAAGCCTGTTTCCAAGCTGGACGAGTCGTTCGAAACACTGGCCGAGATCCTCCTCCGCAACGGGTACGACACGGCTTGCTACGTCAGCCACCCGATGCTGACCTCCAGCAACGGGATGCAGCAGGGCTTCGTGCATTTCGACGACTCCTACTCGGACCCCGACGCCGATTTTGCGGCGCGGATCTCATCGCAGGAAATTTCCGATCGCGGTATCCGCTTCATGCAACAAAAGGCACGGGTGGCGGACGGCGTCCCGTGGTTTCTGTGGCTGCATTACTTCGATCCTCATTCGCACTACATGCCCCACGAGGGGATCACGGACGTTTTCATCGAGCAACCTGGGAAACAACGGCCGCTCTTACGCGGCACCTACGACGGCGAGATCAAGTACACAGACATTCACCTCGGCCGCATCTTCAAGGAGCTGGAGGAGCTTGGATTGGCCGATGACACCATTGTCGTCTTCGTGTCCGATCACGGAGAGGAGTTCTTCGAGCACGGCAACGTCGAGCACGGCAGTTCGCTCTTCAACGAGCTGGTGCGGGTTCCCTTGATCATCCGCGTTCCCGGAGAAGAAGAGCGCCGCATCCCGGAGGTAGTGCGCACCGTGGATGTGATGCCGACATTGCTCGATCTCGTAGGCATCCCAGTTGTCTTTGAAATCGGAGGCAGGTCGCTGCGCCGCCTGATTCAAGGTGAACATCTTTCATTGCCACCCGCACTGATGGAAATTCAGCAGACCAAGGAAACCATCATGAAGGGGATCGTGCGCGGGCGCTGGAAGCTCGTGCACAATGGTTCCGCCGGAGGCACCCTGAGCCTTTATGACCTGGAGGCGGATCCGCTCGAAAAAAGCGACGTCAGCGACCAGAATCCGGCTGTCGTCGCCGAGTTGAAACGTGCGCTCGAGAAGATGGTGGAAGAGGCCGTGGCCCACGGAACGAAATACGACAAGGCTTCGGATCAGGACATGTCGCCGGCTGAACTCGAGGTGCTGCAGGGGCTGGGCTACCTGCTCGATGACTGATGAAGCGTCTCTACCTCTTCACCTTGATCGCACTGGTCCTCGGTTGGCTGCTATCGGCGGCGCCGGGATGCTCCGACACCTCGCGCACGCTGTCCTTTGCCAACGGGAAACCGTGGTCCAGGATTCAATTCCGCGACGGCAAGCCGCACGGAACGTGGACAACCTGGTACGAGGACGGACAGAAAAAATCCGAGGGAAGCTACCTGGACGGCCGGAAAGAGGGTCGCTGGGTAACTCGGTTCGAGAACAACCAGCTCCAATCGGCGAGCAACTTCAAGGACGGCCAGCGCCACGGCCAGTGGCAGCAGTTCTACGAAAACGGCCAGCTCGCGCAGGAGGGCACGTATGTCGAGAGCAAGAAAGAGGGGCTCTTCAAAGAGTACTTCGGCACCGGGGTTCTACGCGGTGAAGCGACCTATGTGGGCGGCGTGCGTGCGGGCGCGTTCAGACAGTTCTGGGAGACCGGCGAGCTGCAGGAATGGACCACCTTCCACGATGGCGTGCGGGACGGTCCGTACAAGGCCGGGAGCGACAGGGGCCTGATCCTGGTCGCGGGTCAGTACGCCAACAACAAACGCAGTGGCCGCTGGACGATCTACAACCTCCCGACCGAGGAAAACCCAGAGCCTACGCTGAACAGAGCCCGCTCCGGCGTCTACGAGAACGGCGAGAAGGTCTCGGACTGATACCGACCGGGAAGGGCTCCAGGGCGTTATCGCCCCCTGGCGTTCGTCGGTCCTGGCCGGCGCAATCCCGCACCGACTTCTCTATTCTGTGGCATCCCACGGCGAATCGGAGGGATGATGACCAGCACAGATCGACCGCCTCACGACTCCCTTCCGCGCGGCTCGCGACACGTGGCCAGATGGGCACCGGGTCCGGCGTTCTTGGCCTTACTCACTGCCTGTGGGTCCGATGTGCCCGACCGTTCTCTCTGGATGCCCCTCGGAGACGGGGTAGTTCGCCTTGGAACGGCGCTGGAATCCCACCCGCGGGTTCGTGAAGAGCAAGGCGGAGTCTGGGTGAGTTACTCCATTGTCCCGGAGGCCTGGACGCCGTGGGAAGGAAAGGAACTGTTTCGGGCCCTCCGACCCCACGGCCGGGCTGCGAAGAAGGCCCACGATGAAATCGTTCGGTTGGCGGTCGGAGACGAGGAGTTTCCCGCCCGACTCGACCTGGTTCGCCCGTCCGAGATCGCGACGCTGCCCCCGGGCACATTCGGCCTACTTCGTGGCGGGATCGTGATCCACTGCCGCGATGGTCTTCCGCCGCAAGAGGAAGCCGTTTTCTGGACCTGGTACCCGCGGACTTCCGCCACCTCGGGCACCGCCTCGATCGGTCGGATGTCGGGACGCGGACAGACGATCTGGCCCGGAGACACCTGGGTGCATTCGATTCACTACCCTCCCGAAAGCGCGCTCAGGTTCTACGGAGTTGCCCTCGGTCTGGGGTTGAAGGACGGGGAGAGTCTGGAGTTCAGAGCTGCGCTGGATGGCCGCGAACTCTACTCCGCCCGGCAAACCGCTACCGAAAAGGCTCTCGGGAGATGGCACACCGTGGAACTGCCCCTGAAGGGCGGCTCCGGCCAGCTGGTATTGCAAGCGAGCGGAGACCTGGCGATGGCGGCCTTTCTGGCCCCTACCATCGGGCCCGGGAAGGTCGGCCGCCACGGAGCACGGCCCTGGGCGAACGGAAAGAGCGAACGCCCCAACCTCATTCTCTTCCTGGCGGACACCTACCGCGCCGACAACCTCTCGGCCTGGGGCGGCTCCTCGGATATTTCCCCCAACCTCGACCGGATCGTGGAGCGCTCCCTGACCTTCAAACGCACCTGGGCCCCTTCCACCTGGACCCTGCCCTCACAATCTTCGATGTTGGCGGGCCTCTTTCCACCCCAGCACGGCGCTGTCGACTACGGGTTGTCGATCTCCTCCGATCTCGAGACGATCGCCGAACGTTTGGCGGCGGTCGGTTACCGCACAGGGGCAGTCACCGACTCCGCTTTCGTTTCCAGACGCTTCAACCTCCATCAAGGATTCGAGTGGTTCCAGGAGAACGATCCCTGGAATCTGAAGACGACCCTCACGGGCACGGAGGAATTCCTCGCCGGCGATGACGGCAGGCCGATCTTCTTGTTCGTTCACACCTTCCGCACCCATCTCCCCTACCGGGTCGGCATCGAAGAGGACAAGCGTCCCCTGCGCGAACTCTATTCCAGGGTGACGGGCAAGAGTGGCGCAACGCCCGAGGATGGCATGCTCTCCAGCGAGGGCGTCGTTCGAGAACTCTACGAACTCTACCTCGAAGGTGCTCGCGGTCTCGATGCACTTGTCGGGCCGTGGATTCTTGAAATCGAAGCTCAGGGGCTCCTGTCTCCGGGAACCCTGATCTTTACCAGCGACCACGGCGAATCGTTCCTCGAGCACGACGTTCTCGGACATGGAGGGGATCCCTGGGAAGAGCAGATCCACATCCCGCTTTTCTTCCTCGGAGACAGCATCCCACCCGGCTCCGCCGGCGGCCTCGCTTCCCTGGTGGATCTTCCGCGCACCCTGGCGGCGCTTGCAGGCGTCTCCCCGGCCCGCGAATGGGAGGGTCAGAACCTTCTGGAGGGGGGGGCGGCGCGCACGTTCAGTTTCAAGTGGGGGAAGACGCGTTCCCTGGTCGCGGTGCGAAGGGACGACAGGAAGGTCGTGGCCCTCGCAGATCCGAGTGCACTCTCCCTCGGTGAGTTCTTCGGGGCCGTCGAGCTCGACAAGGATCCGTCCGAAGAGAATGCGATCGAGAGGGCCGAGCTCTGGCCGGGGGAACTTCTGCGGGAAAACGCCCGCACCGTCGAACACCTGCTCCGGGCCATCCGCCCGCCGGTACGAATCGAACTCCCCCCCTCGGAACGTCTCGCCTTGGAGGATATCGGCTACATCGGTGATTGAGTCCGACTCGCAAGAGTACCGCCGCCACCCGGAGGCCAACGCCACCGTTGCGAGAACAAGGGAACGGCTCACGCGCATTGGATTGAGCCGTTTTCTTGTCGCCGGGACTCGGCAACGGGGAACGAAAGGGTCAAGGAACTTGAGGCGTTGACTCGCTCGCCTACTTCTCGGGGGAACGAGCTCGGACTAAAGCGTGTAGCCCCACTCCCCTTCGAGGGTTCTCGCTTGCAACCCGACGTGTTTGAAGTCGAGCCGGTAGCCGTTGATGTAGGTCACAGAAGGGTCGAGGCCGTAGTTCAGGTCGGACAGGGGAATCGATAGGCCTGCCAGGTTCCATCCATTGCGCCTCGTGTGAACGGCGTCGGCCAGGCTTCGATACCCACGGACACCGTTGACACTCAGGTCCAGGCTCTGGAAAGCCGCCTTGTTTGCGAGCGTGAACACCAATTCGGAGTTGTGTAGCCGTGCGTGAATGAGGTGGCGGATGACGTAAACGCCGGGCACCTCGTTTTGAAACCCGGCCGGCCCCGACCTGGCCTGACGGAGAATCGCATCCCGAATCTGGCGGGCCCGCCGACGACTTCTGGCCCGAACCTCGATGTCATAATCGAGGCAGCCCAGCTCCATGTCGATCTCGATGGGCATCCCGAAGAATCGAAACACCTGGGCCTCTTCGAAACGGCCCGGCGGATTCGCCGCTGGCGGTGGCTCCTCGTTGAAGCTGCCCGCTTGCTGGATCCGCTGTCCGCTGTCGGGCGGGCAATCGACGATCTCACCGTGCGCATCCCTCGTTCCCGGCGGAGGACAGATCCCCTCGGTGGGGATTTCCTCGATGTCACAGCCGATCGATCCGCTGCTGCCGCTGTAGGTGATCTTCACGCAACGGCCCTGCATGTGCGCAGGGCCACCGGTGGAGAGCTTCCCGTTGTCGAGCGTCAGGTAGTGGTGGTCGCCACGGCGATTGAGTGTCGAAATGCAGGACACGAGTCCGACGCCGAGAGCCATCAAGAGCGCGGCCGTCAGGCCTTGTGTTGTTCGTCTCATTTTCATGTTTGCCTTCCTCGAAATCCTTGGAGCTTGTCCGGAGCGGTGAACAACAGGAGGGATCGAAACGCTCCCAAAAGGTTGCGGACAAAGTGGGGAAAACCCCCTCCCGACGCTCGGGACCACGGCTCCCCGCCCGACCCCGAACGGCCTTTTGCCCGTGGGATCGTCGGCTGTCCCGGTGCCTCTGAACCGGGCCCTATCCGGCGGCCGCGTCTAGATCCCGGTCGATCCCCTCGAGTCGCGCCCGGCCCGTCTTGTCCGCAAGGCTCACGACCACACCTGCGAGACCGGAAAGCACGAAGGCCGGCGGCAGCTCGGCGAGTTGAGCGAAGGCATCCCCCACCACGGGAAGTTGTGGGGCGGCGAACTTGAACAGGGGCACAGCGAGAAATCCGCTCAGCATGGCCGCGAGTGCGCCGCGAGCGGTCATGCCCCTCCAGAAGAGCGACAGGATCATCGTCGGACAGAAGGTGGCGGCGATCCCCGACCATCCGAAGATCACGAACCAGAAGATGGTGCGGTCCTCGGAACGAATCGCCACGAACATCGCCAGGCTCAAGGCCAGCATCGCAAGAAACAGGGTGATCTTGCGGCTCGTGGACAGAAGCTCTCGATCCGTCATCTGTGGATGTCGCACCTTCTGGTAGTAGTCGCGAGCCGCTGCGCTGCCCGCAACGATCAGCAGCGAATCCACGGTCGACATGATCGCGGCCAAGACGATCGCCATATAGATCCCGACCAACACCGCGGGGAGGAGATGGTCGACAAGCTCCGGCAGCACCGCTTCACCGTTCGCTCCGAGAACGGTATCCAGAGCTACTCCCCGCTCCGTGAGAAGCGCACGCCCGATCATGCCGATCAAGACCGCGCCGCTATCGGCACACAGGGTCCAGAGAATGGCCACTGCCGCCCCCTTGCGGATCTCGTTCTCCGAACGCATGGCGAGGAAGCGCACGAAGATCTGGGGCGAACCGAGAAAACCGATTCCGATGAAACAAAGTCCGATGGTTCCGCAAACCACTTCCGGGGTCCATCCCCCGGAAGTTCCACTCCACATCATGAGGGCAGGATCGATCACGCCGAGCCGGACCGAGAGCTCGCCCACACCGCCCAGTGCCGCGATCCCGACAAGCGGTAGCGCCACGAGCCCGAAGAACATCAACGTGCCCTGAAACACATCCGACCAGACAGCTGCGAGAAATCCACCGGCGACCGAGTAACACAGCACGACGGCGAACCCGATAAGCGCCCCCGCGAAATAGTTGATGCCTAGAAAACTCTCGAAGGCCTTGCCCGTTGCATCCACCTGCGCACTGACATAAATCGTGACGAAGACGACTAACGAACCTGCCGCTACCCTGCGTAGAAGGTGTCCATGGTCGCGGAAGCGGGCCTCGAGATAATCGGGGATGGTGATGCAGTCGTAGCGCATCGTCAGGCGGTGAAAGCGTCTGCTCATGAGAAGCCACGCTCCCGCGACACCGAGCACCTCACCCAGCACGACGAAGAAACCCCGCACCCCTACCGCAGCCCCCATACCGGTCAAACCGAGCAGCAACCAGGCCGATTCACCGGTCGCACGCGACGAGAAAGCGACGGCCCAAAAACCCAAACGCTTTCCGCCGGCGAAGTAATCCTTCACATCCCGCATGCGCCGTGCGGCCAGGAAGCCGATCCCGAGAAGGATCAGGAGATAGACTGCTATGCCGGTGATTTTCCACACGGGGATGGCCGAGGAACCCTAACACGCGCAACCGAACCCCTTGTAATCAGCCACATTGAATTTCGGATGGGTGAGCGTTCGTTCGAGCGTGTTCGTCGCAAGTGCATCGTGGATATGCGCGAGGCGGAGTCCACCCGAACGAGGGCAACGCGCCGCCGACTGCATCCGGCGAGAGCCGGACAAAGAATCAGGTCGGCACTTTACACCGCGCTAACCTTCCCCTACCTTCCATGGCCTCGAGCGGGCCTGTGGTTCATCCGTGTTTCCGCAGGCCTCCCCCCCCACCTCCCCCCACAAGTCTTGAGGCTCCATCATGAGAAATCTGCGCTTACTGAGCGTGGCCGCCACCGTTCTGTTGGCTGCGCCCGCAGCCTTTACGCAATCTCTGGACAGCGCCGGCCCCCCGATAACGGACTTCTTCTTCCACGAGAATGAAGATGGTTCGATCTTCGCCGCCGATTCGAACGGAACGTACTACTTCGCCACGATCCAGGACTACATCCAATCGCCGTTCTTTCAAGAGCACGGCATGCACTGCGGTTCGGATCGGTTGCCCCAGTTCGAAAGTCTTGGGACGACCTCGGATTGCTCCAGCTCCAACACCAACCCGGCGTCCGAGTACAACCCCGGAGGCGGTCAGAGCTACAACATCAACGTCGTGTTTCACATCCTGCGGCGCAACAACGGCCTCGGAGAAGTTTCTGATGCACTGATCGCAAGCCAGATCAATGTTCTCAACGCAGACTTCGCCGGTAGCGGGATCAGTTTCACTCTCGCCGGGACGACGCGGTCCAACAGGAACTCGTGGTACAACGACTCCGGCAACTATTACGGCTCCCTCTCCTGGGACGTTACGAAGTACCTCAACATCTACACGAACCAGGCCGGTGGGAATCTGGGCTACGCCTATGTGCCGAGTGGCGGCGGTGTGGTCGGCAGCTCCTTCGACCGGGTCGTTCTCTACTGGCAAGCCGTCGGGACGAATGCTCCCATCGGGCCGCCCTACAACCAGGGCCGGACCGCGACGCACGAAGTCGGGCACTACCTGGGCCTGTACCACACCTTCCAGGGCGGATGCGCCACGGCGAGTGCTCCGGGCTGCTACACGAGCGGCGACCTGATCTGCGAGACAAACTCCGAAAGCTCATCGTTCTTCGGCTGCGGCAACCGCACCACCTGTGGTTCTTCCGATCCGACGGACAACTACATGGACTACACGGACGATCTGTGCATGAACAACTTCACGTCCGAGCAGGTCAACCGCATGCGTTGCACGCTGGACAATTTCCGAGTCGACCTGGACGGCGGGCCTCTACCGTTGCCCGGTCCGGCGTCCAGCCCGTCGCCGAGCAACGGATCCTCCTCGGCCTCCGTCAACACGAATCTGAGCTGGAGCGCCGGAAGCAACGCAACGAGTCACGACGTGTACTTCGGCACGAGCTCCAGCCCGGCCTCACAGGGCAATCAGGCCGGAACTTCCTTCGATCCGGGCACCCTCGCGACGAGCACGACTTACTTCTGGCGCATCGACGAGGTCAACTCGACGGGTACGACGACGGGCACCCTCTGGAGCTTCACGACGGAGTCCGGCGGTGGCGGGAGTCCTCCCGGGCAAGCGACCAGCCCCAACCCGCGTGATGGCCGTCGTAGGGTCAAGACAAACAAGGATATCTCCTGGGCGGCCGGCACCGGCGCTACCTCCCACGACGTGCACTTCGGAACCAGCGACCCGCCGCCGTTCATCCGCAACCAGTCCGCAACGGTCTATGACACCGGGCTGATGCTCAGCGGTACGGTCTACTACTGGCGCATCGACGAGGTCAACTCCAGTGGCACCACGACAGGCGTCGTCTGGAGCTTTACGACCCGTTAGTTCGAAATCGCCGCCAAGGCCCTGAGAAACAGGCACGGCCCCCCGGGGTTCGTGCCTGTTTCCGTTAGAGCCCCAGCATCACGTTTTCGGCGTTGCAAAGCAGAGCGCCGATCGCTGCACTGTACGTGAATCCCTGACAGGTTCCCGTGCGGCCCAGGAAAACGGCCTCGCCGGGAATGGGAATCGAGAACGTATCGATGAATCCGGTCGAAACCAGGATCGTCGAGCCAAAGGACGTGCTCGTCAAATCGACCAGGAGCTCGCCCGCGGCGATCACAGGTCCGGAAGCGCTGCCCGCGTAACACAAGACTCCCGAAAAGCCGGCGCCGCCGGGGTGCACGGTGGCATTGATCGTCAGGTTCCACGGGTTGCCGAGCACCGGCGGCAGGGTGCTGCCGAAGCAGACCGGATTGACGCCAGAACCGTTGTAGAACGTCGCGGTCGCCGACACGGCGGCTGCGCTGCCCGGATCGAGGGGCCAGCTGTTGCTCAGACTGTGGTGGCCCGTTTCGTTGATGCGCACGTGAATGGCGCCGGGCCCTGCAGGCTCGGGAATCGGCGCGATGATCTGGGTGCCACCGTTGCTCGAATTCAAACCCGAGACGATGATCCGCGCATCGTCAGACACACCGGTCACGGCCTGGGGTATGTACCAGACGTCGTTGTCGATCGCAGAGAAGAAACTCCCGCCGATCGTCACGGTGCCTACAACGGAGTCGATGGAAACACTCGTGATCGTCGGCTTGTCGAAGTTGCGCACGCCGTAGATGCACTGAACACCGGCGATGTCGTCGCTGTGAATCGAACGATCGCCCTCGTTGCTGGGTCCCGTCGACGGAGACATGGTCGCGGCTCCGGTCCCGGAATGCCCCAGGCCCAACGCGTGGCCATACTCATGAACCATCACACCCTGCAGATCGAACTGTAAGACGTTGACGTTGCCGGGGCCATCGGCCCAGGTGACGTTGTCGCAAAAGCGTATGCGCCAGCCGCTGGAGAAGCCCGATTCGGTAAAGGCCAGGGTGCCGCCGGAGCACGACGTGATGGCTGAAACGACGTTGTCGGCACCGCCGCCGACACCATTCGCAACTCCCATCCAGGCCGGCTCGAAGTTGGCGTTGCCGCTGCCGAGGGAGGTCTGGGTCGGATCGCCGCTGCCGTTGCCGTGGCCGCTGCCCCATTCGATGCCGCCCTTCCAGATCGCCATTTCCGCACCTGTGAACCCGGGGAAGTTGGAGTGGGCGGTCGTGTTGTTGTTCGACGCGCCGTCCGCGAAGTTGTCGAAGATGCGGAAATCGCGCTCGTCGACCGTCAGGTTGCTGCCCAGCTTGCTGAAGCCGAAGGCTTCTTCGGCGGGCACCAGCAGGGCGGCGGCGGTGCACAGGGCGGCGGCGGTGAAAAGGAAGGGACGAATTTTCTGCATGGGGGGCCAGGGGGGTTGAAGCCGAAGAGCTTGAAGCTCCTCCACATAAGGTAGCGCCTCGTCAGGATTCTCGCATTCTGGAGTGCCAGGGAGGTTGAAATGTTCCACGGACTCTCGACAAATGCGTTCCATTTGTTCCGGGAGCGGGGGCAACAAGCAGCTCCCTGGTGCGCTCGCACGGACCTCCGCGCCATGCCCGGGAACTGAGGATGCGCATGCGGGTCGATCGGCCCGGGCACAGATCACGGATATGAGACTTAGCTGGAGGGAAGTCCGCGCCCCTCCAGAGCTTCGATCTGGGATGGTCGAAGTGCGATCTGCATGCCCGAAGCATACGGGTTAGAGTGTCGCGCCTTCCACCCGCCAGCCAGACCGTGAAAACGATGCTACTTCTCCTATCGCTTGTCGCCTCATGTGCGACCCTGTCCGCCGCCACATCAGATTTCGATACGCGCTTCACCGGCCGCACGTTGCGCTTCGACTACCACCATTCGGGCAACGCGGACGAAGAGCACATCGCCCCGGACCGCTTTCGACTCGAAGGAGCGTGGGCGGGAAGTCGCACGCAGCTCGTGGACGAAACCAACCTGGGGAAGTACCTCTTCCTGGTGATCGACCCGGAGACGAATCGGACGATCTATTCGCGTGGATTTGCGAGCATTTACGGCGAGTGGGAAACGACTCGAGAAGCCAGGTCGACCTGGCGCGTATTTCACGAATCCCAGCGCTTTCCCGAACCGCGCAAGCCGGTGCAGGTGGTGCTGAAGAAGCGTGCGCTCGACGGTACGTTTCACGAGATCCATTCCTCCCGCGTGGATCCGAACAGCCGTTTCGTGGATCGCTCGAAGATCACCCCCGCCGGGGAGGTCATGACGATTCTCGAGGGCGGGTCGCCGCAAACCTCGGTCGACCTGCTCTTGGTCGGCGACGGGTACACCGCTGAACAACGCGGCAAGTTCGCCGCGGACGTTCAGCGCCTGGTCGATTCCTTCTTCGATTGGGAGCCCTACCGTTCGCGCAAGTCGGACTTCAACGTACGCGCACTCCACGTCCCCTCCGCGGAATCAGGCATCAGCAATCCGCGCCAGGGTGTCTGGCGCGACAATCCGCTGGGGCTCTCGTTCAACGCCTTCGACAGCGACCGCTACGTCCTGACCTATGCCAACCGCGCCCTGCGCGAGGCCGCTGCGTCGGCGCCCTACGACGCCGTCGTTTTCGTGTTCAACGACCGCAAGTACGGTGGCGGAGGCATCTTCAATCTGTGGTGTACGACGGCCGCCGACTCGAGCCAGGCCGCCTACCTCTTCGTCCACGAATTCGGGCACTCTTTCGCCGGGTTGGCGGACGAGTACTACACCTCTCAGGTTTCCTACGAGGAGTTCAATCCTCCCGGCTACGAACCGTGGGAACCGAACGTCACGGCGCTGCTCGATCCGTTGAACGTCAAGTGGAAAGACCTGGTCGAAGGGAGCATGCCGCTACCGACGCCCTGGGGCCAGGCGGCGTACGACAAGGCCTCATACGACTACCAGGCGCGGCGACAAGAACTGCGCAGTCAGGGAGCCGGCGAAGAGACCATGGAAGCCCTCTTCAACGAGGTCAAGTCGATCACCAAGCCCATGCTGGAGGGCGAAGAACATTATGGGCACACAGGTGCCTTCGAAGGTGCGGCTTACGAGGCCAAGGGTCTCTACCGCTCCGAGGTTGATTGCATCATGTTCACGCGCAACCCGACCAAGTACTGCAACGTTTGCACGCGCGCGATCGAGCGCATCATCGATCTCTATTCGAAATGACCGCCATCGTCCCGCAGCCCGTTGAGGACGTGTAAAAAAACCGACAGCGAAAGCAACCCCGGTTGCGCAGGGCGATATAGCTGTGCAACCGGAAAGGATTGACCATCCTGGCCGCTTAGGGGCTTCTTTCATGCGCCGCACGAAGGGAGCGTGATACGCTTGGCCAAGACGTATCCTTCTCCTACCGCCTTTCCCAGAACGAGATCGCCCATTGATACGAGGCCCCGGATGGTGCGGCGCTCTAGCGACCGCGTTCCTGTCTGGAGCTTGCGGTGGGGTTGCGCCCTCGGGGGACCTTTCGGGCGCGTCTGTCGGGGCGGAGCGCGACAAGCCCCAAGGGGGTAGGTACCTCGTGGATCCCCACGGGGGAGGGGCGGCGAGCGAGTTGCGGTTGGTGGAAACCTTCTGGGGGCGCCTGGTCGATGTCCACGCGATCGACGGGCAGGGTGGGGTCGTCATCGAGCCGGTGTATCGGGACTTCGTCATCAGCCAGAACATCCTCTCGGACGGAATCGATTTCGAGCTCACGACCAACCCCCTGACGCAGCGCACGCGTCTGGTCATTCTGCGCGAGCGCACAACCGACGGGTCCGGGGGAGAGGCGTTCCAGGAACTCTTGAGCCGTGCTTCGGCCGGCCTGCCTCCGGTGTTGCCCAAGAACTACGACGGCTCTTCCGCACCGCCCTTTTCGTTGGTCGCGCGCAATGCGACGCTCGTATTGCGCTTCGATGACCTGTTGAACGACGAGGAGGCGGTGGTCGACAACCTGCCTCAGCTCGTTCAGGTTGCCACGGGTTATCGGCCCACGACTCCCTACACGGCGCGGATCCTCTTCGGAGAAAACCACGGCGGAGTCACGAACGGTCGCTTCTACCCCACGCGGATCCTCGTCGGTTTTAGCATCTCCCCTACGGAAGCGCAGGAGGGCTCGATTCCGGTGCCGGTCAACCCGGTCGGACTCCCGCCCTCGGATCGCGTTTCCAGCGATCCGAACACGGCGCTGCGCATTCCGACGCTCGTCGACTTCGGTTCGGGGCAGTTCCGCGTGCTGACAAATGTCTCCGGGCAAGCCCTCGCGCCGGAACTCAACGGCCCCTTCGATCCCTTCCTGCCGACGCGACCGGTGGTGCGAGCGCTGCGTTCCGGCAACGCGCAGGACATCAACAATGGCTTCCTGTTCGACCTCCAACGCCCCGAGCTACTGGGAAACTTCTCGCTCGCCGTCACTCGCGCAGACGAGGATCCCGAGGGGCGTCCCGGGTTTGATTTTTTCTTCGACGTCGCCTTCACCACTCCATGTCAGGTCACACCACGGCGCGGCGATGTTCTCGACCTCGTTGGTTTTCAACTCGAGGTCACCTCCCTTGCAAGCACTCCCGACGGCCTGGGCGTCGTTCGGAACATTCGCGCAAGCATCGACGGTCGCACGCCTGCGCCGAACACCAACATGCTCCTGGGTTCAGGACGTCTCGTGACGCCTTATTTCCTCGGTGGCGGGCTCGACCCGGCCTGTTGGCTGCGCTTCGACCCCCCGGCCGCGACCCCGCCTTCGTCCGACGTGGGAACGGATACACGCATCGTCGTACGCTTCAGCGAACCGATGAACGATCTCTCGCTCGGCGCCTTCGACACGTTCCGTGTCCTGCGCGGGTCGTCCCTGGGATCGGAGACCTTGATGCCGCAGGACTTTGTCGTCGGCCAACTCGTGCGTTCCCCTGGACGCGAGGAGGTCCGCTTCACACCGCTGCTGCCCTTCGCCAATCGACCGAGCATCGACTACCTGGTCCAGGTCGTCGGGGGGCCCGATGGGGTTACGGACCTCGCAGGAAACGGACTCGCCCTGGCTCCACCGGCGATCATCTTCCGTTTGGATCCTGATGCCCCCGCTGTGGAGAACGGCAGTTTGGTCATGCGCTTCGCGACCGTGGACGAGCTTTTTCCTCTCGGCGCGCCCGACTTCCGTGGACAGGTTTTTCTGGATGCCGAAGACGGTGTACTCCGCCCGCGGCCCTTTTCCACCGGCACGGCGGCTGCGGATCGCAGCAATCCTTTGCCGTCGATCATGACGCCCTTCCCCCCCGGTGTGCAAACCCCGCTCTCGCCCCTCGGCAGCAAGATGATGACGGGTTGGCGCTACGCCGATTTTGGTTGGCTCGTCGACGATGAAACGCGCTACGACCTCGACGTCATCGGCATGAACTGGTCCCCCATCGGGGGGCTGGTCCTTGGCGATTTCTATCAGAGTTTCGAAATGCGCCTCGCCCACGGTTCGCGCATCATGGACGAAGCGGGCACAACAGGGAGCGGTCCCCTCTTTCCGGGAACGTCCTTGCGGGACAACCCGACTCCCTTCACGGAGAACATTCTCGAAGGAACGCCACAGGTCGTCGTCCATCCGCGTAGCCTCGGCTACCTGCTCGACCCCGCCTCGAGGTTCACCAACGCAAACGGAACGGCGCTCGTGCCCTTCCCCTGGAACCAAGGAGCCGGGCCACGAACGACGTTTACGTGGAGGGACACGTCCATCCAGGAAAAGGGTGGGCATGGTGGTGTCGGAGTTCCGCTCCTGCGCGAAGTGCGGCCGCCGGTCTCGGTGGACGAAAACGCAGGTTCGTTTGCGCCGCCTGGCAAGGTCCCGACCGTCGGGCTGCCTCTCCTGTGGGAGATCCGCTGCTTCCCGACCTCCTCCGGGTTCGGCCTGAATCCGTTCGACATCTCGCTCGTCTTCGGGAACTTCAATCAGCTGAAGAGCCGCATCTTCTCCACCGGAGGAACCAATATCAGCGGTACACAGACCCAGAAGAATCCTGATCTCGAGATCAGCCCCACGGGCGGCTTCAATCCGAGTTCACTCCCTCCCGGCCGCGGGACCCCGGCAGCCGACCCGGTCTTCTACATAGGCCAGATCGACATCGCGATCCGTGTGAGCCGGGCGCACACGATATGGCTCGATACAGAACTTGCTGCCCCGGCCCATCTCAACCCCGTGGTGGAGCCGACGCCGACCGATCAACCGCCGGGTACTTCGGTGCTGCTGGAATACAGAGGCGCGATCGGCTTTAACGCTCCGAACCCGACCGACCCCTTCAACGCAGCGCTTCTGGACGCCTACGGGGATCTACCGGACAACCAGGCCTTGTTTCCCGGCGGGGAGAATCACTGGAGCGACGATGTGACGCAAGCCGATGGCGCACGCTTCCTGCAGATTCGCATGAGCCTCTTCAACAACATCGAAACCGGTCAATCGCCGACACTCTCGTCGATAGGCCTGGTCTTCCGCGACTAGAGCGACCCCGAGCTGGTACCGACATCCGTCGCGGATGGCGCTGCGACTCCATAGGGAAACCGGCCCTTCCAACATCTTTCAATGCGCGGAGATGGATGGGCTTCGCACCACCCTCTGAGAGCCATCGGAGGCCGTCAGGGTGACGATGATCCGCGTTTCTTGGGCCGCAGGCGTGACGAAAAAAGAGATCGAGGACCCCGGCTCGAGCACGTGCTCACCCAGGCCCGTGCCACACCACCCGAGCATCCCCGGCTTCCAGCCTCCGTCATCTCGGACTTCCTGCGAATAGAGGGGCAAGACCGCACCGTACCCCTGGAAGCTCCACCCCTCGTGCGTCCCGTTGGCCAGGACCATCTCGATCTGCCCCTGGTTCTTGCCGATCGCCTTGAGAATCGGAACCGAACTCTCGGCCTTGATTGCGGGGGGTGGGGCACCGCAGGAGGGGAGGAAGGCGGCCGGAAGGACGATGAGCACGGCGGGAGCAAGGGTGATTGTGTTCATTGCTTCTCCAAACGATTCACAGGGAATTGTATTTGAGGCTTTTCCCCACAAATCACACTTGGCGAATGCTCGGAGCGGACCGGCTGCCGATCGGGGGGGCCCGCTCGAATTCTCGAAACGCACGGGGAAGGGCGGCTGAACCGACAATACGGACGGAATCCCGCCTCCGAGAAGACGGCAGAGCCATTGCGCCCTGGGGGTGCACCGTACACCATGGGGACGCAGGGGTTGCCGGAAGGCCCCCTGTTTGTCCACCGCACCTGAGGGACTACGTTCGCCAAGTGTCCACGAGATAAGGGAGAAAGTCGATGCTGAGACTCGTCGCCGGTTCCTTGACAATCGCCTTGCTGTTGTCTGTCGTCTCCTTTCCCTCCCAGCAGGGGGGCGCCGCGCAACAGGGCTCTTCCGTCCGAGGCAACGCGCCGCGCGACCTGAGCATCGAATGGGTCGGCGGCACGTCCTACTCCACGGCGAAGACACCGGCCGAGGCCCGTGAGGCCCTCGAGGCGCTGGTGACCGGAGGCGCAGGACAACACTTCATCGTTCAGTTCTCCCGCCCGCTGGAACAGGCCGAACGCGAACGAGTGCAGAGCTCCGGCATCACGCTGCTCTCTTACCTTGGGAACCACGGCTATTTCGCAACGGCGCGCTCGACGACGCTGGAAATGGGCCTGCTGAGGGCCGTCCCCCTGGTCGACGCTCGGCCCGCCCAGCGTGCGTGGAAGCTGCACCCCATGCTGGAACGCGGCCAGGTGCCTGACTGGACCGTCGTCGAAAGCAAGAACGGCTCATCCATCGTCGGCACCTACGTGCTGTTTCACCCGGACGCCACTCTGCACGAACAGAGTGAGGTGATACGCCGTCACGACGGGGTCGTGCGTGACGTGATCGAATCGCTGAACGGATTGGTCGTGGAGCTTCCCTTCGACAACATCAAGGCCCTGGCGGAAGAGGATCCGGTCCAGTACGTCGAGCCGGCGCTGCCTCGCATGGGCACGACGAACGACTCCATCCGCGCCCTCACGGGCGTCGACACCGTTCAGGCGGCTCCCTACGGCCTCGATGGCAGCGGTGTCTCCGCGATGGTCTACGACGGCGGAACGGCGTTCGCTTCGCACGTCGACTTCGGCGGCCGCCTGACGGCCCGTGACAGTGACTCGCTCAGCACCCATGCGACGCACGTGTCCGGCACGGTCGGCGGCGACGGCACGGCCAGCGGCGGCACGAACCGCGGCATGGCACCCGGCGTGCTCATCGAGTCCTACGGCTTCGAGTACGACGGCTCGGGCACCTTCCTCTATACCAACCCCGGCGATTTCGAGGCCGACTACGGGGATGCGATCGTCAACTGGGGCGCCGATGTTTCGAACAACTCGATCGGCACCAACACGGAAACGAACGGCTTCGATTGCGCCTTCCAGGGGAACTACGGCTTGATGTCGAGCCTGATCGACGCCGTCGTTCGAGGATCGGTATCCGGCGGCGTGCCGCACCGCATCGTCTGGGCTGCAGGCAACGAGCGCCAGGGCAGTCGCTGCGACGTGGAGGGTTTCGGAGACTACTACAGCACGGCCCCCCCGGCGGGAGCGAAGAACCACCTCTCGATCGGCGCGCTCAATTCCAACGACGACTCGATGACCTCCTTCAGCAGCTGGGGCCCGACCGACGACGGACGGCTCAAGCCCGATTTCTCCGCGCCCGGGTGTCAGAACGGGGGCGATGGCGGTGTGACGTCTTGCAGTTCGAGCAGCACCACGTCCTATACGGTCTTCTGTGGAACGTCGATGGCGTCCCCGACCGTGACCGGCATCGTCGCGCTGATGCTGCAGGACTATCGGGCGCAATTTCCGGGCCCGGATCCGCGCAACTCCACACTGAAGGCCCTGCTCGCCCACACCGCGGTGGACATTCTCAACACGGGCCCCGATTACCAGTCCGGCTACGGCTCCGTGCGCGCACCGGCGGCGATCGACTTCATGCGCCAGGAAAACTTCACCGAATCCGAGATCAGCCAGGGTGAAACGCTCTTGTACACGGTCAGCGTCGCACCCGGCGACACCGAACTCAAGATCACACTCGCCTGGAGCGACGTACCCGGCACGCCGAACGTGACGACGGCCCTGGTCAACGACCTGGACCTGCACGTCTTCAGTCCCTCGTCCGTCGAGCATTTTCCGTGGACCCTGAATCCGTTGATTCCCGCCGATCTGGCGGTGCAAACCGCCCGTGATCACCTCAACAACATCGAGCAGGTCCAGGCGAATTCACCCGAAGTAGGCGTGTGGCTCGTCGAGATCCGGGGCTTCAACGTTCCCCAGGGACCGCAAAGTTTCTCGCTGTGCGCTTCGCCCAACCTGATCAACTGCGCCAGCCAGGGGCTCATCGTACTGGACAAGAGCACCTACAATTGCAGCTCGACCGCGAGCGTGACGGTCGTCGACTGCGATCTCAACACGGACGACTTCGTCTCCGAAACGATCGACGTGACCGTGACCTCGACCACGGAGCCGGGGGGCGAAACGCTCACGTTGACCGAAAGCGGCACGGCCACGGCGACCTTTTTCGCCACGCTGCCGTTCAGCACCGTGGACAGCCCCGGCGTACTTCAAGTAACCGAGGGGGACTCCGTCGACACGCTGTACATCGATGCGGACGACGGCAACGGCAACATGGGTGTGATGATTACGGCCAGCGCCAGCGTGGACTGCACGGCGCCGATCATCTCAAATGTCATGGTCACGGACGTCACCCACATCGGCGCAACGATCGAATTCGACACAGATGAAGCGAGTTCGGCTCTCGTCGATTTCGGCGTCAATTGCGGATCGCTCACCGAGCAGGCACTGGCTTTCACACCGACCCTGCACCACGTCGTGCAGCTGGGAGGCCTGAACGACGGACAAACCTACGCCTTCACGGTTACGGCGACGGACCCGGCAGGCAACTCCACGACCGACGACAACGCGGGCGGATGCTACGACTTCATGACCGACGATGTCCCTGACTACTTCACCGAGCAATTCATCAGCTTCGATCTGGATGGCCTGAGCGTGACCTATGTCCCGAACGGATCGGACGAATCCTATGTGGCCTGCGCGGAGGCCGTGCCCAGCTTCCCGAACAACCCTGCGGGTGGCACAACGCTGCCCTTGTCGGACGACGACTCCGATTTCGTTTCCATCGCAGGCGGCCAGACCGTGAAGCTCTACGGGGTCTCCTACGGCAGCTTCTACGTGGGCAGCAACGGCTACATCACTTTCACGGGAGGGGACACGGACTACACCGAATCGCTCTCCGATCATTTCGACACACCGCGCGTTTCGGCCAACTTCGACGACTACAACCCCTCTTCGGCCGGCACTGTCAGCTGGAAACAACTCTCCGACCGCATGGTCGTTACATGGGAGAACGTGACCGAATACGGGACGTCAAACTCGAACTCCTTCCAGGTCGAGCTGTTCTTCGACGGCCAAATCCGTATCACGTATCAAGGCATGGCCTCGACCGATGGCGTGGCGGGCTTGTCCGAGGGTGCCGGCCTCCCCACGGCCTTTCTGCCCAGCGATATCTCGGAGTACGACACGGCCGGATGCGGCTGCGCGCCCGCCATGGTTGCGAGCCGCACGGCGAGCGGAAACCTGAACGCCTACACAGCGACACCGCCGGTCTTAGGCGGGACGATGTTCTTCACGGTCCTCGCGCCGTACTCGAACGGCGTGATCCTCGCCACCGCCGCGCAGGCCAACATCCCGCTCGCCAACGGCCAGTCCCTTCTCATCGATACCAGCGCGAGCTTCCTCTTCAGCTCCGCCATCCTCGGCCTGCCCTTCGGCTCGGGGCAGATGGCCGTCCCCTCCGATCCCGCGTTCTGCGGACGCACCGCCGCCACCCAGGCCATCCTGATCGGCCCCACCGCCGGCGGTCCGCCGTTCCAGCTGACGAACGCGCAGGACGTCACCATCGGTCCGTAGTTCGAAGCAGGAACTCCGCCGAAAAATAAAGCGCAACGCCGGGCCCGTCTGGTCCGTGTACTCGGCCGACGTGGAACAGGCGCGTGAGTTCTTTACGAACCTCGACATCTGCAGCGCCGTCGCCACAGTCGCCGAAAAATCCCAGGGCGATGATGCCGGCGCGGATCTGTTCTTCCTCCTCGCGCCGCCGAGCCACCGCGGCGCGAACCGTCACCGCGCATTTACTTCGACTCTTCGAGGGGTGGGAGGCCGAGGCTCTCGGTGCCGGAGTCGGACCAGCGCTGCAGGGGGCCGCTGAATAGACCGACGACAATCGTCGCAACCGATAGGACGGCGATCAAACCGCCGAGGCCCGGTTCGCCATCTCCCGATTTGTCGTCCGCCTGGGCCAGGAAGAGCGACTTGACGATACGGAAGTAGTAGAAGAGCGAGAGCGCGCTGTTCAGCCCCGCGACGACAACCAGCCAGGCCAAGCCCGCATCGACACCGGCGTAGAAGAGCACCAACTTGCCGTAGAAACCGACGGTGGGCGGTAAGCCTGTGAGGCTGATCAGAAACACGACCATCGCGATCGACACGACCGGATAGCGCCAACCGAGCCCCTTCAGACTGGCTACGTCTTCGGACCCGGCCGCACCCTCGAAGTAGAGTAGGAACCCGAAGGCGCCCAGGTTCATGAAGTAGTAGGCGGCCAGGTAGAACACCGCGGCCGAGAAGCCCTGGGTAGTCATCGCCGCCAGCCCGATCATGACGTAGCCGGCATGGGCGATCGACGAGTAGGCCAGCATGCGCTTGAGGTTCGTCTGGCGCAGCGCCGACAGATTGCCCAGGGTCATCGTCACGGCGGCGAGAATCGCCAGCAGCAAGCCGATGCGCTCGCTGTAGGCCATGACGGTTTCCTGCACACCCTCGACCATGAAGAGCGCTCCGATGAAGCGCAGAAGCACGGCAAAACCGGCTGCTTTGGACGCGACGGCGAGGAAGGTCGTCACCGGAGTCGGCGCACCCTGGTAGACGTCCGGCGTCCAGAAATGGAACGGGACCACCGAAACCTTGTAGGCGAAACCGGCGAGGACCAGAACGACGGCCACGGCCACCGGAACCGGCGAGGTTGCAAACTGCGCGGCCAGTCCGACCCCCTCGGAACCGGTGCCCATCGCGTTGAGATCGATGGTGCCGGTCAGGCCGTACAGGAGGCTGATGCCGTACAGCATCACGCCGGCGGACAGGCCGCCGAATACGATGTACTTCAGCGCCGCTTCCGCCGAGCGCTTGTCGCCCTTGTGAAATCCCGCCAGCGAATAGCTGGCCAGCGACAGCAGCTCGAGCCCCAACATGAGCAGCAGCAGATTGTTCGTGCTGACCATGAAGAAGATCCCTATCGCGGCTCCGACCAACAGGAAGTAGTACTCGCCGATGCCGTGCTTGCGCTCGCGCTTGTCGAACAACACATAGAGCGCCACGACGGCCAGCGACCCGACCGTGAAGAGCTTGAAGAACGTACCGAAGCGATCGATCACGACCATGCCCAGAATCGTCTCCGGGTGGCGTCCGCTGTCGCCCAGCGAATCCCATTGCCCGAGCAACATCCAGGCGATCACCGCCATGCCCGCGACCGTGGCGTAGCCCAGGTGGCTCGAATCGCGGCCCTTCTTGAGGAGATCCCAGACCAGGATCACCATTGCGAGCGCGGTCAGCGCCAGCTCCGGCGCCAGGTAGCCGAGGGCTTCGATATAGTCGTTCACGAGATCAACCGCCCAGGGTGGTCACGAGCTTGTCGATGGAAGGCTGCATCCAGTCGAGCAGATACCACGGCGCCACTCCGAGAAACACGCACAGGAACAGGAACGGCGCCTGACACATAATTTCTCGAAAGTTGATGTCGTCGAAGTCCTTGTACTTCTCGTTCAGGTTGCCGAGGAACACGCGCTGCATCGTCCACAGGAGGAAGGCGGCGGTGATCACGATCCCGATGACCGAGATGATGACGAGCGTCTTGAAGCCCTCACGCTCCGAGTTGTAGGCGCCCATCAGCGTCATCGCTTCCGAAACGAAGCCCGCAAGCCCCGGTAGACCGAGGGCCGCGAAGAAACCCAGCGTCGTCAGCGCCCAGTACTTACGCATCACCTGGGCCAGGCCGCCAAAGCCGTTCAGGTCACGGTGGTGAGCGCGGTCGTAGATCACGCCGACGATGAGGAACAGGACGGCCGACGAGGTGCCGTGGTTGAACATTTGCAGCGCCGCGCCGCTCATCCCCCAGTTCTGCAATGCCGCCATGCCCAGAAGCACAAAGCCCATGTGGCTGACCGAGGAGTAGGCGACCATGCGCTTGAAGTCGGTCTGGCCCAGGGCCACGAAAGCGCCGTAGACGATCGAGATCACCCCGAGGATCCCGAGCGCGTAGGCAAATTCGTTGAAGGCGCTGGGAACGATCGGGAAACACGCGCGCATCAGGCCGTAGCCCCCGAGTTTCAGGAGGATGCCCGCCAGAATGACCGAGATCGGCGTCGGCGCCTGGACGTGCGCGTCGGGCAGCCAGGTGTGGAACGGGAAGACGGGGATCTTGATCGCAAACCCGACGAACAGGAACCAGAAGATCCAGGTCGTGAACTGCATCCCTAGCAGATGACCGCCGAAGGGCAGGCCGGTTCCCGTCAGCATTCCCGCCCCGGCCTGAAGGGTCATCTCGGGGATCGAGAACGGATTCTCAGCGCCGATCGCGCCCATGTCGAGCCGCAAGGCGATGATCGCGACCAGCATCAGGACCGAACCGGTCAACGTGTAAAGGAAGAACTTGATCGCGGCATACTCGCGGCGCGGGCCGCCCCAGATCCCGATGAGGAAATACATCGGGAGCAGCATGACCTCCCAGAAGACGTAGAAGAGGAAGTAGTCGAGGGAGACGAATACTCCGACGATCCCGACCTCCAGCAACAAGAGCAGCGCGTAATACGATTTCTGCGCCTTCTGGATCCCGAAGCTGGCCGGCACCGCCACCAACATCAACAGCGTCGCCAGCCAAATGAGCGCCAACGACAGCCCGTCGACGCCGACAAAGTACTGCGCATCAACGGCCTTGATCCAGTCCAACTGTTGGACCAGTTGCAGCTCGGCGCTCTTCTTGTCGAACAGGCCGAAGTAGACCTGCGTCGCCAACAGGAACGGGATGGCCGTCGCAATACCGGCGATCAGCTTGATGACCCCGGAATTGTTGCGTGGCACGAACAGGATCGCCCCCATTCCGATCAAGGGGATGAACGTGATCCAGGAAAGGATGGTGTGATCGTTCATGAATCAGCTCAGGATGAGCCAGGCGGCGGTCAGAAGGCCTCCACCGACGGCGAAGGTGGCGTACTGCTGAATCCGTCCGGTCTGAAGCAACCGGAAGGCGGCCCCGAAGGCCTGGGAAACGTGGGCGACGGCGTTGACGGCGCCATCGACGAACATGCGGTCGAACCAGGCCGACAGGAAGCCGGCCAGCTTGTTCACGCGACCGACAAGAAGGACGAGCCCGTCGACGATCTTCTCGTCGATCCACTTGAGGATCACCGCCAGCTTGACGCACGGGTTGATGACGCAGGCGGTGGCGATTTCATCGATGTAGTAGCGACGTCGACAGGTCGTGTAGAGGATGCCCAGGCCGGCGGTGATCTTCGCCGGCAGGTCGCGGCGCATCACGTACAGGTAGAAGGCGCCGAGAATACCCGTGCATGCCACGAACAAGGACAGGTACAACGCGCGCCCGTGGGCGACGTGCGCCATGTGGCTGTCAGGATCGAAGATGCCCTCGGGGACCTTTGCTCCAATCCAATCGGCGATCCCGCTGGGATAGAGCGTGTGGATGCTGATCAACCCGCCGACCCAGGTGTGTACCACCCACGCTACACCGGGAACGGCCATAACGGCCAGGATGACCAGAGCTTGGGTCATCGAGTTCTTTCTGAACGGATCTTCGTGTGGCTCGTGCGTTGCGTGGGAGTCGTCCCCGTGCTCGCCCGGGCCGTGTTCATTCGGATCAGGCCCCTCGACACCCTCCGACGCGATCATCTCCGAGTACATGTGCTCCTGCATGTTCCCGCGGTACTCGCCGTGGAAGGTAATGAAGATCAAGCGGAGCATGTAGAAGGCCGTCATCATCGCAGCGACCGGCAGAGCGATGAGCGCAAACAGTGCCGTGCCCCCGAAGTGGTCGATATCTCCAACCGACGCCCAGCCAGCGAGCAGGATCTGATCCTTCGAGTAGAAGCCCGAGAACAACGGAAAGCCCGCGATCGCCAGGGTGCATACCAGCATGCAGATGTAGGTCACGGGCAACTTCCTGCGTAGCCCGCCCATCAAGCGCATGTCCTGCACGTGGTGGCAGCCGTGGATGACCGATCCGGCCGCCAGGAAGAGGCACCCCTTGAAGAAGGCGTGGGTCACCATGTGGTACATGCCGGCCGTGACGTGGCCCAGGCCGACCGCCGCGACCATGAAGCCCAGCTGGGAAACCGTCGACCAGGCCAGCACCGCCTTCAGGTCGAAGGCCGTCATCCCGATCGTCGCAGCAAAAAGCGCCGTGAACGATCCCGTTAGGGCGACGACGGTCAACACCTCGGGCGAGAGCAGCGGGAACATGCGGCCCAGAAGGAACACTCCCGCCGCAACCATGGTCGCCGCGTGAATCATGGCCGAAACCGGCGTCGGGCCGGCCATGGCATCGGGCAACCAGATGTGCAGGGGGAACTGGGCCGACTTGCCGACCGTGCCGCCGAAGACGAAGAGCCCGGCCGTCGTCATCCAGGCCGGGAATTCTCCGCCATTGGCCTCGACCGCCGCTCGCCCGGCTTCCCACAGTCCCGTGAACGACAGGGTCTGGAATTGATCCCAGAACATGAAGATGCCGATGAAGAGGCAGCAGTCTCCGACGCGCGTGGTGAGGAAAGCCTTCTTCGAAGCCCAGGTCGCCCAGCGATGGAAGAACGGTTGGCTGGGGTCGTGGCCGAAGTGGCCGATGAGCAGGTAGCTCATCAAGCCCATGATCTCCCAGAAGATGAACAGGAAGAGAATGTTGTCCGAAAGCACCAACCCCAGCATCGCGAAGGTGAACAGACTGAGGTTCGCAAAGAAGATCGCGTAGCGCTTGTCCCCCCGCATGTACCCCTGGGAAAACAGGTGCACGCAGAAGGAAACCACACCGACAACCGCGAGCATGATCGCGCCCAGCGGGTCGTAGAGGATCCCCGCGATCACATTCACCGCCGGGGTCTCGAGATCGGAATAGAACCATCCGAACTGCATACCCACATCCGAGGAGGCGTGAAAGAACTCCTCGCCGGCGGTGGTCGCCGCGATCGCTTTGGCCGCCAGGAACACAGTGATCAGGGCGACGATGCCCATACCGCCGGTCAGGATCCAATCGCCCCTCGGCAGCTTGTCGCGCAGGAAGATTTGCAGGACATAGCCGATCAACGGAATCAGCAGCACCGCCAGAAGCAGCTTGAAGTCGATCGACGGATCGAATTCCAGAAGTCCGAGCACGCTTATAGCTCCTCCTAGTCTCGCGCTATTCGCGCAAGAGGTCCGCCTCGCTGGGTTTGATGGAATCGAACAGGTGGAAAACGTTCAAGACGATCGCCAGCGCAACGGCGGCCTCCGCCGCGGCCAGGATGATCGTAAAGACCGCGAACATCTTGCCCTCCAGGCTGCCGGCCTCGGTGAGGCCGAAGCGGTTGAAGGCCACGAAGTTGATGTTCGCCGCGTTGAGGATCATCTCGATCCCCATGAGGATGTAGATGATGTTGCGGCGTGAAATGATCGTGACGATGCCCAGGCCGAAGAGCGCCGCGGAAACGGCGACATAGGCTCCAAGTCCCATCTAGGAGACCCCCTCTCCGGTCTGGGGTTCGATGTCGGTGCGCTTGCGACGCGCGATGTACACGGCAGCGACCAGCGCGACCGTCAGCAGAACGGCGGCCAGCTCGAAGGCGACGACGTATTGATCCGGCGCCAGAAAGGCCACCCCGATGCGGTCGGCGTTGGCGCCGAACGTGCCGGCAACCTCGGCAGCTGTGCCGTCCAAGGGCCGGCTCGTCACCAACCATTCGGCCGTCTGCGCCACCTGCCAGCCGATCCAAGAGACGCCGGCTCCGACCGCGACGAGCGCCGCGAGAACGCGCGGGAGCCGGCGTTCCTCCATGTCCGGCGGCGTCAGCATGACCGCAAAGAGGATCAGCGCAAGGATGCCGCCTACGTAAATCAGGATCTGCGCCATGGCGAGGAAGTCCGATTCGAGCAGGACGAAGACCCCCGCCACGCCCGAGAAGGTCGACATCAACGCGAAGGCGCTCCGCACGATCGAGCGTTCCCACACGCAGACCAGGCCGCCGCCGAGGGTCATGACGGCGAAGAGCGCGAAGGCCGCGCCTTCCCCGCCCGCCTTGACCAAACCCGCCCCGAACGCGAAAAGTGTCAGGACGGCCAGCGCACCGTAGAAGGCGCGTTGCAGGGCCTTTTGATCCATGGTTCCCTGGAGGACGCCTACGCGTCTTCGCTCGAGGCCTCCTCTCCTTCGTCATCGGCGGCTTCGGCAACCACCGCAGCCTGCGCGCCTTCCTTGGCCTTCTTGGCCTCTTCCTTGGCCTTCTTCTTCTTCTCGGCCTCGACCATGCGCACCTTCGCGTCGCGCGCCATGCCGCGGTACGACAAGAGGTCATGCACGAACTCACTGCGATCGTAGCTGACAAAGGCGAATTCCGTCCCCATGTGGATGCAGTCCTTGGGGCACGGATAGACACACAGCTCGCAGAACATGCACTTCTGGTAGTCGAGCGTGAACGAGATCCACTCCAGCTCCTTGCCGTGGCGCACCGCATCCATCTCGATGCAGTCGATCGGACAAGCGCGCGCACAGGCGAGGCAATCGATGCACTTTTCCTGCTCGAGGTAGTGGATGCCGCGATAGCGGTTCGGGATCGGAAGGCGCTCGTCGGGATACTGAACGGTGATCGGCTTCTGAAGCAGGTACTTGCCCGTGATCCCCAGCCCGATCAGGGTCGTCTTGACCGAGTCGACGACGTTCTTGAAGTAGTGAGTTACGGCCGTCATGAACGCCACCAAAGGTGGGGAGCGATGAAGGCTTCCCAAAGCCCGGCACCGAGTACGCAAACCAGGGCCAACGGCGTGAGGTACTTGTACCCCATGGTCATGACCTGATCGATTCGCACGCGCGGAAGCGTCCAGCGCAACCACATCATGAGGAAGACGCCGGCGAAACCTTTCAGGACGATCGTCGAAGCGGCGCCCAGCTGGTGAAGGAGGCTGTTCGTACCACCCACCGATTCAGCCAGCGAGGTCACGGGACTTTCGAAGCCGCCGAAGAAAAAGAACGAGCCGACCACGCAGTACAGGAACATCGCCGCGTACTCCTCCATGAAAAAGAAGGACCAGCGGATGCCGGAGTATTCCGTCATGAAGCCGGCGACAAGCTCGGACTCGGCTTCGGGCAGGTCGAAGGGCGCCCGCTTGGTCTCCGCCAGGATCGCGACGAAGAACAGCACGAAGGCGGGGAGCATGAACGGATTGACCCAGGGCCAGATGTTCCAGTTCAGGATCCCGTAACCGCCGCCCTGCCCTTGACTGACCTCGATCAGGTTGAAGCTGCCCGCGACCATGATCGGGACCAGCAGGCTGATCCCGAGGGGAATCTCGTAGGCCACGACCTGGGCCGCTTCGCGCATCGCACCGTAGAGCGACCACTTGGAGTTCGACGACCAACCCGCCATGACGACGCCGATCGTCGTGGTGGAGGTCAGGGCCAGGATCATGAAGATCCCGAGCCCGAAGTTTGCGAAATAGAAGGTCTCGGTCAGCGGGAAGGCCGCCATCGCGCCCAGAAGGCTCGCCAGTACCAGCGCCGGCGCAATCACATACAGCGTGCGGTCCGCCCCCAGCGGGATCATGTCCTCCTTGAGGAGGAGCTTCACGCCGTCGGCCAACGGCTGGAGCCAGCCATGCCAACCGACGCGCATCGGCCCGAAGCGGCACTGGATGTGACCCGAGACCTTGCGCTCGAGCCAGGTCGAGAACATGGCCAGGACAGACACGATCGCGAGAACGATCCCGATGGCGATGCCGATGGCCGTCAGGGGGACGGCCCAGGCGGGCACGTATTCGGGCTTTACTCCGACCAGGAAATCCTGGATGGCGTTGGTTCCGAAACCGTCCTTCAGGCCGGATTCGGCGCTTTGAACCGCTAAGACCGCGGAAGAAAAGCCGATTGCAGGGTCGAAGGTCAACATCGAATCAGCGATCCGTCTCCCCCACCACGATGTCTGTGGATCCGATGATGGCGATGGTGTCGGCGAGCAATGCCCCGGGCATCAGCTCTTCCAGCACGGCCAGGTTCACGAAGGACGGGCCGCGCACGCGGCAACGCACGGCGATCTTGCCGCCGTCCGAAACGACGTAATGCCCGAGCTCGCCGCGCGGGTTTTCGATGCCGACGTAGGCCTCGCCCGGCGGAATCCGCAGCGTCTTCGGAATGTCGCCGATCACGGGACCGGGCTCGATCTTGTCGAGACACCAGCGCACGATCTTGATCGACTCCATCATCTCCATGGCGCGCACCCAGGCGCGATCCCAGCAATCGCCCAGCGTGCCTTTCTCGCCCGAGGCCAAAGGGATCTCGAAAGCCTTGTCCTTACAGATCTCGTCGTACAGCTCGTAGGGAGTGTCCCGTCGCAGGTCCCAATCGATCGCACTGCCGCGCAACATCGGGCCGGTCAAACCGAAGTCCAACGCCATCTCGCGCGTGATCACGCCGATGTCGGCCGTGCGCTTGACGAAGATGTGGTTCTGTATGAGCAGGTCGTAGTATTCCCGCCACTTCACCTCGAAGGTGTCGCAGAAGGCTTCGACCTCGCTCAACCAGCCGGGAGGCGCGTCGTTGAAGACGCCCCCGATGCGGATGTAGCTGTACGTCAGACGCGCGCCGCAGATTTTTTCGAAGAGCGCCATCATCCACTCGCGCTCGCGGAACATGTACAGGAAGGGGGTGAACGCCCCGATGTCCAGCCCGTAAGTACCGATCGCGATCAGGTGCGAGCCGATGCGGTTCAGCTCGGCGCAAAGGGTGCGCAGCATCATCGCGCGGCGCGGGATCTCGATGCCCATGAGCTTCTCGACCGCCATCGAGTAGCCCAGGTTGTTGTTCATCGCCGCCAGGTAGTCATATCGGTCGGTGTACGGCAGGTACTGCAACCACTCGACGCTCTCGCCGATTTTTTCGGCACAGCGGTGCAGGTAACCCAGGTGGGGTTGTGCTCCGGTAATGAGCTCGCCGTCCGCGCGCACCAGAACACGCATCACACCGTGCGTCGCGGGGTGCTGGGGGCCCATGTTGACCTCCATATCCTGCGTACGCACGTCGATCATGTACTCGCGTTCGCCGCCCGCGAGCGGACGGCCTTCCGTCCGGCTGATCGACGGCTCGTAGGTCTTGGTGGTGCTCATGCCTACTTGCAGGAGATCCCGTGGTACTCCTCGGGAAACTCGTAGTCCTTACGGAGCGGGTGACCGATCCAGTCCTCGGGCAAGAGAATGTTGCGTGGATCGGGGTGGCCTTCGAAGGTGATGCCGTACATCTCGCTGCACTCGCGCTCGGCCCACTGGGCGCCGCGATGGACGGAAACGCTGCTCGGCATCACCGCATTTTCCTTGGGGAGCAAGCATTTCACCGCCAAACGGTGCTTGCGGACCAGCGAGAGCAGCTGAACGTTGATCCACAGGTACCCGTCTTCCTTCGAGGGATCGGTGGCCGTCAGGTCGGCCATCAGCTCGAACTTGAGCGACGGATCGTCGCGCAGGCACTCGAGGAATTCAGGCAGACGCTGCGGATCGACGAGAACGTACGGATCGCCGCTGCGGCCCTTGTCCTTCTTGTCCTGGGGGTTCGGTTCGCGCGGCTCGTCCATGCCCGTCACGCCCGGGGCCTGGATGGAGCGGATGCGGTCGTAGATGCCCTGGAAGTTCATTCTTGAAGCGGTTAGACGGTGTGGATCGGCTTGCGGATGACCGACGAGGCCTGGATCTTCTCCTGCAACTTCATGAGCCCCTCGAGCAGCGCTTCGGGACGGGGCGGACAACCCGCGATGTACACGTCGACGGGCACCACGCGATCGACTCCCTTTACGACGGTGTAGCCGTACTTGTAGTAGGGCCCGCCGCCGGTCGCGCACGCTCCCATAGCGATGGCGTACTTGGGCGAGGGCATCTGGTCGTACAGCCGCTTGATGCGCTCTGCCATCTTGAAGTTCACCGTACCGGCCACGATCATCAGGTCCGCCTGACGCGGAGAAGCGCGAAACGCTCCCGCTCCGAAGCGGTCGATGTCGTGGTGCGCGCACCCCACCGCCATCATTTCGATGGCACAGCACGCCAGGCCGAAGGTCATCGGCCAGATGCTGGAGAGCCGGCACCAATTGAGGAGCCAATCCACATTGGTGGTCAATACGTTGTCCTCAAACTGCTTCTCGAACAGGCCCATGGGCTGAGTATCGCTCGTTTTGCTCGTCTGGACCGCCCGGTTCCGAGGAACTAAGCGGCCTCGTCTTCCTTATCGGACCCGTCGGAATCGGCCGCTTCCCCCTCGCCAGCCGTCCTTTCGGCTTCGAGGGCGTTTTCGATCTCCGACACCTTCGGCAGATGAACCCTTCTACGCTGTTCGGGCGGCTGGTAGCTGGGCGAACTCCAGGTCAAGACCCAGTCGAGATCGCCCTTGGCCCACACGTACGCGAGGCCGAGGAACAGGATCACGATGAAGAGCACCCCTTCGATCAATCCAAAAACGCCGATCCCAGTACCGGCCGCGGCCCCCTGATCGCGCACCGCATCCCCGAGCACGAGCGCCCACGGAAAAAGGAAGGCGATCTCGACGGCGAAGATCACATAGACCAGAGCGACCGTGTAGTAGCGGATGTCGAACCGGATCCAGGCGTCGCCGATCGCCTCCTCGCCGCACTCATAGGTCTCGAGACCGGTCTCGGTCTTGCGCTTGGGGCGGATGACCGAGGCCACGATCAAGTTCGCGAACACGAACACCAGCCCGACGCAGGCGAAGAGGAGGACCGTGAGGTAGTCGAAGTACATGCCAGGGAGAGCCGTCCGCCGGCGATCGTCGGCGCGGCGACGCCGAACGGTGATGGGCGCCACCCGGGCCGGTGGCGGGCGGGAGCGGGGTTCCGGGCGCGGGGCCGACATGATACGGAGGGACCCCATCGATTCCCACGTTGTACAGAGGGGTTTTGGACTTGGAAGTTGCAACCCTGGAAGAAGCTCGTCGGTCCATAGGGCATGTCGACCGACGGGAACGATGTTTCCGCACCTGACCCCGGCGAGCTACGCGGGCCGACTCCGCGGCCCTCCTTCGTGGTCTCGCTCGTTCTGGGAGCGCTCATCTGGGCGAGCCTTCGCTGGATTCTGGACGGCCTTGGGGTCGAGGCCGGAGAGGCGCGGGCCTTGCGCTGGGCGCGCAAGCTGGGAGAGCATCCGCTGCGGGTGAGCCTTGCGATCGGGCTCTTTTTGCAGTCCCTCAGGGCTTCGCATGGGCGGTCGGGAGGGGCAATCTAATCTTTGGAACCCGACCTGTCTGTTATTTGCATCGAATCCTGCGCCTTCGGCCCGGGCACGGAACCCTGCGAGGTCCATTCCTCATGGAATGGACCCCCATCGGTGGATTTTCACAGTATCCTCGGCCCGGGAGCGGTTTCCTTGCCGGGCTTCGCCCGCGCTCCGATTCCCCCTGCACCAGGGAAGTTCCGTGTACCGCCAGTTTCGATCTGTTCTCGTCGGGGCCCTCGTCGCTAGCCCCCCGCTCTCGGCCCAGACCGTCGAGACCTTGGCGCAAATCGACGATGTCGTGGCCGGGGTGGGCAATATCCAGTCCGTCGAGAACGTCGCCGTCAACGACAGCAAGACGTGGTTGATGGTCTGCGATACCGATGCACCGACGGCCGTCAATTCCGTCGTCCTTCGAGACGGGCTCCTGTTGTACAGGGAAGACGACGGGGTGGACCTGCCTGTGGGTGCCACCATCGAAGGCTTCGTGGATTGGGAGATCGACCGTCACGGGAACCTGGTTCAACACCGCCGCATCTCCGACGACGGTGCGATCCTGGACGGGCTCTACTGGAACGATCGCCTCATGGCGCTCGAAGAAACGCAGGTCGGAGCCATCGGCCTCGGCCCGAAGGTGTGGCGCAGCTTCGATGGCTTCCGCCTCAACAGCGAAAACCAGGTTCTCATTCTGGGCAACATCATCGACGAGGAGGACATCGGCGCCCCGGTCCCGGGCACGAACACCCTGATCCTCGTCGAGACGAACCCCAACGGCGACGTGATCGAGAAAAAGACTCTGGTGGTCGAGGGCTACACGATACCGGGCCTACCCTCGCCGATCGACCGTTTCCCGACCGACCCCGGATCGCACACGATCGCGCTCAACCGTCAAGGAGACTTCCTCTGGAGCGCGATCACGGAAGACGACATACAGTACCTGATGATCGGCACCGAGAGCGTGATCTCGTTCACGAACTACGGCTTTCTCGCTCCGGATGACCCTGACCTCGACGGACGCCGCATACACCATTTCGAGAACTACCGGGGCGATTTGAACGACATGGGAGACTTCGTCTACTCGTGCCGCCTCCAGGCCTTGAATGGACCCGAGCTGGAAACCGACTACCTGGTCGTCGTCAACGACGAAAAATTCGTTCAGGAGGGAGACGTCATCGATTCCCTCGCAGGTGCGGTCATCGATGATGGGACGGATGCCCCCATCTTCATCACTAACGCGAGACACGTGTTCTGGCAGGCCGCACTGCGAAACACGGCCGACGCCGAGAACGCAGCCTTCTTGCACGACGACAAGGTCATCGCGCGCAAGGGCCAAACGGTCCTCGACGGCAAGCTCGTGGTCGGAATCAACAGCGGCCCCAACGCGTTTTACGTGAGCTCGGACGGGCGGTACTGGTTGGGCCGCGTTGTCCTGGCAGGCGTCGGCGATGCTCTCGCCTATGCGGACTTTGGTCTCGCCGTTCCAATCCCGGGACGCGGCGTGAACCAGGGAACACTGGAGGTCGTCGACGGCAGCATCCTCTTGGGCCAGGAAGTCACGCTGTCCTTCGACAACGCCCAGATCCCCGGCGCGTTCTCGTTCCTGTTTTTCTCGCCCACGCCGGCGATCCCTGGATCCGAGTTCGGCCATCTCAAGGACTACGGCGAGCTGCTCGTCGGGCTTCCTTTCAGCTTCTTCCTCCTCGGCCCGAAATGGAACGGCGTAGCCGCCGAGCTCATAGAGTCACTTCCGATGGACCCGGCCCTGGTCGATACGATGTGGTACGGGCAAGCCGCTTTCCTTGATTTCACACATCAATCACCTGAACCGATCCGCTTGACCAACGGCTTGCGAATCGAGTTGGGCGCACCGTAGGGGCTCCGGGAAGAAGCCATTCGACGGGGTAGCCGAGGACTTTCCAACGGATCAGATTTCCCCCGTCGAGGTTCCTGCGCCTTCGAGCTAGAATGTGAGTTGATCTTTTCTCGGGGCGCCCAGGCACGGCAGGAGGAGCCTGCCTTTTCCCGCGTCCGCTCAAAAGATCGGTCTCGAGAGAAGTGGGGAGCATCGCTTCCGCAATAGCCTGTTGGACCGGTCGCTGACTATATCGATAGCGCAACATGATTGCTCAATTGCAGGCGGAGGTGATCCAGGGTCCCCTGGAGCACGAACGTTTTGGTAAGGCCTTGGTGGTCCGTCCGACGGTGGAGACCGTCCGGGCCCATCGTTTTCCCTCCCAGGCCGTCGTGGTGACGGCCGTGGCCCGGCGCTTGATCGAACTTTCGAGAGAAGGCGAGAAAATCCAGTCCGTGGTCGTCGTGGCGGGTTCCCAGGATCCAACCTGCCACCCGGAGTTTCACGAGATCAGCGAGAACATTCGCGAGCTTCAGAACAAGCATTTCCCCAGGGCGAAGCTGTATCTGGTCTCCGATGTCCCCCATCTCGAACTCGCACAGACGCGGCACGCCCTTTCTTTCTACGACCAGCCGAATGTCCGGCTCGAGGCGGGAACGCAAAAGGTTTTCTGCGCATTGACCGGCGAAAAACCTCAGGTTTTCAAGGATGTGGTCGGGCTTTTGCCCCGCCTCGGAAACGAACGCCTGATTGTCCAGGCTAGTTTTGTACGCGGCAAGATCGACAACTCGAAGGAAACGGAAGTTCGCGCCTGGATCCGCCACCTGACTTCGATCAAGCCTGCGGGCGTGCGTATCACGACACCGGCCAAACCGAAGGACAAGCAGCGAAGGCCCATCACCAAGACACGGATGAGCGAGATCGCTGAGCTGGTCACCTCCAAGACCGGAATTCCGGTCGAGGTCGTCTCGTAACACGAAACCAGGCCCGAAACTCCATGCTGGCTGGCTTTGAAGGAGTCACGAAGCGCTACGGAGATCGCGAAGCTCTCTCCGACCTGAATCTCGAGGTGCGTCGAGGCGAGGTGCTGGGTCTGGTGGGTCCGAACGGCGCGGGAAAAACAACAGCTCTACGAATCCTGTGCGGGCTGCTGGCGCCCAGCGAGGGTCGCGCCACGATCGGCGGCTTCGACCTTCGGGCGGATCCCCTTTCCGCACGGCGCCTCTTGGGCTACGTACCCGACGGGGCGCCGCTCTATGCGAACCTCTCGCCACGCCAGCACCTGCGGCTCGTCGGGCGGCTCCACGGAATCGACGAGGTCCCGATTCGGAAAGAGACGGATCGCCTACTCGAGGCTCTTGAACTGCTGGATCGGGGTGACGATCCGGTCGGCGATTTCTCCCGCGGCATGAGGCAGAAAGCAGCCTTGGCCTGCGCTCTGCTCGCACGCCCGCCACTCCTGGTGCTGGACGAACCGCTCTCCGGACTCGATGCTCCGACAAGCGGAGTCGTCAAAGCGCTCCTGAAGGGCTGGGCGCGTGAAGTGGGAGCGGTCTTGTACACCTCCCACTTGCTCGAAGTTGTCGAACGTGTCTGCGATCGAATCGCCGTGCTGGCCGACGGTAAACTCCGCGCGACCGGCAGCATCGACGAGCTTCGTCAAAGCTCGGGGCAGCACGGCCCACTGGAGGACGTCTTCCGCACTCTCACTCAAACGGAGGATCCGGAGAGCAGGGCCCGGAAGATCCTTTACCGAACGGTGTAGGGGCCGCGGGAAGAAGAACTCAATGCAGCAGCTCGCGACGCCGCCCCACGAGCCACAAGATCGCGAGCAATGGCAACAACATCGCGGCCTCAGCGATCGAAAGCCCACCGCGAACGAGCCATTGGTGCAGGAAAAGGGCCGCCCCCCCCATCACGGCGGCAAAGGCCCGCGGCGCCTCCAGCAGGAGTATCAGTCCCCCCAGGAAGGCTCCCAGGCACAGCGCGGTAAAGAAACTGAGCCCTCCGCCCCAGCCGTGGAGAAGGTCGCCTGCCGCAAAGACCGCGATGATCGTGAGGTGATCGGCCACCGCCCGACGGCGTTCCCTATGGGACTGGCGGGCCTCCTCCTCCGCCTGCCG
>NYUD01000070.1 GCA_002683825.1 Planctomycetota bacterium
ACGGTGAAGGTGCCTGCGGTCGAGTAGACGTGGGTGGGGTTTTGAAGCGTCGAGGTCGCGCCGTCGCCGAAGTTCCATGCCCAGGCTGTGGGGGTTTCGCTCGACAGGTCGCTGAAGCCGACGTTCAGCGGCGCCTCGCCGCTGGTGGGATTCGCGGCGAAGTCCGCTACCGGGGCCGCCACCGGCCCCGACGGGGTCACGGTGATCGTCGCCGATGGGCGGAAGCGGTTGTTTGCACGATCTTCGAGCCGGGCCCTCCAGTTCCAGCTCTCCATTTCACTGGGTAGGTCGGCGAGAGCGAAGGAGGCGCGAAACGAGCCATCCGGTCTGGGGACCAGCGGTTGCCGGACGCTGTTCCCGGGGTCGTCCGCAAGGCTGAAGAAGCTCTTGTCAAGGGTGTCGACCTCGATCTGGTCGCTCCAGACGAGGATGTAAATCCTGTCGGTGCGGGTGAACGTCCGATCGTCCGTCGAGAAGTCAGGGTTCTTCGAAAGAAGGAAACCCTCACCCGTGAAGCCGGGAGGTTGCTGCGGTATCGGCCGGGGAACCGTTGCCACGGTCGTAGGACCGAGGGAGAGCGCCAAAAACAACGAGGGTCCCGATACCAAGTTGAAGATCAGATCAAACGTGTGTTACTCCTCCTGCTCTACTCGGACGCGGTCACGAACGGGGAGAATGACAGCGTCTTAGAAGATTGCATTTTAGCCGATGTTGCCCGGACCCTTTCCCCCTATCGGTAGTTTTCTTCTAATCGTAAGTGCATACATAAAGAGAGTTTATGCGTTTATATAGGTAGGCTCTACGGCCTAATTCGTAGCGAGGCGCGTGGAGAACCCGTACCCCTGGCGACCTGCTGGCCCGTCCTCTACCCTCGTCGAAAGGGTGCGTCGTGCACGGGGGGCGAGGGCGGCGGGAAGGGTTGCGCAGAAGAACACATGAAGATCATCACACTCCTCGTTCTCCTCGGGGTGGCTGCGTTTTCGGCCCTGGGATTCGTCGCCACTTTCGAGCCCATGGACGGCGGTACTCGGATCGTGTGGCGAGCCGTGTACGCGGTGGCTTTCACCGTGTCCCTTGCGACTGCCGCGTGGACCCTGCGCCGGGGCAGGCGATCCGGCTAGTCCTGCCCGCGAAGGAGCACTGCTCGCCGCAGCGCCCGCGTCGCCTCGGTCGCCACGAACACGTTGCCCGCGCTGTTGAGGTGCACCCCGTCGCTGGTGAGTACGCCCTTGTCCCGGGCGCCGGGGTTGAATACGCGCAGGTGATCCTGGAAGGCGCGGCGCAGGTCACAGAGGGTTGCACCCTCTTCGGAGGCGACCTTGCGGGACAGTGCCGAGTACTCCTCCAGCATCTCGTCCAGGGGGTTCTCACCCTGCGGCCGTTCCCCGATCACGCTCGGTGTGGCGAGGACCACGTCCGCTCCCGAGGCGCGCAGTTCACGCACGAGCGTGCGGAGTCCCTTCTCGTACTCGTCAACGCCCGTCCCGCGGCCCGACTGCGAGTGCCACACGTCGTTGATGCCGATGTAGACGAAGACGAGGGTTGCCCCCTTGTCGATCACGTCGGAGTGGAAGCGCGCCAGTAGGTCGGGAACCCTGTGGCCGCTGATGCCGGCCGGGATGACTTTCGACTCGGGGCACCGCTCGGTGAGCACGCTGCGGACGATGTCCACGTAGCCACCCGGGCGGTTTCCGGCCTGCGTGATCGAGTCGCCGAGGAAGGCCACTCGCTCCTCGGGCGCGACCGCGCGGGCGAGGAGCGATGCGGAGGCGGCCTGAATCCTCGCCGGGGCCCTCCTCGCGGCGAAGAGCGGATCGAGACAGCCGCTCTCGCCGTAGGCCTGGATCCACGAGTTGTGGCCGACTCCGGGTATCTCCGTGTATTCGACCTCCAGATCCAGAGCGCGCACCGCATCCACCATCTCTCGAGAGCGGGTCGGCGGAACGACTCCGTCCGCGCCGCCGTGCCAGACGTGTAGCGAAAGGCCCGCGAAGCGCGCGGCAGTCCGCATGTCAGCTCCGCCGCAGATGGCGGCGGCCGACGCGAACCACTCCGGGTGGCGAGCTGCGAGGTCGAAAGTTCCGTAGCCGCCCATCGACAGCCCGGTCAAAATGATGCGGTCGAGGTCGATCGGGTGGGCTCGTACGACCTCCTCGAGTGCGGCGATCGCCGCGTCCATGGGTGGCGAGGGGAGTGACCTGAACCTCGGGTTCGACCCGTCGATCTCCGCCCAGAGTTGGTTCTTCGGGCACTGGGGCGCGAGAACGAAGCAGGGATAGCGCTCGCGGTACTCGGTGCCCGCCATGCGTTCGGGGAAGTGCATCTTCTGCAATTCGTTGTCGTCCCCGCGCTCGCCGGCACCGTGCAGGAAGAGCACCAACGGATAGCGCTTTCCCTCGACGATCTCGGCGGGTGGTAGCAGGAGGTAGGGGTAGCTCTTCCCGTCGACGCGAACTTCACCAGCGAGATAATCGTCGGTCCGGCCGTCGGCAGTCGCCGTCGAGATGAGGGGAGGGAGGGCCATCACAAGTACGCTGGAGACGAAGGGGTTCATGGGTGCAGCTTAGCGGGTTTGGGCGGGCTCGACCCCCCGCGCGTCACGCCCGAGCGGGCCCAGGCGCGCCGGGGGGCGCAGGCGCCGGAGGGCCTCTGGAATTGCGTCCTGCGCGTGAGCGTGGCCGGCGGGAATCCGACTCGTACGGCACACAGACGGCGGAAACCACCGAAAATGGGCCCTGACGGGCCCGGGAGTCGATGCCCACACCCCACATCCCAACCACTCACAAACCTCCTCCTTTAGATAAGAGAAAGCGTTAACAAAGGAAGGCGTTCGGATCCGTTTGAGTCTCCTACCCCACAGGATCTCCGTCGGCCCGGCCTTCCCCCGGAGAACGGCTGAGGATTCGAGGTCTGGACACCAAGCGCTCCGAGACGCCCCTCCTCTGCACCCTCGTGTCGGCCCTACCGGCCCGGTTTGGGGTCGACGGCGCTCGACGCCCAGCGCGGCGGGATCATCTCGGCCTCCCAGGCAGCGTAGCGTGCCGAGAGGTGTTCGACGACGTCGGGATGTTGTCCGGCGAGGTCGTGTTCCTCGCGCTCATCGGCGAGAATGTTGAAGAGCATCGCCGGCTTTGCCTTGTAGACGACGAGCTTCCAGTCATCGACGCGCGCGGCAAAATTCTTCTTGCGGCGCCAAAAGAGTTCGCGGTGGGGCGCGTCCGTGCGCTCGGTGAGGAAGGGAACGAGATCTACGCCGTCAAGGGGGCGTTCGGGAGCGGGACTTCCGACGGCGGCCGTTACGGTGGCGAAGATGTCCAGGGTGCTCACCGGTTTGTCGTAGGTCACGCCGCCCGGCAAGACGTCCGGCCATTGCATCAAGAAGGGCACGCGGATGCCTCCTTCGAAAGGAGTACCCTTGGTTCCCCGCAACGGCGCGTTGCTTGAAGAGTTGTTCCAGGCGCCACCGTTGTCGTTCACGAACACGACCAGGGTACGCTCATCCAGGTCGTTCGAGCGCAGCGCTTCGAGCACCCTTCCGACCGCGCGGTCGAGCGCGGCGGTCATGGCGGCAAGTATTCTGCGTCGCCGATCGGTCGGCCCCCGGACCTCCAGAAGGTCACCTTCCAGCGCGTGCATGGGTGTGTGCACGGCATTGAAAGATAGATACAGGAAGAAGGGTTCTTCGGAGCAGCGCTCGATGGAACGCGCGGCCTCTGCACCCAGAAGATCGGTCATGTAGGCGAAGTCCTCCTCGACCGCATCGCCGTCGCGTTGCAGGCGATTGCGGGGAGTGCCTTGGATGGGCCAGTAGCTGCGCGAGCCTTGCAGGAATCCGAAGAATTCATCGAAACCGCGCTCGAGAGGATGCAGGGCCGGCCCGTAGCCCAGGTGCCACTTGCCCATGGCGATCGTTCGATAGCCGCTCTCGTCGAGAGCATCCGCGAGAGTTCGTTCCTCGACAGGCAGACCGATCGACTCCTTGGAATTCGATGGGAAGTTGTGCTCGTGGCCGAAGCGCTGCTGGTAGCGTCCGGTCAAGAGCCCAGCTCGTGAGGGACTACACACCGATGCGGTGACATAGCCCTGCGCGAACCGAACTCCGCGCGCAGCGATCGAGTCGATGTGCGGTGTGCGCATCGCCTCGCTGCCCTGAAAAGAAAAATCGGCGTATCCGGCGTCGTCGGAGACGATGAGCACGATGTTGGGTAGCGCATCATCGAAGTCTTCAAAGAACGCTGACGGCGATACGCAGAGCAAGAGGGATATGGGTAGAAACGTAGGCGACATCCGGCGAATAATACACTGCGTACGGGTGAGTCGGGATTTCGCGAGGAAACGGGTCTGGACGGGTGACGTCGTCGTACACCTCCGAACAATGGCGGTCCGGCGGCGCGGGCCCGGGAAAGCATGATTCCAAGCTGGACCTCGGGTTCGGTTGAGCCCCCCGGACGCGCATCCCGTCTCCCTGCATCTGCGCCTCGTTGTCGCGAAACTCGATGGTGTCGGCAGTGCTTGCGGGCTTCGGGGGGAGGCCGCACGGTGCGCCGCTCCATCAGCAACAATGAGTCGTACGTTCCCGGTCCCCGGCGGCCCTCAGACTCGTTTCGTGGAGAATCCGGTTCTCCTTCAGCGGATACGCGATCGCGTCTTGCCGATGCCCACCGATCCGGCCTGAAACGCACAAGAGCAGGGTTCGGAACGGGGGATTCGGCCTCAGGCGGCCGTTCACGGTCGTTGTAAGTTCGCGCATCCGTGACGGTTACGACGCAAACCTGTGACCGCATCGGAGCCGGGAGGGAAGACGGTGGCGCGATGGCCTCCGGAAGACGTTTGCGGGCACGTTCAGAAGCGCCGGCGACGTCCGGAGTTGCTCGCGAGTTCGGGGCGGCGAATACGCCCCCAGGGATCCAAGAACTACATTCCGAGGGGAAACTTGGGAGGAAAAAGCACGCGGTCACATCCCGGCCATACTTTCGCCAAGACTCCCGCCTATCTTCCTTCGAATGTAGTTTTTGGATCCCTAGAGGCCTGGCGACATTCCCGTCTCGGCCCTAACGTGTGGGTGGCTCGCCGGCCGAGCCGCCCATCCATCCCCCCCATCGCCCCCCCTGGCAATCTATTCGGAGAGCAACCATGCTTCGCCGTTGGATCCCGATCTTTGCTGTTCTCGCGTCCCTCATGATCCGACCGGCTCCGGGAGCGCCTCTACGGACGCTCGAGCCCTGTCGGGATTCCTCGCCGCCCCTGCTCGACCCACAGTCGGCAAGCACGACGAACCGCCTTCCCCAGGTCGGGGCCTTGCCCCGCCTCCGTTTCGGCGAAGGCCCGCTGCACAAGATCTGGATTCGTTCGGACGACACGAACACATGGGGAGAACTGCTCGGTCGCGGCGCCTTGGTTCGCAGCTACGACTACGGTCGGCGCACGCTCTTGATCGTCGATGAACGCCCCTTCGGCGGGCACCTGGCGCTGGAGCAAGCGGGCTATGAGTTCAGCGATGAACAAGACCTCGTGCTCTTCAACGGCTGGATCCTCAACACGAGACGACCGGAGGCGACGCTCTCAAAGCTCGGTCCCGGGGAGCGTCTATCCGACCCGCTAGACCGCCGCCTGTATGCCGGTGCAGGTCTCTACGTCGTTCAGTTCGAAGGTCCCGTTCGCGACGAGTGGATCGACGAGCTGAAGGCCGTCGGAGCGCAACTCGTTCACCACGTTCCGATGAACGCCTTCGTCGTTCAGGCGCGTCCGAGTGTTGTTGACGCCCTGGAAGAGATGCGCGACTCATCCGACCACGTGCAATTCGTCGGTATCTACGAGCCCGGCTTCCGGGTCCATCCGGACCTGCGCCGCGCCGTTCGCGAGCAGCGGAACGAACCGTTGCGCGTCACGCTTCAGGTGATCGACGGCGGTGGCGTGCGAGCCATCGTCGACGAGATCGCCCTGATGGCCGACGAGATGCTGGAAGTCAACAAGGTCGGCCGGTACTTCAACGTGCGAGCATTGTTGCACCCGGTCTTTTTCGAGACCCTGAGCGCCCACCCCCGCATCTTCGGACTCGAACCCTTCGGACACCGTGTCACGAACGACGAAGCACAGGGGCAAATCGTCGCCGGCAACATCTCCGGTGCTGCGCCGACGTCCCCCGGCTACCTCGCGTGGCTGGCCGCCATGGGATTCAACTCCTCCCAGTTCTCGAGCTTCTCGGTCAACGTCGTCGACGACGCGACCTCGCTCACGGGTCACCCCGACCTCGCCAGCGGGCGCATCGAATTCGCGCTGAACCCGACGAGCCAAGGCGGCGCACAGGGCGGTCACGGCTTCCTGAACGCACACATCGTCGCCGGCTTCAACAACGGTTCGGGTTCGACGCTGGAAGACGCCAACGGCTTCAACTACGGCCTCGGTATCGCGCCGTGGGCGCACGTTGGATCGACGGCGATCTTCGGCGGCGGTGGATCGAGTCCCAGCAGCTGGGAATCGAGCGCCTATTCGAGCGGAGCGCGAATCTCCACCAACTCCTGGGGCTTCACGAGCGGTGGGGCCCCGATTCCGGACTACGACTCGAACTCCCAGGAATACGACGTGCTCACGCGCGACGCGCAGAGCGGAACGGGCGGCAACCAGGAGCTCCTGGTCCTCTTCGCCGCGGGGAACTCAGGCTCGGGTTCGAACACGGTCTCCACGCCGGGCACGGCCAAGAACATCATCACCGTCGGCGCTTCGGAGAACTGGCGCCAGACCGGTACGGACGGTTGCGCCGTCGGCAACTCCGGGGCCAACGATCTGCGCGACATCATCGGTTTTTCCAGCCGCGGCCCGGTCAACTCCGGTGGCGGTGACGGTCGCTGGAAACCCGAGATCGTCGCTCCCGGCACCCACGTCCAGGCCGGGGTTCCGCAATCGAACTACAACGGTTCGAGCGTTTGCAACGCCTTCTGGCCGTCGGGCTCGACGCTTTACGGTTGGTCCAGCGGCACGAGCCACTCCACGCCGGCCCTCGCCGGCGGTGCGGCACTCGTCTATCAGGACTTCCTGAACGACGGACTGAGCGCTCCCTCCCCCGCGATGGCAAAGGCGGTGCTCACCAACTCCAGCGAATACATGACAGGCGTCGGCGCCAACGACACGCTCCCGAGCAACAGCCAGGGGATGGGCCTCATGGATCTCGGTCGTGCCTTCGACAGCGAAGCACGCATCCTCGTCGATCAAACGGTGGTCCTCAGCGCCAGCGGTGCCTCCCACTCCGTCAGCGGCAACGTCAACAACACCGGTGCGCCGTTCCGCGTCACCCTGGTGTGGACGGACGTTCCCGGTTCGACCACGGGCGCTCCCTGGGTCAACGATCTCAACCTCGAGGTCAGCGTCGGCGGAAGCACCTTCCTCGGTAACGTCTTCTCCGGTGCCAACTCGACGACAGGCGGCTCGGCCGACATCCGTAACAACACCGAATCGGTCTTCCTCCCGGCCGGAACCTCCGGCTCCTTCACGGTGACCGTCGATGCGGCTTCGATCGCCGGCGACGGCGTCCCGGGCAACGGCGACAGCACCGATCAGGACTTTGCGCTGGTCATCTACAACGGCGCGAGCGGCCCCGTTCCTCCGACCGCAAACTTCTCGGGAACCCCGACCACCGGCCTCGCGCCGCTGACGGTCGCGTTCACCGATGCCTCGAGCGTTTCCGCCACGAGCTTCAGCTGGAGCTTCGGGGACGGCGGCACGTCGACTCTCGAGAACCCGACGCACACGTACTCGGCGGTCGGCAGCTACACGGTTTCGCTGACGGTCAACGACGCGATCGGTTCCGACACCGAATCCAAGACCAACTACATCCAGGTCATCCCTCCGCCGACGCCGGGCATTTCCGACGGCAGCTTCGAAAGCCAGACGGCCGGCACGACGCCGACGACGCCCTGGACCGTCGACTTCGGTACGGGTCACCTCGTGAACCCTGCGGGCACGGCCAGCGACAGCGGCATGCCGACCCATGGGACGAACTGGGTCGAGGTGGATGCGGAAAGCGCCAACAATGCCAGCGGACCGTCCAACCCCGGCGGCGCCGGTACGCCGCCCTCCGGAGGCGCGGGCATCTCGCAGAGCTTCTTCTACGCCGGCGGCCAGTCCGAGCTTTCCTTCGACGCGGCGTTCTTGCGGAACGAAGCGGCGAACTCGAGCTTCAACGACTGGATGAGCGTGGACGTCACCGACGGTGCGACCTGGGCCAACCTCTACTATGCGGACACCTTCACGGCGACGCCCAACACCTCGGCGCGCCACGGTTTCCCCATGACGGCCATCTCGCCGGTGACGGTCGAGTTGACCACCCTGTTCCCCGG